>JADGAZ010000001.1 GCA_015231755.1 Magnetococcales bacterium | reverse complement strand
GCATCAACTCCGTAATCTGCTCTTGCTGTCGGGCAACCAGCACCCGTAGTTCCTGGTTTTCTTCCCGGAGACGCTGATTCTCGTCACGGAGGCAACGGTTCTCCTCACGGAGGTTCCTGTTCTCCTCGACTAAAAGCTGAATGTTCGATTCCATGATATCGTCCATGGATGAAAATCTGACCGTCAATAATCACATTGTCAAGGCTTGGCACCTTCGTTTCTGATCTGAACGGTTACGTAGGATTTATGCGTAATTCCGGTCCTGCGTCTGATATGGTCGGCGACATCGTCTTGCCATGCGCCTCTATGGACTTTTTGAAATGCTGAGCCAGTATTCAGGTCAATCCTACCATAGCTGGTTTTATAGAGCTTCGGTGCGCTCTCTGCGTCGTCATGCCAGATGTGACAATAGCCGTTGTGGCTCCAGTCGGCGACAAGAACGGGGGGAGTACTGGCAGTACCGATCCGCATAATGAGCACTGCCTGTGTCTGGTCCTGGATGGAGCCAGATTCAAAAACACCAAAGCCCAGCTTCAGTTTCCGGGCATACTGGATACCTCGGTTGCCCAAAACGACCCAGGCTTCCTGCATAAATTCGCGGTCGTAGTATGAGCGCCAGAATTGTTTGCGCGCCTCCCACATGTGTCTTTTGTCGGGAGAGACGACCGCATCAACAACAGCAAAGAACTGCTCCAGTGACGCTTTGGTCAGCCATCTCAGCATGACCGATAATGCATCCTCGGAAACGCCTGACCAAGTCAACCGACTGAGGCGCGGGTCTTTGAACATCCCGATCAAGATAGTCGTGATCCATTCTCGCGTCTCGTCTGTAGGCGTTAAGTTCATCCACGGCATCAGCATCGCATCGGCGAACGCCATTTTGACCTTTGGGAACTCGCCGAACAAAAATGTTTGTCCATCCTGGCTGGCCCACGACGCGAGACGGCGGAGTTCAGAAATATCGGCAACTTCACGGTTTCGTTTTTCCAGACGCTTTCGGGTTTGCAGACAAGCGACGTAGAAAGCAGCAGCAAGAATGTTTGCGCGTGCCAGTGTACCCGTGAACCCCAGGCTCTCCAAAAGTCGATGCGGCTCAATTTTTGATGTCATTGTTGCTGTAGCCAACTTCACTGGTGCCGCATCAATGTCGAATAACTGATGTTCATAATGACGCTCTCCCCATACACCACACTCCTCGATGTGTTCAACAAGGCAGGCTGCGATGAGATGGAGACCAGGTTTTTTTTGGCTGAAATGGGTGAGGTAATAACGGGCCAGTCGTTTCACCATCACCGCTGAGCCGAGCTGTTTCAGCCGCGACAAATAGGCGGTGACGAAACCATCCTTTTCCACAAGTGGTGATTCTCCCATGGAGAGGCATTCCGAGACGTAGCGCCACTCAACCGGTTCAATTTTGTTCCAATCTCCATCCGTGTATGCAGTGACTAACTTGGCATGCAAATACTCCAGGTCGACGGGAGGGCGGGGCGGACGGGGCGGAGCGGTGACAATAACCAGCATTTTCTTTTCAGTTTTACTTTCAGGTGGCAGAGAGAGGCTCAGGGGTCGCCAACCTGACAGTAACTCACCAACGGCATCCAGAATGCTCATGTCCCGCTCTCCCGCTGTGCAGCCGTGCCCTCTCCGCGCAGTTCGATTGCTTTTGGAGGAGACATGATGAACCGGATATCAATGCGGCGGTTTTGAGCCTTTTCTTCAGGCGTAGAGTTCGCGTTCAGTGGGCGTTGCTTGCCATAGCCGGAAAGACTGATAATGATCTGTCCATCTCGGTTCTTCAGGGCGACGAGTGCAGGACTGGCTTTCTGGAGGAATTCAAATGTGGACAGAGAACGCTGGAACGACAAATTCCAGTTCAGGTTATCCTCGCCGTCGGTATCAGTGTGCCCCTCGACAAAGACGGACTCGACCTGATGCCGTATTTTTCCGCACGCAGGAGTTGCTGAATCGGTGTAACAGGGCAGTACGCGAAAGAGGGCCTTCGACAAAGAGACGACAGCGTTCTGTCCGCGTACCGATAAGGCCGACTTGCCGCGATCAAACAGAATTTCTTCAGGAAGCCGCAGGATACCATTATCCAGATCGATGACAACAGTCACTCCCTCAGCATCCAACGCCTTTTTGATATCTTGAAGAATTTTCCCTCTCGTCTCTTCAGCGTTTGTGAGATTTTCTACCACTTCGATTTTTTTGACGGCGGCTTCGTTGAATTTCATGGCAAAAAACATCAGCATGATGATGAACAGGAACAGCATACCGACCATCATGTCTGTCATCGACACGAAAAAGGATTCCTCGTCGTGCGCTGACTGTCGCTGATTTCTGGCCTGGAGCGCCATTGTCAACTCCCTCTCATAGTTTTCGCCAGATCCGTCATTGCGTCCACCGTCGATTGGAGTTCATCGACGTTCCCGGACAGATGCCCGACGATTTTTTCCACATGAGAATCAATTTTGCCAATATAGTCAGTCAACTTCCGGGCGTGTTCATCCGTACTCGTAATAACGCGGCGGAAAACGGTTTCAATACCGGCATCGACACCATCAAACCTACCGACGTGACGCGCCCAAATCATTTGCAGTTCCTGCCCTGTTTTCTTGAGTTCCTCGGCCAGTCGCGCCGTTTCTCGTTGACTGTCGGTCAGGCCGCTGACAGCGGTTCCCACCACGGTCGTTATCGATGCCAACGAACGGCTCATCAGTTCGCCCGTGCGCGTGAGAGGCTCGCTTGCTGTCGTGAGCGCACGAGCGGAACCAGTCATGGCGGTCTCGGTATCTCTGGCGGCACGTGTTGTATTTTCAAGCGCCGTGGCATGGATCCCGATCCGCTGTTCGACGGTCCGCAACGCGCCGCCCAACTCATCAATCTTCAGCCACAATTTATCCACCGTCTCCCGGAAGTTCGTGAGCACCTCAAACGAGCCGACCACGACCTGTTCTGCCGCCTCTTTACCCTTTTCCGACATGGTTTTGCCTACGTCCTCTGCAGCTTTGCCGACACCGTTCTCAGCCTGCCGACCCGCGTCGATAATACTCTGCACCGCTGTTGCGATCTGCTCGGAGTTGCGATTCACCGCTTCTTGCATGGCGGTCGCAGAGGACAAGAAACGTTCGGTCACATCATCAGCGGACCTAACCGCTCCACGCTCCAGATTACCAGCCACGTCGGCGACTGTGCGCGACATCTGTTCAACCACGTCTCGTAAGGCATACATGGTCCTGCTGGACTCAGCCGACATCTCACCCGTTACCCCCGTTGTCGCCTTGACGAGCTTATCCACCACCAACTCAATCGCCTGGGCGTTATTATTGGTCGCTTGCTCAATACGCTTGACCGCTTCCGCAATTTCCCCCCCGAACGCCGTCCCTGCCTGTTTGCCCGAATGGAGCATGGCATCCCCTGCATGCTCCATGGTCTCCTTGACGGCTTGTGCGGCGTCCGATAGTCCCCGGACAGTGGCCTCAAGCTGGGCGTCGAGCTTCTGATGGGTGCTATCGACATTTTTGTCTGCCGTCTCGGTGATGCGATGCATGCCTTCGGTCAGGGCGGCTGCAGCGTTGCGCATTTCTCCGGCGGCATCAGCGATCTGCGCTGGCATGGAGGACAGCGTCTCGGCAACAGCCCTGATTTCCGAGCCTGCGGACTGAGAGATGACGCTTCCAAAGTCGCCCGTCATTTTCCGAATGGCGTCCTCGTTCATCGATGTCAGCCTGTTCGTCATGCTTTCCAGGGTGGTGACTACGGGTGTCATGGCATCGGACATAACCGAAGGCATGCGGTCCGTCAGAGCATGGCTCACCGAATCAGTCATCACGGGCGGCATGGCATTGATTAGCGCATTCTGAAGCGCCTCTGTGATGTTTGTTCTAAATTGTCCGGTAAACTCTCTTAGATGAGTTGATTGATCGCGTATTTCCCGATAGGTGCGGTCGGCGAGGATTTCGGGTGTCACCGTGAGTGTGACGCGCTCAAGGTGACGATTCAGTTCATCGAATTGGGCAGTGACAAGGTGCATGGCGAAACGCTCGCCGATGCCCAGGACAATACCGCAAAGGAGGCCCGCGATTGAGGTCCAGAATTTGAAAGAGGCTGTCTTAAGCAGTTCTGCCAGCGCCTGCTGGATCAGTTTGGCCTGCACTTCGGCTGTAGCGCCATCCACGAGTGTTCCCGCGTTGGCGACGACTTGCTTGATGGTCCCCGATGCCAAGGACAGTGCCGCGACCAGTCCAATAAATGTGAACAGCAAGCCCAGCGAGATAAAGATGCCTCCAAGACTGCTCAGCGACTTTATTCGCAAACCATCGTGTTCAGCATCTGCAGCGTTCAGAAATACGGAGGGACGAACGCAAATCTCGACGACTGATTCACGGGACATCAGTGTCTCGCTGAATTCCATCCAGCTGTGTTTTAAGAACCCCTTATGGGTCATCAGAGCATCGAACTCGTTGAAGCGCTGCGCGAATTCATCGCGGTCTTTGATTCCTGAAAGGAATCTGATCGGACGTCTCAAGACGTTCAGGGCTGGGAATACTGTCAACAGATAGTGCTTGAACAACCTATAAATGGCATATGCCATCATCGCAGTCGCGATGGTTGGGGCCACGTCTTCCTGTCGGAACCAGCCAAGCAGGGGGTCTACAAGCCCCAAAAAGACCGGACCTATTCCTGAAGTTAACCAGTCAATAATATTTATGTTGCTCAACTTGTGTGGTTCCATTTAAGAAATAGTTTTTGTATATTGTAACCGCCAATTGCTCCACGTCAAGCGGGTGGATTGATTTTGAGATGACTCCTTTTTTCTGGACACGGAATTGGGCTCAAGAGTGCCCCAAGGAGGATGTCCATCCTTCGCATTGATTTTCGCGGCGCTGCTGCTGCAAATCGGCGCGATGAGCGCCAAGGAACGGCGGGAACTGCTGGAACAGCTGAAAACGAATCGCCTCTCTACGCCTTGAGCATTGTTCGCTCAGGTTGATCCATCCGAATGGTTCAGCGCCTGCTGAATGGCCCTCAACTCCTCCCCCAGCATCCCGGCCACGACTTCCAGCATGCTGGCCTTGAGCGGGATCGTGCCGCCTCCGCAGCACTCCAGAAGCTGGGCAAGGGCCATGGCCCGACTCATGTGAAGGTTGGCCCGGTCCAACGCGGCCAGATCAGGTGGTGATGGAGGGGTGGTCATCGTCAGCTCCTTCAAGTTCATCCTGCAAAGCCCATCGGGCGGGGCCGGTCGGGCTTGGCCTCGCACTCCTGGCGCAAGGCCGCCAGCAACCACGCCTGGGTCGGTTTTTTCACCAGTACCCGGAACCGGCGCACCACGGTCGCGAAGTCACCGGGAGTTAGGTTGGTGAGGGCAGCCAGTTGCCGACGCAGTGCGGCGTGATCGGTCGCCGGGGCACTGCCCAGATCAGCAGCCACCTGGTTGAAGAGTTTCAGACTCTGTTCGGGCCGCAAACTATTGAAAGAAATCTTGAGGTCGAAACGGCGCAGGGAGGCCCGGTCCAGTGCTTCAGGGAAGTTGGTGGCGCAGAGGAAAATCCCCTCGAACTGCTCCATTTGTACCAAAAGCTCGTTGACCTGGGTGACTTCCCAACTCTGGTTGGCCCGCGAGCGCTCTTGCAGGAAGCTGTCGGCCTCGTCCAGGAACAGAAGCGCCCCTTCCTGCCGGGCCTGCTGGAACATCTCGGCGATGCGCTCTTCGGTGCCGCCCAGGTAGCGATCCAGCAGATCGGACGCCTTCTTGAGGCGCAACGGGCGTTCCAGGCGTTGCGACAAGTGATGGACAAAGGCGCTCTTGCCGCTGCCGGGCGGACCATGGAGTAGCAGCGTGGCTCGGCCCTGACGGCGCAACCCCGTCACCAGGGCTTCCAGATCGCAATCGACGTTGAGCGCCTCCAGATCGTAACGGACGACATCGCGTCCCGACCGAGGAACCTGCCCGCCGAGTAACCGCAAGTTGAGATCGAGCACTCGCTCCAGCACCTCAGTCACCGGGAACTCCGGGAGCGCCCCCAACGCCGTGGCTACCTTGGCAGCAACCCGGATGTGACCGGGGGCCAACGCCTCCTGCCCGGCCACGCGGTTCAGCCAGGCTTCCGCCACTGGCAGATCACCGACGTAGCGCCGCATGATCCGCTGACGTGCCGAGAGAGGTGGGACTCCGACCTCCAGAATCAGGTCAAAGCGCCGCAAAAAGGCCGGATCGATCTGCCGAACCGCATTGCCGATCCAGAAGGCGGGTACCGGGTTGGTTTCCAGCATCCGGTTGATGCGCGACTTCTGCATTTCGTTCCGCTGCAAATGAAGGCCAGGAAGCACCGGTTCGCGGGGGAAAAGATCTTCAACCTCGTCGAAAAGAAGCAAATGCCCGCGTTCCCGGCCCAGCAAACGCTGATTGAGCCAAAACGCATTGAGGCGCTCGCTGCCGTTGAACTCCTCACCCTCTCCATCCTCGTCGTTCACTTGGTAGAGGGTGGCCCCCAGATGATGCGCCAGCACCTTGGCCAGCTCGGTCTTGCCGGTGCCGGGCGGGCCGTGCAGCAGCACGTTGACTCCGACCGTGCGTTGTTCCAAAGTGTGCTTCAGGTAGGCCGCCAGCATGGCCAGCTCCTGGCCCAGATGGTCGTAATCAGCGAGGGTCAACTCGCTGGGGGTCGTTCGTTTGAGGAAGCAGGAGAGGAATGCTGCTGCCGAGTCGTGCTCCGAGGCCAGGGCGTTCTCCAGCTTGCTCAAGATCGTGAACTTGTGGTCGATGGTGGTGCGACGAGTCTCCAGGGTGAGCAGGCCGGAACTCATCAGCGTGGCAGTCGGATGCAAGGTGCGGTTGACCTCCTTCGGGTCGCGCTCCAGCATGGCGGCAATCCAAAGGGCCACATCGCGGTTGTTCAGCTCCGACCCCACCAGGTCGAGCACCGACGAGAACCAGTGGTTGGTTTTGCAGAGTACCACCAGCTTCAAGATCTCCCGCGCCACCGGGGTCAGCTCCAGGAGCGACCCCAGCCAGCCGACGTTGCGGTCCACGAAGGTGGCGGGGTGCCCCTCCTGCCCGGCATCATCATGCTGCGCCAGGGCGGCTTGCAACCACTCCAGCAGGAGCCGGGCGGTTCGGTCATCGAGCGGGGTCTCGCGGGAATGGTCGGACACCTGCGGCAGGTCGGACAGGCCGATGGCTTCAAACACCTCGGACTTAATGAAAGAACTCTCCTTGAGAAACCCGGTGCGGGCCGGAGTGGCAAGCAACGCCCGCAAGGCCCAGACCCGGCCCTGATGATCCTCGATGGCCGGACCCGCTTCCCGGAACCTCGGCGATCTCTTGCTGCGCACTGGCATGGCACACCTCCTCAGCCCGGCCCGGTGATCTGAACCTGGAAAGCCCCCATTGCCAGATAGGAGAGGAAGTTGCGCTCCCAGATCTGGTAGAGCGAACGCCCCTGGCTGATCGGGTACTCCCGGCCCATGTGCTGGAAGAGGCCGCAGCGAATGTCCCAATCGAGTTCCTTCTCCAGTTCGGCGTAGCCGGGCGGGCCAAAATAGGCGAAGTCGGTCAGGTAGTGGATTTTTCCCAGGGGGTCGATCCCGATCTCCACCGGGTGAAAGCCGCCCTGCTCGGCGCTGTAGTTCGGGTCGCGAAAGTTGAGGATGATCGCGCCGGAGAGATTCTTCCCGCTCTCGTGGATGATCTGGGTGAGCGTTTTCCCCATCCGAGGGGAGATCGGGATCGGGTACACATCGGGGCCGGTCAGAACTGTGATCATCGGATGATCTCCACTTGGTAGATTGCCTCGTCGTAGATGTGCTGTAGCTGCGCCACAGCCATCGAGTTGTTGTAGAGGTGGTTGGTCACCGGATCGCGTTCCTCCTGGTAGGGGAGGAAGTGATGGGCGCCGCTGCATGCCAGGAACAGGGTTCCCGCCTCTCGTCCGACCGCCACCATCCAGTGATCGGCGTCAGAGAAACAGGCGGTATGCGCGGCCTGGTTGACGGCAAAAACCACCACCGAGCTGTAATCGTTCTTGTTGCGGAAGGCACTGCCGCTGATCCGCCGCACCCGAAACCGCTGCCGGTGGGTGTTGAGGAGCGCGAATACGTGCTCGAAGAAGGCATCGGTCACCTGTTGCTCGACGCCCGGCTTCAGGGTCAGTCCAGATCCGGTGCGGTCCAGGTAGTTGACGGGGCTGGGGGTGATCGAGATGATCCTCTTCCAGCGCTCATGCATCCGGTAGCGCCCAACATAGGCGAACAGCCCCAGATCGGGGGCGAGCAGGCTCTTGCTGGCGTTGACCATGGCGTAGAGCAGACAGGCCCCGTCCAGCCAGCCTTGTGGGAGGATCTTGAGTTGCATGCGCTTCTCGTGCGGTACGGACGTAATCACAAGCTCTGTCGGTACGGCAAAAAACAGAGCACTCTGATCATATCTTAACTTATATTATAACGCATTTCAACGATATATATCATATTGCAGGCTGTGCAGGTGATCTCAGGCAGGAAAAAGCTGGGGGCGTAATGGCTGGAGAGGGTTTATTTCCGTTTCCTGGTCGGTGTGGGTGGGGTCTCGGTTTTTCGGGAATCTACCCATGCAAAAAATTTTTCGACATGGATCAAGACCTTTCTGCCAACCCGGCTGATCGCCCCGGATGCCGCCAAGCCATTGGTCTCTTCATGGAAGATGAAGTGACGCACACCCCCCACCGTGAAGGAGGAGTAGGCGGCGCAAAAATCCTTAACCGACAGATGGGTCTGCATGGGAATCGGCAGGGATGGAGGCGTCGGATTGGTTGGCGGCGCAGTCCGGCGTTGCCTGGGGCATGAATGACCAACGGCACCTTCAGACGCCACCGGAGTTGCCGTCTCCGTTCGACCAGCCAGAGATGGTTGTTCCTCTCCGATGATCAGTTCCAGGAATGCGGGGACGGTCAATTTCTTGAATTTCTTGATGACGTTGATCAACGCATCGCAATCGACCTGCATCTCCCGGAGTGGAATGCGCTGAGCGCTGCGAACCACGCGTTCCGCCACATATCGGTTGCCTTCATAGAAGCTTTGCAGAAGGGTTTTGTGATGCGCCTCGCCGCTGATCTCGTCCCATCCACCCTTTTTCAGGACGCGCTTCAGCAAATTCGAGGCATTTGAGTCCTCGATCGCCAGTTCACCAGAGATCAACACATAGTTGTTGGAACGGTTGAGCATGCGGCTCAGGTGCCGGATGATCACGGTTTCGTCCGCCTTGGCTTCGGCGGCCCAGAGCTGAATCAAACGCGGCAATGACAGTGGGGTATCATCGGAGCCGAACAGTTCCAACTCCTGAGCCATGGGGGTTGGACCAGCCTCAAGGGGTTCGCTGTGCATCGTTCACCTCCTGAATCGAACGAAAGATTTTGGCGTTCATCCGCTCCACCACCCCGGCGGTGTGCGCTTCGGAAAGGTGGGCATACCGTTTGACCATCTGCAAAGTCTTGTGCCCCAGAACCTCGGCGATTTCCGCCAGGCTTGCGCCATTCATGGCCAGGTAGGAGGCGCAGGAGTGGCGCAGGTCGTGAAAGTTGAAATCCGTAATCCCCGCCTCGCGCAGCACCCGTTCCCACGCCTTGCGGAACTCCCAGGGGGCTTTGCCGTCCTCACGTGGAAAACAAAGGTCGGTATCACTCCGACGGGTGGCAGCAAGCGCCTTCATCTGCTCCAGGGCCACCCCGACCAACGGCACCACCCGCGTCTCACCGTTCTTGGTGTCCAGCAGGGTAATGCGCGAGCCTGTCAGGTCCACCTCGCGCCAGGTCAGACCGAGAATCTCGCCGCGTCTGGCGCCGGTGGAAATCGCCACCAGGATAATGGCCATCAAGGCGGGATCATCGGCCTTTTGGCAAGCCTCCAGCAACCGCTCCCGTTCGTCGTCCGACAGAAAGCGGACCCGACCCCGTGGCTCTCTCAGCTTGCTCACCTTGCGGAAGGGGGAGGCATCCACCCATCCCCATTCATTGATGGCGATGGTGAAGGCATGGGAGAGAGAGGCAAGATAACGATTGACCGTCGCCGGACTGCGCAGGCTCTTGCGTGGCGTGGTCTCCTTGGCGAGTTTGTCCCGGTATTCAGCGATCACGGAAGGTGTGATGTCGGCCAGCACCACATGGCCGAGCTGCTCCTTCCACCAGCGCAGGTGGTTGTTCTGATTGTAGGCATTCTTCGGCTTCCGGGGCAGGATCTCCTCGATGTACCGATCCACCAGCTCGCCCAGGCTCTTCTTTTTCGCCGTTGGCGTCTTGAAGTAGCGTCCCTCGCGCATTTCTGTTTCGAGTTGCTGCGCCCAGCGCTTTGCGTCGGTCTTACGCGCAAAGGTGGCGGTTTCGGTCGGGTACCCCTTGAGGCGCACCTGCACCCGATAGTGAATCTTGCCGTCCTGGGTCTGTCGTTCCTGAATGTAGGCCATGCTGTCCCTCGCAGGAAAAGCGCGTCGGTGTAAAAACGGTGTCAAAGACCGAATTTGATGCCTATCAACATACCATAATCAAATACAAAATGTCAAATTTCAGAAATATTGGTGCAATTTGGTGCAGAATGCGAGTACGGAGTATCGTGCAGGAGAAGGTTGGGATTGTAGAACAAGGAGGTCAGTCCAGGGGGAGATGTTTTGCGGTGTGATGTGGTGCTGAGTGGTGCAGTATGGAAAGCTACTGCACCACCAATGCACCATATGCTTGATCGGTTGAGCTAAAAAACTCGTCCAACCTATTGATGTCACTGGAGCCGACGCGGGGAATCGAACCCCGAACCTACGGATTACAAATCCGTTGCTCTGCCAATTGAGCTACGTCGGCTAAGCCAAAACAAAGTGCGCACCAGTATACCAACGATGCCCGGATCGGGCAAGCGCACGGGTGGATGGTTGGGTGTATTTTTCCCCGGTTCGGACCCCACCCTCCTCCGACTGTGAAGAGATGACCAACTTTTCACTCAGGTTTCCCCTCCTCCCGGTCGATATGCCCTCAACACCGGAAAGAATCGGGAGCCAACCCCGCGTTAATTAATGTAAAGTATAGAATCTGCAAAAGGATTCACGCGATGCCAAAACCTGACAAAAGGGCAAGACTGCTCGGACCTGTATTGATGGGTTCCATTCTGTCGCTCTCCGTCTGGTTACATCCAGGTCAGGGGAGTGCGGATGTCATGTCGTTCTGGCAGGCGATCGATACCGCCCAGGCCAGAAATCCCCAAATTCACCGGGCCGAAGCCGTTTTGCGGGCCGCCCGGGAGGACAATCCCAAAACCTTCGCCAAATTGCTGCCCCAGGTCAACGTCCGGGGTGTGGATGTGCTGCGGCAGGGAACCCACTACACCAACCTGCGCACCGCCCAACACGCCGATCCCAAAACCGTGGCCTTCACGGTGGATCAACGGCTGTTCAACGTCCCCAGCTGGATCGATTACTCCCAAAGCGATCTCCATGTGGAAGGGGCCTACGCCGACCTGATGTCCATGCGTCAGGAGATTGCCCTGCGGGTGGCCACCATCACCGCCAACTGGTTGACCGCCAAAGAGGTCTATGATCTGGCGCTCAAATACATCAAGGTCACCCAGCACCACCTGGAAGAGAACACCTTGCGTCTGAACGCCGGCGAATCCACGGAAACCGACGTGCAACAAGCCGCTTCCCGGGCGAGTCAGGCCCAGGCCAGTCTTCAGGATGCCATCAACACTCTGGAAAAAGAAACCGCCTTCTTCCGGGAAGTGGTGGGGGCCAATCCCGAACCGGGACTCGCCCTGCCGGAATACACCTGGGAAGAACCCGCCGATCTGGATGCTCACATCTGGAAATGGATCGAGGATCGTCCGGAAATCTGGGCTGCCCGTGCCCGGCTTTCGGAAAGCGCCATGACCGAACAGATGGAACGCTCCGCCCATCTGCCCACTTTGGATTTCAACTACACGGCCAGCCATACCTGGGACAGCGAACTGGGGGGATCCTCCGGGGTTTCCCTCAAAGACGATGAAAATGCCCACTCGGTGAGTCTGGTACTCAACGTGCCTTTGTTCCATGGTCTGGAAACGGTCAGCAGAACCCGCGAGGCCAAGGCCATGAAAGAGGCCTCCATGACCGAACTGGACCGCCTGCGCACCCTGGCCCGACGGGAGGTGGAAGAGGCCCGTTTTGATCTCAAAAACAACAAGTCCGCCATCATCGCGTTGGAAAAGGCACTGTCATTCAGCGAAAAGGCCGCCGCCGGCCTGCTGGAGAGCTTCCACGCCGGCACCCGCACCCTGTTGGACGTGCTGGATTCCCAGTTCGAGGTCCACTCCCTACGCACCAATCTGGTCCGGCACCGTTATCAAGCCCAATTGGCGGTGGTGCGTTTGTGGAAGAGTCTGGGACGTTCCCTGGAAGCCACCACCCCGGCGCGCATCGGCACCCATGTGGAGTCGGTCCAGAACACCGAGGCCGGACGGGATACGGTGGTCAAACAGGTCCACGAAAAGGCCCGACAGGCCATGGGTCAACACACCCCATCCGAGGCCGACGAAGCCATTCTGGTGTTGATGAACGAACTGGAAGCGGAGCAGTCCGCCCCTCCCGAAACCCATGGCCAACAATCCCGTACCTTAAGCGAATTCCATCAGCCCCGGACCCCTCAACCGCCAGTCCGGCCCGACGAAAGCGTCATGACCGCCAACAGAAGCGACAAACCTCTGCCCAAACGGTTTCCCCCAATCCGGGACGAGGGAGGATTCATGGTGCATGTGGGCAGTTTCGACCAGGAGTCCGAGATGGTTCCCATGATCCAATCCCTGGCGGATGCCGGCATTCCAAGCTGGTCGGAACGAATCAAGTCCCCGGACAACCGGGAGATGACCCGACTGTTGGTCGGACCCTTCGCCTCCCACGCCCTGGTCATGGAGGCCATGACCACCATCAACAAAAAAACCGGCAACTCCGTGGGTTGGATACCGGTTCTCACCAGAAGCGGTGCACCGGATGGAGTTGTCTTGCGCTTCACTCAGACACTGGAAGATCTGATCCCATAAATCCCCGCCCCCATGTTCGGAGCGGATCACGCCGTCGCGCACCCGGTCAGGACAAGACGTACCGGATGCGCGACGGCGTGACCCTTCAATCCACCACTCAGGCGAGAGCGGCCAAAGCCTGATCGTAATCGGGTTCCTCGACGATCTCCGGCACCTGCTGGGTATAGACCACCTGACCAGCACCATCGATCACCACCACGGCGCGGGCCAGCAGACCGGCCAAAGGACCATCCACCATGCGCACGCCATAGGCCTCACCGAACCCTCTGGCCCGCATTTCGGAGACCGAATGCACCGAGGCCAGACCTTCGGCGCCGCAGAACCGTTTGTGGGCAAAGGGGAGATCCAGGGAGACACACAGAATGACGGTGTTGTCCAATTTGGCGGCCTCGGCGTTGAAACGCCGCACCGACATAGCGCACACCGCCGTATCGATGCTGGGGAAGATGTTCAACACCAACCGTTTACCCGCAAAACTGCGCAACGTCACATCCGCCAGATCCGTTCCCGTCAGACAAAAATCGGGGGCGGTGGAACCCACGGCGGGCAAAACGCCACAGGTGTGGATGGGATTTCCCTTGAAGTTGATCTGGGCCATGGGCGAAGACTCCTGAAGGCAATGATTGCAAGATGGAAGACCAAAAACCTCTTAAGATTAGGCCCGGAATCCGCTGCCGTCAATCCCGCCATCCGCCACTCAAACGCCTCCCGGATTCCCAACCAAAAAAATGTGGAACTTATGCCAGCTTCAGAGAGTCAATCAATCCGTTCTTGGAGAATCAAAGCAACCATCCTTAGGATCCACCATCGGAGAAACACACACCCATGAAAGCCAATGTCGGCGGTATTGATCGTATCTTGCGCATCGTTGTCGGACTGGTGCTGCTGTCTCAGGTTCTTTTCGGGCTGCACACCCTGTGGGGTCTGATCGGCATCGTGCCCCTGCTGACCGGGATATTCAAATTCTGCCCCTTTTATCCCCTGCTCGGCATCAACAGCTGCGGCTGCGATTCCCACTAAAGAATCCCGGCCAACACCCTGGAGGTCGATCTCCCCACGGCCGCCAGGGTGATTTTTTTGTTGTCCTTCCAACAAACGAATAAACACTCATAAAAATTGATTGCATCCAACACGGTGATTCCCCTACACTGATCCACCAGGACAACCCGATTCGGTTGTCACGGGATGTCTCTTCCAAGGGAGTCGGGGGGCATGGGTGGGGGGCATGGGGATGGATATACCGGTTCAGCCCAGGGGTACACCCTGGTGGAACTGCTGGTGGTGGTGGCCATCGTCGCCGGACTGATGGTCATGGCCGCTCCGTTCCTGTCCCGGATGCTGCAAGACAATCGTCTGATCACCCAGATCAATCGACTCCATGGCACACTCCAGTTCGCCCGCACCGAGGCGATCAAGCGGGGAAGCAGCCTCACGGTATGCGCCGCGGCCAACGGCCTGACCTGTGGCGGCAGTTGGCACGACGGCTGGATCGTCCTCTCCGGTACCGGCATCCTGCGGACCGTTCCAAAACTGACCGGAAACACCACCCTCTCCTTCATTCTCACGGCGGGAGGGGCGAGTGATCGCATTGTTTTCAACGCCCGCGGGTTCAGCCCCAATCACGCCGGCACATTCCGCCTGTGCGACTCCCGGGGGGCCGGATCTGCCAAGGGATTGATCACCGCCACCACCGGACGCCCCCTGCTGGCCACGGACCACACGGGCAACGGCATCGCGGAAGACGACACCGGAAGCGAGCTGACATGCCCATGATCCCTCTGCCGGACCGGCGCGCCGGTTTCACCCTGCTGGAGGTGCTTATCACCCTGGTGATCGTGGCGGTGGGATTGCTCGGACTGGCCAAACTGCAATTGAACGCGATCCGGTTCACCCAAAGCGCCCAACTGCGCAGTCAGGCGCTGCTGCTGGGCAACGACATCCTGGAACGGATGCGGGCCAATCGCACCATGACCATGAATGGCGCCTACGCCATCGCCTTTGAAGCCATCCAGCCAGTTCCGCCCGACTGCCTGACCGCCACCTGTACCCCGGCCCAACTGGCCAGCCACGACCTGAACCGCTGGAAACTGGATCTGGCCTCCCTGCTTCCCGACGGCGACGGGGAGATCACCCACATCGACTCCGGCGGTCAGGAGAGCCTGTTTCACATCGCCATCCGTTGGGATGACGACCGACGCCACACCATCGTCTCCTACAAGACCTTTTCCCTGGAGTCCGAGCTGTGAGCCCCCCCGGACCCCGCCATCCCCAGCGCCAACAGGGCTTTTCCCTGCTCGAAATCCTGATCGCCCTGGGGGTTGGTCTGATCGTCATCACCGGCATGCTGACCATCCTCTCCAGCACCAAACAGACCTATCGACTCCACGACAATCTCGCCCGAATCCAGGAAAATGGCCGTTTCGCCATGGAACTGCTCTCCCGGGAACTGCGCATGGCCGGCTATTGGGGATGCGTTTCGGACGTGACGCCCATCAATGTGCTGGTCACCCCCAACGCCTTCTCCTGGGCCTTCAATACCCAGGTCACCGGCTTCGACAACAGCACCTACGCCTCCTGGCCTGCCGCGTTCCGTTCCGCGGCACTGCCGGGCACCGATGCCATCGTCGTCTCCGGAATCGATCCCACCGCCTATACCGTGGAATCCCACAACCCCTGTTCCGCCCAATTCAAGATCGCCCAAAGCCATGACCTCAACCCGGACGAGGTGGCCTTTGTCACCGACTGTGTGCAAGGCGCGATCTTCCAGATCACCAATGCCAACCAGAACAACCGCACCCTGGTTCACAACAGCGGCACCGGCAGCATCGGCAATGTCACCAAGTGTCTGGGGGGGAATTGCGGCGGGGCCTGTGCTTCCGCCTGGCATGCCTATCCACCCGGATCCATGCTGGCACGCATCCGGGCCATGGCCTTTTTCATCGGCACCGGACTCAATGGTGAACCGGCACTGTATTGGGAGATGCTCAACCGGGGGGATTCCACCTCCCGGGCCGAACTGGTCAACGGGGTGGAAAACATGCAGATCCTCTACGGCCTCGACACCGACTCGGATCATGTGGCCAATCAATATCTCACCGCCAACGCCGTGGAGGGTTCCGGCAACTGGTCACAGATCGTCAGCGTGCGCATCGGACTCCTGCTGCGCTCACCGGAAAACGTGCGCTCCGCTCCGGATACCACCCCCTACACCCTGGCGGAAACCGTCATCGCCACCAGCAGCACCCCCGTGACCCATCCCGCCGACTCACGGCTTCGCAAGGTGGCCACCACCACCATCCAGTTGCGCAACTGAAAGCCCAATCATGACCACGCTCCCACCATCCCAGCGGGCACGCCCCGGAGTCCACGGTTCGCAACAAGGTTCGGTGTTCGTCATCGCCTTGGTGCTGCTGGGCATCCTGACGATCCTGGGGATCACCGGAGCGAAAAACACCGCCTTGGAAGAGAGCATGGTCGGCAACACCCGGGACCGGCAATTGGCCTTCCAGGCCGCCGAAGCGGCCCTGCTGGCCGGGGAACGGCTGGTGGAAAACGGTCATCCCCCTTTCACCTCCAGTTGCGAGTCGGGTTTCTGCACCCAGGGCTGTCCCTCCCAGCCCCGCTGGAACGATCCCGCCTTGAACCTCTGGAACACCCCATCCCGTCATCGCACCCATGCCCTGACCCTGAGCGGAGTCCGCACCCCCCCGGCTTTCATCGTCGAGGATCTGTGTGAGTTCGGCTCCAAGGCGTGGCGGGATGCCAACCCGGGATGGACCGATCTGCCTCAACGCCTTTATCGCATCACCGCCCTGGGCACCGGCGGCACGGATCAGGCCAAGGTAATGCTGCAATCCACCTACGCGGTCACACGGGTGGTGGATCCGGCCTGCGCCCTGTGTGATCCGGCTTCACTCCCCGGCACCACCAGTGTTTCCACCAGCACCACCTCATCCGTGCCCGCGACCAGCACCACCTCATCCGTGCCCGCGACCACCAGTACCACCAGTACCACCAGTACCACCACTTCGACCCCGGTCACCACCACGTCAACCACCACTTCGACCCCGGTCACCACCACGTCAACCACCACTTCAGCCCCGGTCACCACCACGTCAACCACCTCGACCACCACCACCACGGTCCCGGTGAGTACCACCACCACGTCGGTCTACGATTGCCGTTGCAAAAAGTCTTCAAGCAACTCGGGTCGCAAAACAAGCAATCAGCCCGCCTGTTGCACCAACGCCATGTGCGACACCCATCGACCGGCGAACTTCTCCAGCATGGCCATCGATGCCATCTACTGGACCACCTGTTATTGATCACCCCAGGCCCACGAGGCGCGACCATGAATCCCGATCCCGATCCATCCGCTTCCCGCTTCCCCCGGCTCTGGAGGTTGTTGTTTTGGTCTCTGCTCTTGCTCCCCTGGATTCCCACGGTTCAAGGGGCCACCAACGCCGACTTCGCCGCTCTGCCCCCGACCCTGCCCACGCTGGTGGATCCCAACGTGATGCTGAATCTCTCCATCGAGACCCCCATGCAAGGGGCGGCCTACAACGATCAACCGAACGGGGCGGTGTGCGGGGGACGGATCAACGACACGGGAGGCACGGTGGGGGTGTGTTACACCCATGCCAATGAATACATCGGCTATTTCGACCCGAACAAGTGTTACAGCTACACCAACAGCCGCTTCGAGCCAGCCGCCTTGGCCGCTTCCCACCAGTGCAGCGGTCAATGGAGCGGCAATTTTCTCAACTGGGCCAGCATGACTGCCATCGACGAATTCCGCTGGGCCTTGACCGGTGGCCATCGTCAAAGCGACACCACGGCCTTGACGGTGCTGGAACGATCCAACATGGGACTGGCCAAGGGGGACTCCTGGTTTCCGGTCAAGATGATCACCGCCAGCCGCAACGTCGCCCCATCCACGGTCACCCCCTACGCCGACAGCAAGATCTACCTTTACAATCATGGCACCCAACTGGATGTCGGCACCACCTGGGGCGGAAGCGAAAAGGTGGCCAATCTCAATCTGCGGGTCAAGGTGTGCGACTCCGGCGTCAGTCTGGAAGAAAACTGCGTCTCCTACGTCACCCACCACAAGCCCCAGGGACTGATCCAGAACCATGCCTACCGGATGCGCTTCGCCCTGATGAGTTATACCCGCGACAACGCCCTCTCCCGGGACGGGGGGGTGTTACGGGCCAACATGAAATACGTCGGCCCCCTGCGCCCAGGCGCCAACGGCGGTCTGGAAGCCAATCCCAACGCCGAATTCGATGCCAATGGCCTGTTCGTGGCCAATCCGGATCAGGTCGCCTTGAGCGCAGGAATCGGCAATTCGGGGGTGATCAACTATCTCAACCAGTTCGGAGCCAATGGCTACAAATCCTACGATCCGGTCGGGGAACTGTTTTACGAGTGCATCAACTATTTCAAGCACCGCGCCCCCACCAGCGACTATTACACCGGACTCACCGATGCCCAGAAGGATGGCTTTCCGGTACTCACCACCTGGAACGATCCCATCCAGCACGCCTGTCAGCAAAACTTCATCATCGGCATCAACGACGCCAACCCCTGGCTGGACAAACAGCTTCCCGGCTCGGCCCTGACCAGTTCCAGCTATTTCGGTCTGCGGGCCCTGGCCCAGGACGCCACGGATTTCGGCAATCCCGCCAACGCCGATCCGGCCATCAACGTCACCACCCTCACCAACACCGTCGGCACCCTGCAAGGACTCACCAACACCTCTCAGTGCGTCGGCTGCACCAGAAACGTTTGCGACATGAACGCCACCTCGAAATTCATTCCGGCTCTGGGAGAGGTGTTCGGCAGTTGTCCGTATCCGGGCAAGGAGAACTCCTATTACATCGCCGGGCTGGCCTATTATGCCCGCAGCCGGGATCTACGCCCGGATCTGGCCGGAGACCAGACCATCAACACCTTCATGGTGGATACCCAGGAGTACAACGCCACCCCCCTCACCGGTCCGATGAACATGTTGTGGCTGGCGGGCAAATACGGGGGCTTCAAGGAGCTGGACCATCTGGACACCAACGCCGACGGCAATGCCAACGAACCCAACCTCCCCGCCGAATGGGATGCCAACGGCGATGGGGTGCCGGATCATTATGTGCTGGCGTCGGACCCGGACAAACTGGTGGATGGCCTCAACCGGGCCTTTGCCAACGTGCTGGAACGGGTCAGTTCCGGCACCTCGGCTTCGGTGGTGGCCAACAGCTATTCGGGCATCGGAGCGGTCTATCAGGCGCTTTATTTTCCCAAGGTGGACGCCGACGGACAGCAGATCCAGTGGGGAGGCACCCTGCATGCGCTGTTCATCGACGCATACAGCCGTTTCCGGGAAGACGGGAACGGAGATGGCACCCTCGACGATTGCCTGACGGATCCGGTGGTGGATCTGTTTTACGACACCACCAACAACGTCACCAAGATCAGACGCTACGCCACCCCCGCCAACTGCGACACCACCGGAGCCACCTTCCAGGAGCTTCACATCGAGCAACTGCGTCCGATCTGGGATGCCCGCAACCAGTTGGCGCGCATCGCCAATCCCGTTACCCAACGGGACTACGCCACCCAGCCGGCCATCAGTGGCCGTTTCATCACCACCTGGATCGACACCAACCGCAACGGCGTGGTGGACCCGGGAGAACAACGGGACTTTTCCCCCGCGACCTTCACCGCAGCCGCTGATTATGCGTATCTGCGGGCCGCGAACGCCACGGAAGCCAGTCAGATCGTGCGCCACATCCGGGGAGAAGAGATCGCCGGTCTGCGGGCCCGCACCGTGGATTACGACGGATCCGGCCCCAAGGTGTGGCGTCTGGGGGATATCATCCACTCCACCCCTGTGGCCGTGGCGGCCCCCGGAGAAAAATACGGCGTGCGCCACGACACCCTCCATGGAGACACCTCTTTCCGGGACTTTCGCACCCGCTACGCCAAACGGCGGCAGGTGATCTATGTCGGGGCCAACGATGGACTGTTGCACGCCTTCAACGCCGGATTCTGGAACGAAAGCGACAAAAGTTTCCACACCGTCCAGGATGCCAGTCTGCAACACGCCCTCGGGGACGAACTGTGGGCCTATGCGCCCTTCAATCTGCTGCCGCACCTCAAATGGCTCACCACCATGACTTACAGCCATGTCTATTACATGGACGGCTCCCCCAAGGTGTTCGACGTGCGGATCTTTCCCGAAGACGCGGACCATCCCGGCGGATGGGGCACCATCTTGGTGGCGGGCATGCGTCTGGGGGGCGGCCCCCTGGATCTGGACAACAACGGGGTGGCCGACACCCGTTCCGCCTATGTGGTTCTGGACATCACCAATCCGGAAGTGCCCCCCACGGTACTGGCGGAACTCACCCATGCGCAGATGGGTTTCACGGTGTCGGAACCGACCCTGGCGGTGCGCCGCGCTCCCGCGGAAGACGGAGACTGGAACCACCCCACCCGCAACGACTGGTGGCTGTTTCTGGGATCGGGGCCCACCCAGTTGTCCACCGTGACCTCCACCCAGAATGGGCGACTGTTTGCCTATGATCTGCGCAACCGGGGCTGGGTGACGGGTCTGGATCCGTTGGATCCTGCCGCCACGCTGCCGGTGGGCACCAGCAGCGACGGCATCACCACCAGTTTTCTGCCCGCCCTGGTGGCGGTGGATTGGAATCTGGACTATACGACCGACGCCTTGTATGTGGGCAGCGACGGCTGGAAAGCCGCCACCGCCACCCAGGTGGGACGGCTGATGCGGCTGGATCTGACGGACTGGGATCACCCGACCCTCACCCCACTGTTCAATCCGGGCAAACCATTCAATGGCCGCCCGCTGGCGGTGCGTGACGCGGAAGGGGCACACTGGATCGTGGCCGGCAGTGGACGGCTCTGGACCACGGCGGACAACGCCACCACGGGACAACAGACCCTGTACGGTCTCAAGGATCCGGGAACCGGCCAGGAGATCACCACAGCTGCGTTGCAGCAGGTGACCGGAGTGATGGTCTCGGCGACCCAGGCGGTGCTGGATACCCAGAATGTTCTGCCGCTCATTCCCCACCCCATCACCACCTACGAAGGATTGACAGGGCTGATCCGGGAAAAAGCGGGCTGGTTGCGCCATTTCACCACTCCGGCGACCGGACCTGCCGAACGGGCTCTTTCGGAGATCGGACAGGTGGAACGGCTGGCCATTTTCACCCTTTACACCCCCCCGAGCCAAACCTGCGAGGCGGAAGGCAGCGGATCCCTCAACGTTTTGTGTTACGGCACCGGCACCGCCTGTCCACCGGCGGCCCTGAGCACCACCGCCCTGACCGTCGGCGGCGTCCAGCATCAGGTGGTGATCGGGTCCGTGGGTCTGGGGACAGGCATCGCTTCGGCGCCGGTGATTCACCATGGCAGCGGATCGGCCAATCCCACCCTCATCACCCAGTCTTCCACCGGGGCGCTGACCCGTACCCAGATCACCCTCCCCGCTCCCCCCAATGGTCGCCTCTCCTGGCGGGAGATCGAATCGGAATGAGCCTCCCCACCCCCAACCCGACACCCCCGCTCCGGAGTCATATCCCCATGTCCCCTCGCACCGCATCCCAGGGCTTCACCCTGATCGAACTGCTAATCGTGCTGGCCATTGCGGCGGTACTGGCGGTGGTGGCCGTGCCCGCCTACCAAGACGCGATGATCAAAGGCCGCCGCGCCGACGGCAAGGCCGTGTTGATGCAAGTCGCCAACCTCCAGGAGCGCTGGTACACCGAAAACATGACCTACACCGCCAGCATGACCACTTTGGGATTCGCTTCCGACCCGCAGTTGTCAGAGTCCAAACATTACGCCGTGGCGATTCTCTCTCCGGTGGCGGCGGCAGCGGTTTTGAACACCCCGTGTCCCATCAGCACCTGTTTCGTGGCGGTGGCCACCCCCCAGGCGGGTCAGGCCAAAGACGGCAAACTCGCCTTGAGTTCCACCGGGGCGAACTTCCATGACGCCAATAATAACGGAAGCTATGCGGATGCAGGCGAAAACGCATGGTGAACGCTGAGCCTCTCCTTTGATCACCAATCTGCTCTTGTTTTAATCAAATCTCCCCCACACCCCTCATTTCAGCTCAATTTTTCAGCACAATCCACACCTCTCCCGGCATAAATCCTGGCCAGATTAAGTTTTTGTTAAAACAAATCAATCAGATCTCCCGCATGGCCCGCTTGTTGCCATTTACAAGATCATTCGGTTCATTTTTTACCAATCGACAGGCCAAAGCCATAAACGAGGAGATCAGAAGATGAAATGGGTCACCGCCATCATCAAGCCGTTCAAGCAGGATGACGTTCGCGAGGCACTCACCGCAGTGGGAATCACCGGCATGACCGTGACCGAGGTGCGGGGATTCGGACGACAGAAAGGCCATACGGAGCTTTACCGGGGCGCGGAGTACCAAGTGGATTTCTTGCCGAAAATCAAAGTGGAGTTGGCGGTATCCGATGATCGCCTCGACCAGGTGGTGGATGCGATCCGGGAAGCGGCCAAAACCGGAAAAATCGGCGACGGCAAGATTTTCGTCATGCCCATCGAACACGCGGTGCGCATCCGCACCGGCGAAACCGGACCCGAAGTTCTGTAAAGAACCATTGCCTAATATAGGAGCAATCACGATGACCTTTCTGTCCAAATCCAGGCTCACGGCCTCGATTCTTCCCGCGCTTCTGCTGCCCGCTCTGGCCCTGGCCGAGGAAGCGGCTGTACCCGTACCGCCTCCGGTGCTCAACTCCGGAGATACGGCCTGGATGCTCACTTCCACCGCTTTGGTCTTGTTCATGACCCTGCCGGGACTGGCCCTGTTTTATGGCGGCATGGTACGGGCCAAGAACTCCTTGTCGATCTTCATGCAGTGTTTCGCCATCACCGCCGTGGTCACCGTGCTGTGGAGCCTGTACGGCTACTCCATGGCCTTTACGGACGGCGGACCCAACAATCCCTGGATCGGTGGCTTGAGCAAGGCCTTCCTCGCCGGCATCAAGGGGGAATCCCTCACCGGCACCATCCCGGAAGCGGTCTTTTTGACCTTTCAATTGACCTTCGCCATCATCACCCCGGCCCTGATCATCGGCGCCTTCGCGGAACGGATGAAGTTCTCCGCCATGTTGATCTTCATGAGCGGCTGGGTGACCCTGGTTTATTTCCCCATCTGTCACTGGGTGTGGGGTGGTGGCTGGATGATGAATATGGGTGTCTTGGACTATGCGGGGGGCACCGTGGTGCATGTCAACGCGGGCATCGCCGGTCTGGTGACCGCGGTGGTGCTGGGCAAACGTAAAGGATTTCCCCATGTGGCCATGCCTCCCCACAGTCTGCCCCTGACCGTCACCGGCGCCGGCATGTTGTGGGTGGGATGGTTCGGCTTCAACGCCGGCAGCGCGGCGGCGGCCAATGGCGCGGCGGGCATGGCCATGGTGGTCACACAACTGGCCACGGCCATGGCGGCTTTGACCTGGATGTTCATGGAATGGATGTCCCACGGCAAACCCAGCGCCCTGGGTCTCACCACCGGTGCCGTGGCCGGTCTGGTGGCCATCACCCCGGCTTCCGGTTTCGTCGGCCCCATGGGCGCTCTGGCCCTGGGTGGCATCTCGGGTGTAGTCTGCTTCTTCGGCGCCACCACCCTGAAAAGGAAAATGGGTTATGACGACTCCCTCGACGCCTTTGGCGTGCATGGCATCGGTGGCATCGTCGGCGCCATGCTCACCGGGGTGTTCGCCTCTCCCGGCCTGGGGGGCATCGGCTTCGCCAAAGAGCTGACCATGAGCGGTCAGATCTGGGTGCAAGGGGTGAGCGTGGCCTCCACCGGCATCTATTGCGCCATCATCTCCTACATCCTGCTCAAGGCGATCGACGGATTGGTGGGACTGCGCGTGGATGAAGAGTCGGAAAGCACCGGTCTGGACATCGCCCTGCATGGCGAGCGCGGCTACAACTATTAAATTCCACCGAATGGTGATCATTTCCTCGGTGTAAAATTTCTGGCCGGGCGGAACTCCGTCCGGCCAGAAACTGTTCATGTTCGCAACACAAAAACACGATATGTATCGTTATCGATAGGCTCGAATCAACCCGAAATCCGAAACCATTCAACGGCTGCAAAAAAGGAGATGTCATGAGTATCTTGCGCAATTGGACCAAATGGGCTGGCGTGGTGGGAATGGCGACCTGTGTTGGACTCCCCCTGAGCGCCGTGGCCGCCGACGCCACCCCGGGCGCCGCCCCCGCTTCCCCCCATACGGTCACCGCCAACGTGGGTGTGGTCAGCAACTATATTTTCCGTGGCCTGACCCAGACCTGGGACAATCCGGCGCTCCAGGCCGGTGTTGACTACTCCCACGCCGCCGGGTGGTATGCGGGTCTGTGGTCGTCGAGCGTCAGCGACAAGTTGTTCGCCGATGGCTGGGCGGAAGTCGATCTGTATGGCGGCTTCAACGGCAAATTCAACGACGACTGGACCTGGACCGTGGGGGGCATCGGCTATCTGTATCCGGGCGCCAACTACAACGACGCGGTTCCCCCGGTGGCCGACCAATCCTACAACACCTTCGAACTGAACGCCGGCGTGGGTTACAAGTGGGTCACCACCAAGATCTCCGTGGCGATGAGCGACTATTTCGGAGCCAACAAGAAAACCGGGTTCAACGACAACTCCAAAGGGACCACCTATCTGGACCTGACCGCCAACGTGCCCCTGCCCGAGTCCATCTTCACCAAAGACGTGACTCTGCCCTTGCATGTAGGCTACACCAACTTCAGCAACAAACTGGCGGCAGCCAACGCCGCCGGCGCGACCAATCCGGACTACGCGGACTACAAGATCGGCATCGCCAAGTCGTTCGATGGCGGCCTGTCCTTGAGCGCATCCTATCTGTACGCCGACAACGGCAAATTCTGGGACAAATATCCGTCCGCCAAAAAAGCGACCGATCTGAAGAATCAAGGGGGCGACAACTTTGTCCTCGCCCTGACCAAAACCTTCTGAAATCCTTCTTGAAAACCGTGGGATACGCCATCATCCGGCGTGTCCCACGCTCCCAGAACCCCATCCATGGCCCATTCGCCACAACTGCTGCTGATCACCGACACGCCCTTGCGCGCGGATCTGGAAACCGTCTTGTCCCAGGCTCTGAAAGGGGGGTCCTTCGATCTGCTGCTGCGGGACAAAAGCGCCTCCGCCGCCACTTTGGTGGCTGTGGCGCGCCGCTTGAAACCCATCCTGCATGCCGCCGGGGGACGGCTGCTGATTCACGATCGGGTGGACATCGCCCTGACGACAGCCGCCGACGGGGTGCATCTGCCGGAGGCCGGATTGACCAGCGCCGAAGCCAGGTACCTGCTGGGCCCCATCCCGCTGCTCGGTCGTTCCTGTCATGAAACCACGCATGCCCGACAACACTTGCTCCATGGCGGGAACTATGTCACGCTCTCTCCGGTTTTCGCCACGGCGTCCCATCCGGATGCCACGCCTCTGGGTGTGACACGCTTCGCGACCATGCGCGCCGACATTCCCGGGCCGGTTCTGGCACTGGGAGGCATCCATGGAGGCAACGTCCGCGCCGCCCTCGAAGCCGGAGCAACAGGGGTCGCGCTCATCCGGGGCATCTTCAATGCCCCCGATCCCGCAGAAGCCACATGGCATATCTCCAGGGCGATTCAGGGAACCTAAGATTGCTATTTTTTCCAATTTTCGTCGATTCCCTTCCACTATTGGATGGAATGTGCTATATTTCCATTCTAACCAGAATTACCGGTTAACGGGACTCGCCCAGGAGAAACAACCATGTTCCATTTCAGCTTGGATACCGCGCGTTCGGTCGGTGTACTCTCACTGACCGGAGACCTGACCATCCGCAACGCGGCTGATTTCAAGGAAGCCATGGCCAATGCCATGTACCAATCGAATCACCTGGAACTGAACATGTCCGAAGTGGAACGGGTGGATCTGACCACTCTGCAAATTTTGTGCGCCGCCCAGAGGACTCTGCTGAAGAAGGGTAATACCCTGACCATTTCCGGCACTCTCCCCTCCGCCCTCCGGGAGACCGTGCAACAGGCCGGCTTTGTCGGTTGCGGGGGCGATAAAGAGACCACTGGACTTTGGAAGGAGTAACGAACTGATGCCAAAAACGATCATGACGGTGGATGACTCGTCCAGCGTGAGACAGATGGTGGGCATGACCCTCAAAGGAGCGGGATTCACCGTGGTGGAAGCCGTGGACGGGGTGGATGGTCTGAACAAGGCCAAAGCCAGCAACCTGGACATGATCATCACCGACTTGAACATGCCCAACATGGATGGGATCGCGCTGATCACCGCCTTGCGCACCCTGCCCAGCTATAAATTCACACCAATCGTCATGTTGACGACCGAATCCCAGGCCACCCGCAAACAAGAAGGCAAGACCGCCGGAGCCACCGGTTGGATCGTCAAACCTTTCAAACCGGAACAACTCCTGGAAGTCGTCAAAAAGGTACTGGGCTGACCGTTGAGGGGAACGACACGCCATGAACGTTGAAATCGACACCAGCGCCTTTACCGAAGAGGCCTACGAACTGCTGTCCGAACTGGAGGACTCCCTGCTGGAACTGGAGGCCTCCCCCCAAGATCAGGAACTGATCAGCCGGGTTTTCCGGGCCATGCACACAATCAAAGGCTCAGGTGCCATGTTCGGTTTCGACGCCGTGGCCGAATTCACCCACGAGGTGGAAACGGTCTTCGACATGGCGCGCAACGGAACCATTCCCGTCACCAAACCCCTGATTGACCTCACTCTGGCGGCCCGGGATCAAATCCGCGCCATGCTGGACGCGGCGGCCGGTGGCGAACCTGCGGATCAGAACAACGCCAACCGAATTATCGCCGGATTGCGCGCCCTCTCACCGGAAAAGAAAAGTGGTGGCGGCCACGGGAGCGGCCACCACGCCCCGGCGGGCAAACCCCAGGCGCAAACCCCGGACACCAACGAACCCCATATCTTCCGCATCCGCTTCACCCCCAATCCGGACATCTTCGCCAGCGGCACCAATCCGTTGCTGCTGTTGAACGAATTGCGGGAACTCGGGGACTGCCGCGTGGTGGCCCGCACCGAAAAGCTCCCGGATTTCGACGACCTGGACGCCGAGGTGTGCTACACCGGCTGGGAGATCTTCCTCACCGCCGAAATCGGCGAAAATGCCATCCGCGATGTCTTCATCTTCGTGGAGGACGAGTGCGAAATCAACATCCGGCTGTTGGACCGGGATCAGGTGATGCGCGACCGGGAAGAGTCCAAAAAACTCGGTCAGATTCTCCTGGAAAGAGGGGATGTCAACTCCAACGAACTGGAAAAGGCCCTCATGCCCCTGGGAGACCGGCTGGTCCAAGCCGGCGTGGTCACCCCGGACAAGGTGCGGGCGGCCCTCACCGAACAGCAGGTCATCCAGGAAAAACACGACAAGAAAAAAACCGCCGAAACCGCCACCAGCGTGCGTGTCCCCTCGGACAAGCTCGACAGTCTGGTGGACCTGGTGGGCGAACTGGTGACCATGCAGGCCCGTCTCAACCAGACCGCCAGCAGCATCGGCGATCACACCTTGCAACTCATCGCCGAAGAGGTGGAACGGCTCACCGCGGAACTCAGGGACAACACCATGAGCATCCGCATGTTGACCATCGACACCACCTTCAACAAGTTCAAACGACTGGTCCGGGATCTCTCCACCGAGTTGGGCAAGGAGATCGAGCTGATCACCTCCGGGGGCGAAACCGAACTCGACAAAACCGTCATCGACCAACTCAACGATCCGTTGGTCCACATCATCCGTAACAGCATCGACCACGGAGTGGAATCCCCGGAAATCCGTCGCGCCAACGGCAAGAATCCCGTGGGCAAGATCACCCTGTCCGCCATCCACTCCGGCGCCAGTGTGCTGATCCGGGTGGAAGACGATGGCGCCGGACTGGATGCCCAACGGTTGCGGGCCAAGGGGATCGAAAAGGGTCTGCTCTCCCCGGACGATGAACTGACCGAAAAAGAGGCGTTTCAGCTCATTTTCGCCGCCGGCTTCTCCACCGCTGCCAAAATCACCAATGTGTCGGGACGCGGCGTGGGCATGGATGTGGTGCGTCGCTCCATCGAAGCGTTGCGGGGTTCCATCGATGTCAGCAGCGTGTTGGGCAAGGGTACCACCATCACCCTCAAGCTCCCCCTCACCCTGGCCATCATCGAAGGTCTGCTGGTGATGGTGGAAGGGGAGTACTTCGTCCTGCCCCTGGCCGCCGTCGAAGAGTGCGTCGAACTCTCCCGCGAAGACGTGAAAAAGGCCCATGGCCGGCATGTCATCAACGTGCGCGGCGAGATCATCCCCTACATCCGCATCCGCAGCCGCTTCGAGATCGGGGGCACCCCCCCGGAAATCGAACAGATCGTCATCTCCGAAGTCGATGAAAAACGCATCGGCTTTGTGGTGGACAAGGTTGTGGGGCAACATCAGACGGTCATCAAAACCCTGGGCAAGAATTTTCAGCATTCGGAGGAGTTCTCCGGTGCCACCATTCTGGGCAATGGGGGAGTGGCCCTGATTCTCGACCTCACCAAGATGGTCCGTTACGTCGAAGAGGAAGAAAATCGGGAACTGGACGTTCCATAACTTTCCCTCTTTGGAATCCGCATGATCAGACTGCAAGACATTCGGTTGCGTCCCAAGCTCACCGTTCTGTTGCTGCTGTGCGGGCTGATTCCGGTTCTGATCTTCTGGTGGTTGCGAGACCACCAAGCCGATCAATCCAAACGGCTCCAGACCATCACCCATCTGGAGTCCGCCCGTTCCATCGCCCTGACCGAAATCAAACGACACATCGCCGAACGCCGCGCCGACATGGAGATTCTCGCGCAAATCGCCGCCGAGAACCACCAGCAGGCCCGTGGGGCCTTGGAATCGCTGCGGGATGTGAAAAAAGAGCGCATCGAAACCTTCTTGACCAATCAACTCAACGATATGGTCCAACTGGCCGCCAATCCGGACTTTGTCAAACGCATCGCCGCCATCGACTGGCTGTTTCGCCAGGGGGGGCGCAAAAACGACGACAAACATTGGCGGGAAACCGTGGAAGGTTATGTGCCGCCGATCCACGGACGCCAACCCACCCAGGGATTGGAGGATCTGTATTTCATCTCTCCTTTGGGGGATGTGGTCTATACCCTGAACCGACAAACGGAACTGGGCCACAATATCAACCAGAAACCCCTCAAAGAGACCCCACTGGCCTCCATTCATCGGCAGGCCCTGGAAACCCCGGCTATTCAGGACTGGCCACTCCAGGCCTCCCCGGAGGCCCTCTCCTCTCTGTATTTCGGCGCACCGGTCAAAAAGGATGGCGCGATCATCGGTTCGGTCGTCGCCCGTATCTCCCGTCCGGTGCTGACCCAACTGCTCCACAGCGGCGTGGATCCGGCTCTGCGGGGCCATCTGCTGCTGGCCGCCAGCGATGGCCTGCGCTCCGACCTGCCGGCCTCCCGCCCCCCGGAGAGCCTGCCCACCGCCGCCATCCAGGCCGCCCTCGACAACAAGACAGGCTCCGGCCTCCTCTCCGGCTCCGGACACCAACCGCTGCTGGCGGCCTGGGCGCCGATCCAGGTCAAAGGATTGCACTGGGCCATCGTGGCGGAAAAAGAAGCCTCCCGGATCTTTGCCCCCCACCCCGGAGAGACCCGCAACTGGCTGCAGAAATTCAGTGAAACCGCTGGTTATTATGATCTTTTTCTGGTGCACCCCAACGGGGAGGTGTTTCACACCTCGGCGCGACAGGCGGACTTCGCCACCAATCTGCTCACCGGTCGCTACGCCTCCACCAATCTGGGCCAACTGATTCAAAAAACCCTCAAAAGCCAAAAAGCGGGACTGTCGGATCTGCTCCCCTATCCCCCGAGCGACAATCAACCCGCCTTCTTCATGGCCCAGCCGGTGATCGACAACGGACAACTGGTGCTGGTGGCCGCCTTGCAACTGGCCCCGGACACCATGACCGCCATGCTGCATCAGCTCGCCCAATCCAGCCCCTACCGGATCTTTCTGGTGGGACCGGATGAAAAACTCCGCTCCGACGCCTTCACCGATCCCACCAACCCCTCCACCGCCACGGCCTTCATCGGCGGCGCGGCAGCAACGGTGGTGGCCCCCCAGGCGATCCAGAATGCCCTGGCCGGCGAAACCGGTACCCTGGAAATCACCCACGCCGATGGCAAACGGGTACTCTCCAGCTTCGCGCCCCTGCCCATGGATGGCTTCACCTGGGCGGTGATCACCGAAACCGAAATCCATGAACCCGCCCCAGGCCGTCAGGCCACCCCCTTGCTGATGGGAATCCTCGCCTGTGTCGCCCTGTTGACCCTGGCGGGCTCCCGGCTGATTCAACGGGATCTGCTCGATCCCTTGCGGGAAACCGCCTTCACCCTCAATCGCATGGCCTCCGGACACTTCACACCCCCAGAGACCAACACACGCCGGGATGAACTGGGTTCCCTGGCCCGTTCCGTGGTCACGGTCTCCGAAGAGGTGGCGCAAGCGGGTCAACGGATTCAACTGGCTGCCGACCCCATGGCCCAGCGCATCCGCCGACTGGCTTCCCATGCCATGGTGATCTCCCGGGAGTCTGCCGCCGGCTCCGATCTGCTGGCCGACGCCCGCACCACCATCGAAGAGATTGCCCGGCAGTTCTCCGAGGAGAGCACCCGGCTCATCCAGGAACACGCCCGACTGGTACACGAACAGACCCGGCTGCTGCACCACTCCGAACGGATGGCGGGGCAAACCGCCCAGGCCGTCACCGAAGGCAAACAGGTGGTCCACGACTCCATGGAGAGCTGGCGTCAACTTCAAGAGCGTCTGGTCAGGCTCCAGGAGACCACCCGGGAGTTGGCCGCCCAGGCCACCCCCTCCCCCCCCTCCCCCACGGGTCACAAAACCTCCGAAGAGGGTGGCAAAGGGTCCAAACATGGCAAACACAACAAGGAAGGGTCCACGCCTCCCGCGTCTCCGGTGCTGCGGGTCACCCAGGAGATGCAGACCGAACTGGATGCCTTGCATCTTTTGATCGGGGAACGTCTGTTGGCCTCCGCCGGGACCATCACCTCCCTGGAAAACCTGCTGCCCCCCATGCCCATGCCGCAGGATCTGGAACCCAATGCCTTGATGGCCCTGGAACACTCCCCGGAACGGGCTCTGGTGGCCCTGGAAAAACTCGATGAATTGCTCAAGAAAAACATCGCCACAGCCCGTGAGATCATCCTGTCGGCCAAAGCGGTCTTCGATCTGACCACCGGACCCCTGAAACAGGCCACTTCCTATTTCGCGCCTCAAGATTCCGGGCTGCCGGAATCGTCCCTGGCCAACCGTAACCCGCTCCCGCCGTCGGAAACGTCGGAAGAGCGGGAAACGCCCCTGACCCCCGTGCCTGCGGATTCCTCCCACGCAGCACCGCGCCCCGGATCCGCTTCGTCCCACCAAGCCTGATGAACCATGCGAGATGCACCCATGAACGATTCAGAGACAACCACCTCGACACAATACCTGACCTTCACCCTGGGCACCGAAGTCTTCGCCGTGGATATTGCCAAGATCCGCGAAGTGCTGGAGTTCACGTCGGTCACCAAAGTGCCCCGTACCCCTGGTTTCATGTGCGGCGTGATCAACCTGCGGGGCAGCGTGGTCCCGGTGGTGGATATGCGTCAGAAGTTCAAGATGACTCAGAGTGTCAAATCGATCAACACCTGTGTCATCATCCTGGAAATCGCCCAGGATGATGGCATTGTGGTCATGGGAGCGCTGGCGGATTCGGTGCGGGAGGTGATGGAACTGGAACCGGATCAGATCGAACCCGCTCCGAGAATTGGCATGCAACTGCGTTCCGACTTTCTCAAAGGCATGGGCAAGCATGATGGACGGTTCATCATGATTCTGGATATCGACAAGATGTTCTCGGTGGAGGAACTGTCATCGGTGCAAAGTGCCACGGCGGGATGATCCACGCACCCGTTTGAAACGCATCAAACCCGCTTGGAGAACCCCCCTCCCCCCGGTGGATGCGGGGAATCGGTCTGGCCGTCGTCCATCCGGGATCCCCGGGATGGGGTGGCTTTGGGTTCAAATTTCAGGCAGGGACCGCCGGAACTGCGCAACACCTCCTGCCAGGGCCACAGGGCGGTCTTGAACCCCATGGCACGACAGGCCCGGGGATGATCGGCCTCCCAAGTGATCTGGAAGTGGCGGCAACGCAGACAATCCACCGGTTGCGACGGGTTGGACTGGGAGTCGTCCATGGGGTGGCTCCTCCAGAAAGCATCAATCCTTCCAGAACTTACTTGAAAACAGCATCAGAATGGTGAAAATCTCCAACCGGCCCACGATCATCATCGAAGCCAGGATGATTTTGCCAAAATCCGGGACATGCGCAAAATTATCCATAGCCCCCACGGTATTGAAGCCCGGCCCGACATTGGCCCAGGCGGTCAACGCCGCCCCCATGGCCGACAGCAGATCCATATCCATGGCGTTGAGCAACATGCCGCCGAACAGCACATACCCCAGGGCCAGGATGAACAAGGCCACGGCGTTCTCCAGGATCTCCCGGGAGATGGGTTGATGGTCCATTTTCGACACCACCACCTGATTGGGCTGCAACAGACGGGCGGTGACGCTGGGAATGGTCTTGAGCAGCACTTGTACCCGCACCACCTTGATGCCCCCCCCGGTGGAACCGGACATGCCACCGATCACCATCAGCAACCCCAATAACAACTGGGTGATGGCGGGCCACTGCTCCCAGTCGGTACTGGCAAAACCGGTGGTGGTCATGATGCTCACCACCTGGAACAATGAGTGGCGCACCACCTCTTCCAGACTCCACACCGGGTTCCAGCGCACCAGAACCGCCACAATGAACGCCGTGAAGATGAAGATGATCACCCCATAACCGAGCAACTCTTCATAGGTGAAGGCTTTCCAATCCCGAAAAACGATCACCCGATAGTGAATCAGGAAATTCATACCTCCCAAGACCATGATTACAATGGCCCACCATTGGGCGGAGGGAGCATAAAAACCCAAACTCATATTTTTAATCGAGAATCCACCGGTGGCGATGGCGGCGAAGGAGTGGTTGACCGCTTCAAGCCAGGTCATGCCGCAAAACATGAATCCCATCACCCCAACCACGGTGATCAGGGTATAAACGCCCCACAAGGCCCGGGCGGTATGGACCAACCGGGGGGTCATGCGATCCTTGGTGGGACCGGGGACTTCGGCCTTCATCAACTGGGTGCCACCCACCCCCAGAAAAGGCAGAATGGCGATGGCCATCAGCAGCATTCCCATGCCTCCCAGCCAGTGGGTGATGCTGCGCCACAACAAGATGCTCTGGGGCCACGCCTCGATATCGGTCATCACCGAAGAACCAGTGGTGGTGAAACCCGAGGCGGTCTCGAAAAAAGCGGACGGGAAATCCATGCCACCCTGAAAGATATAGGGCAAGCCGCCAAAAAACGACGCCAGAAACCAGCCAAGACTGGTAATCAGGAATCCATCCCGGGGATTCAATTCAGAACGGGCCTTGCGACTCAAAAACAACCCCACCATGACCGCCGCCGATGCCACCAGGAAGGCGTTCACCATGGGCATGGGATTTTCTCCGAGGTGCAAGGCCAACAACACCGGAAAAATCTCAAACCCCGCGACCAGGGCGATCAGAAGACTCAAGACGCGCAGATCAAAAAGGAGGTTCATTTGAGGCCCAGAAATTCATCCACTTGTTGGAAATGACCCGGATAGGTGATCACCAACACGTGATCCCCGGGGGTCAAAGTCATGTTGCCGTTGGGCACGATCATCTGACCCTTCTTGACCACGGCGGCCACGATCACGGTTCTGGGCAGCCCCAGGTCCTTCAGGGGTTTGCCGACAATGCGTGAATTTTCCTGGGCTTCCATGTACAAAGCGTCGAGTCTGCCATTGAGCATCATCGCGGCATCCACCACCTTGCCCATGCTCAGAAACCGCAGGATCTTGCCCACAGCCGCCAGCTTGGGGCTGACCACCGCATCGATGCCCAGGGAAGGAGCCATGGTCATATAGGCTTCGTTGTCCATCAGGCTGATGGCGCGTCGCGCTCCAAACTTGCGGGCCATCAGGCACAGCACCAGATTGACCTCCTGATGCCCGGTCAGGGCGATAAAGGTGGAAGCCCCCTGGGCCATCTTCTGAATGGTTTCCGGATCCGTGGCGTCGCAGTGGATCACCGCCGTCTCTTCCAGGATGGCGGCCAACTCCTGACAGCGTTCCAGGGATTTTTCCAGGATGAAAACCGGAATCCCCGCCTTTTCAATTCTGGAGGCGATCTGTTCGGCCTTCCAGCCACCGCCGGCGATGACGATCTTTCGGTTTTGCACCGGTCGCCGACCCAGCAGGGTGATGATCTTGGACAGTTCGGTCTTGGCGCCTGTGGTGATGAACACCCGGTCCGTGACATTCAGCACGGTGCGCCCGTTGGGAATGACCACCTCACCGCCTTTGTCCACAGCCACGATCAAGGCGCCGGCCCGGGACAACTCCTGAATTTCCATCAGGGGGCGCCCGATCAATACGCTCTCTTCGCCGAGTCGGAAACCGGCAATGCTGATGGAACCGTTGTCGAAGGGGACCACCTCGAAGGCCTGATCCACCTGCAACAAATCCAGCACCATCTCCACGGCGGCGTACTCGGGACTGAAGACGATGGCGCCTCCCAGGGTGTCGCCACGGACCAGCGCGGGATTTTTCAGGAACTGTTTTTTGCGGACCCGGGCGATGATGCGGGCGGTCGGATTGACCGAGCGGGCCATGAGCAGCAAAATGATGTTGCTTTCGTCGGAGTTGGTGACCGCCAGGATCAGATCCGCCTTGTCCAGTCCGGCCCCCAGCAGGAATTCCCCATCCGAGGTGTCGCCGTGCATGGCCTGCAAATCCATGGTTTCTTGCAGGTGTTTGATGACCGCGGCGTCATTGTCGATCATCACCACGTTGTGGCCTTCGCCGGAAAGATTCTTGGCCAGGGAGATGCCCACCACGCCCGCGCCGATGATAATAATTTCCATGCTCATGTATCACATCCGACCCGTCATGCAACCACATCGATGGAGGGATGCTCACTGTCGGTGTGCGTCCCCTTGTAGGCCCCGCCACTCCTGGACTGTCGCAAAAACAAAGAGTTGACCGCCTGTTGATTCAGGCTGACCTTGCCCTGTTTGGCCAGGAGCAACCGTTCCTGGATGGTGGGTTTATGCCGGGGTTGGGGAAACGACTCCTCGCCCCCTTCGGGTTCCTCTTCGTCTTCTTCGTGTCTGCGCTGGGCGTTGCGCCCCTTGGCGTTGCGCTTGACATCGGACACGTTGCGGGCGGCCAACTGCTCGGAATTGTTGGTGCGTAGATCGTGGGGAACCTTGATAAGGTTGGCTTGCTCCAGCATTGGATTGCTGGTTCCCAACAGATTGATCGCTGGAATGGCGTTGAACATGATACACCTGCCCCAAGACTTGCCAAATGGACCAACCAGACCGGCACACCCGATCTTTCGGTTCATACTCCTTTTATCGGCGTTTTACCGATCCGAATCAACCTTTTTCTGCCTGTCGTCAACGCACCAGATTCAGCAGGGTCTGATTCATCTGATCCAGACGCTGGACCAGAATCTCGATCAACTGGTCCTTGATCTTATGCTGCATCTGGGAGTCGAGTTGAGACATGGTTTCGCCGTTGATGGTGAAACAGATCATTTTCTCGCACGCCACCACGTCGGTGGAGCGGGGACGCTGGGTCAGAAAGGAGATCTCCCCAAAGACCGTGCCCGGCTCCAGGATGGTGATGATTTTGTCGGGATGAGACTTCTTGGAAACCCTGGCTGTCCCCTTGAGGATGATGAACAAGGCATTGTCCTCGGCATCCTCGTGGATCAGGTAGTCCCCGGCCTGAAAGCTCTCGAAGTAACAATCGAGACTGATCAGAAGATTTTTTTCTTCCTCGGAGAAGGACCAGAAAAAGGGAACATTATCAAGCAATCTCTGAACGACCATTCGCTCACCTTGAAAAGGGATCTTGAACTGTCAATGCAGCCTCTGGACGATGTCACCACTATATCAAACCCGTGAATCGCCGGATAGGGCGATCATGATCCGGATCTCACTATTCCAACCTCAAAAAATGCCAATCCACTTTCACTATCGTTTGCGCAAGGGGGTAGCCGCCGAAACCAGGATTTTTTCCGGTTTCCAGAAGTGGGGCAGCAACAGAATCAAAACCGTGAAGACCTCCAGACGGCCAAACACCATCAGGGCCACCAGCAGATACTTGCCCGGATCCGGAACCGCCGAAAAATTATCCATCGGCCCCACCCAACCGATACCCGGTCCCACATTGATGGTGGCGGTCAAGGCGGCGGAATAGGCGCTCGGCACATCCATGCCCACCGCCACCAGAAAAATGGTGGCCCCCAGCAAGGCCAACGCCATGGCAAAGGCCATGGCCATGACCCCATCCAGGATGTCCCGGGGTACTTTCTTGCCGTTGAACTTCACCAACATGACCCGTTCCGGGGTCAACAGACGATTGAGTACCACCCCCAGCACCTTGAACAAAATGATGGCCCGCACCATTTTGAGTCCCCCGGTGGTGGAACCGGCCATGGCACCGGGAATAGCAATGGTCATCATCAGCAGTTGCACATACAGTGGCCAGACCTCCCAGTCCACATTGGCGAAGCCGGTATTGGTCACTAGGCTGATGGCCTGAAAGAATCCATGCCGCAACGCCGGTTCCAGCGCCGCGTCCGCCGTGCTGGAATGGGCGATGAGGGTGCAGAAACTTCCGGCGACCAGCATGAGCAGCAAATACCAGACAATCTCCTCATCCTTGAAAACCGACAGATCCCGGGTCACAATCAAACGATAGTGCATGACGAAATTGATGCCCGCCACGATCATGAAAAACATCGCGGTCCACTGCACCGTATTGGAATAGGCCGCCAGACTGGCATTCTTGGTGGAAAATCCCCCGATGGCGATGGTGGTGAAGGCATGATGCACCGCATCCAGCCCCGACATTCCGGCCCAGTAATAAGCCAGTCCACACAATACCGTCAATCCGAAATAAATCCCCCACATCAACTGGGCGGTAGCCGCCATGCGGGGGGCGAGTTTGTCCTTGCGGGGGCCGGGCATTTCCGCCTTCATGATCTGGGCGCCCCCCACTCCGAGAAAAGGCAGGATGGCCACAGCCAACAACAAAATACCCATGCCGCCGATCCACTGGGTGGTGCTGCGCCAAAACAGCAGACTTTGCGACAAGGCCTCCACATCGGTCAGAATCGAAGAGCCCGTGGTGGTAAACCCGGAAGCGGATTCAAACACCGCGTCTACCCAGCGCATCTGACCCGAAAAATAATAAGGCAACGCCCCCATGAAAATCATCACCGCCCAACCCAGAATCACCGCCAGCACCCCATCCCTGGCCTGCATTTCCAGACTGGCCCGACGTGTCAGAAAACCCGTCGCGCTCACCCCCAGACACAGCATCACGGCATACAGGAAGGGAGCAATCGGTTCATTCATGTGCCAGGCCAGAGCCAAGGCCGGCAGTTTGAACAGCACCAGAATGGCGGATACCACCGCCAGAATACGAATATTCAAAGAAAGATTCATCGACAATCCACCTGTTAACGATCGCGGGCCGTGATGAACTGTTCCATGAGGGTGGACTGGGAATCCCCCAACGTCACGAACAAGGCCATGTCACCGGCCTTCAAAACCAGATCGCCCGAGGGCACAATGATCTGTTTGTCCTGAACCGCCGCCACCATCAACAAGCCTCTGGGAAAATTCGCCTCGCGCAGTGGCATGCCATCCAGCCGGGCGCCCCGGTCCACCTCCACCAAAAAAAGATTCAAACGCCCGCTCAACAATACCGCCGAATCCAGAATCCGTCCCATGCGGGCAAACCGCAAAATCGTGCCCACCGCCGCCAACCGGGGACTCAGAATGGCATCCACCCCCAACTCCGGAGCCATGCCGATATAAGCCTCATTGTCCATCATGGTGACCACCTGCATGGCGCCTCTTTTGCGGGCCAGCAGGGAAATGAAAAAATTCAGCTCCTGAGAGGGGGTGACCGCCAACAAAATGGTATCCGACGTGATGGCCCGGCCCAACAAATCCGCATCGGTCACGTCGCCATTCAGGACCACGGTGGCAGAAAGAGACTCGGCCAACTCCTGACACCGTTGATGATCCGATTCGATCACCACCGCCTGTTTGCCCCGTTTTTCCAACTGCCGGGCAATGCTCATGCCGATCTGACCACCCCCGAGAATGACGAATTTGGGATCCTTGCGATACGATTTTCCCAGCAACGCCATGATGTCCGGAATATTCAACCCCTCCGGAACGGTCAGAAAAACCCGATCCCCCACCATCAGCACCGAATCCCCGGCGGGAATGAACACCTCTCCGTTGCGCTCCACCCCCACCATCAGCACATGCCGGGACGGAAACAGATGCGCCACCTCCCGCAACGGTTTTCCGGAGATCATGTTGTCTTCTTCCAGGCGGAAACCGGCAATCCGTACCTTGCCACCCAGAAACTCCACCACGTCGAAGGCCTGCTGAATGGTGAGGATGTGCAACGCGGTCTCCACCACCGCCCGTTCGGGACTGATGATGATGGTATCGGCCAGGGTACCGGTTTTCCAGAGTTGCCGGTTGTCCAGAAACTCCACATCCTTGATGCGGGCGATGATTCGGGCTTTGGGATTGAAGGAGCGGGCGATCAGGGTCAGGATGATGTTGGTCTTGTCCTGATTGGTCACCACCAGGATCATGTCGGCGGATTCGATGTCCGCCTCTTTCAAGGCGGAAGTGTTTTCGGCGGTGCCATGCACGATCTGCACATCCATCCGTTCCCGGATGGCCCGCACCGTATTGGAATTGGACTCCACGAAACAGATGTCGTGCCCTTGCTCGATGATATGCTGTCCCAGGGCCGACCCCACCATGCCCGCCCCGAAAATGACCACCCTCATGCGTTGTTCGGACATGCCTGCCTCCGTACTGAAACCGCAATGGATCCACCAGAACACAACCTGACGTACCATCCGTCGAACGATGATCCCCTCATCGAATCCATCCCCCCCCCATGACCCGATCTTCCACATAAAAAACACACGCCTGACCCGGGGCGGTGGCCCGTTGCGGAGCGACGAACTCCACCCGGGCGCACTGACCCTCCAGAGGAATCAGCCATGCGGGCCGGGGGGGGGAGGCGTGACGGATCTGGGCCAGGATCGATACCGGGGCGGTCAACGGTTGGGGATCGAGCCAGTGCAGTTGCGCCACGTCCAACGACTCCCGCATCAAGGCGGCGGCAGGTCCAACCACCAGCCGGTTTTCGCCGGGATGAATGGCCAGGACATACAATGGATAAGACGCCGCCACCCCCAGACCGTGACGCTGCCCGATGGTGTAATGGCCCAGCCCCTGATGCTGACCTAAAATCTGGCCGCTTTCATCCACGATCGGACCCGGAGTGGAAGTGGCGGCACTGCCATGACGGGCAAAAAAGGCCGTATGATCCCCATCCGGAACAAAACAGAGATCCTGACTCTCCCGTTTGCGGGCCAGATGCAACCCGAACGACTCCGCCAACTGACGGGTCTGGGATTTGGTCAGGCCCCCGAGGGGAAATCGGATCCGGGATAAATCCTCCAGTCGGGTGGCGAACAAAAAATAGGATTGATCCTTGTCCGGATCCAGCCCCCGCAACAAACGCGGCACCCCCTCCACGGTCTCGACGCGGGCATAATGGCCGGTGGCCAGGAATTCCGCCCCCAGATCCATGGCCTTGTCCAACAGCAGACGGAACTTGAGAATTTGGTTGCAGCGGATGCAGGGATTGGGAGTGTGGCCCGCAGCATAGGAGGTGATGAAATCATCCACCACCGCCCGCTGGAACTGTGCTTCCAGATTGAGTACATAAAAGGGAATGCCCAGTTTCTGGGCCACGCGGCGGGCGTCGTGACGATCCTCCGGGGCGCAGCAGGTCCGACCACCCGCGGCGGGCAGGGCTGCCCCCGGATCCCACAACTGCATGGTCAGACCGATCACCTCCCACCCCTGGGAGACCAGCAATGCGGCGGTGGCGGCGGAGTCCACCCCGCCGGACAAGGCCACCGCGATCCGTCGGCCCGAACCGGAACCGGAGGAAAAATCCGGGAGGGATGGCCGATCGGCCAAAAGACCAGTCATGCGGGATCGTGACTCAAGGGGCGAAATCGTGGATGGAAACCGCCGGAGTCTGGCCGATTACCAGATCCCGCACCACTTCGGCGGTGATGGGGGTCAACAGGATGCCATTGCGATAGTGTCCGGCGGCGATGAACAGCCCCTCCACCGCACAGGCGCCAAGCAGAGGCAGACCATCCCCGGTAGCAGGGCGCAAACCCGACCAGGATGTGACGAAACGGGCATCGGCCAATCCGGGCAGCATCTCCATGGCCATACCCGCCACCCGGTGCAATCCCGCGAGGGTCACGGCCTTGTCGAACCCCCGATCCTCCAGGGTGGAACCCATCACCACCCGCCCATCGGCCCGGGGCACCACATAACCCTTGTAGCCGTACACCACATGGCGAAACCGGGGGGGACGGTTCTCCAACTGGATAATCTGACCCGCCACCGGCTTGATGGCGGTGCGCAAGCGGGGTAATCCCTGGATTTCCGAACTCCAGGCGCCACCGGCCACCACCACCCGGTCGGCGGGAATCAAACCCGCGTCGGTCCTGACCCCTTGCACCCGGTTGTCCACCACCACCAACTCCCGCACCCGCTCGCCGGAACGAAACTCCGCCCCCTTACGGGACGCCGCCGCAGCCAAAGCCGCGGACAAGGCCACCGGATCCACCTGATGATCATCCGGAAAATAACTGGCACCCACCATATGAGGTGTCAAGGCCGGTTCCAGACGACGGGCCTCCTCCCGATCCAACAGCTCCACCTTGAGCCCCCGGGCCAGCATCCATTCCGCCCGGGCCACGGAGATGCGTCCCTCGGCCGGATCCAAAGCCACCTCCAGCACTCCGGAATCCTCGTACCCGATGGAAACCCCGGTCAATTCCGTCAACTCGCGGGCATACTCCCGAAACCGGGCGCGACTGGCCAGACACAGCTCAAAAAACGGCCCCGGTCCGGAGACTTCGGACTGGGCACCGAGAATGCCAGCCGCCGCCGCCGAGGACTCCGCCCCCGGCAGGGACTTTTCCAACAGCGTGACCGACAAACCCGCCTCGGCCAAACGATGGGCGCAGGCACACCCCATCACCCCGGCACCGATGATCACCACCCGTTCCACGGTTTCACCCTCCCTTGTTCAGGAATCCTCCCGGACTGCGGGAAAGACAGATGATCCGGGCCTTGCGGGCCGGATCGTAACAGTGCCATTTTTCCTCGGGCAGGGCCTCGGGCGCAACCTTCCGGAAACCGTGATGCTGAAAAAAAGCCACCGCACGGGGATCCCCCACACAGGCAAACAGGGTTTCGAGCCGTTGGCGTCTGGCCTCCTGGATCAGGCGGGTGACCAGCCTGCCCCCCACCCCTTCCCCCTGAAAACGGGTCAGGGCGTAAAGTGCGGTGATCTCGCCGGCATTGACCCGGCGATACGGCGCGGTCACCAGACCGCACACTCCGGAAAGATGCTGCTCGGAAATGAAAGCCCCATACCCTTGCACCAGAATCGCGGTCAGGTCCGCGTCCCCACGAGGCAGAAGAAATCCCTCCTGCTCACCGCGACGGATCACCGCCGCCGCCTGGGTATAGTCATCAAGGTTCAGAGGCCGCACCTGACAGTAGTGACGGCGCGAAAAAAACACCCCCTGCCCCTCATAGGAGAACAGCTCGTTTTCCAGATCCAGCAGACGACACAAGCTGACCGCCCCCACCCCTCCGGAGAGCAAAGCCAGAATGGTACGTTGCAGTTGGGCACGCGCAGGCGAGTCGTAGGGGGAGGGATCTTCAACGAGAAAACGTTTGAGACGGGCGGGATTGACAAAGCTCAACCGCTCCCCTTTGCCGTCCAGCCAGCCCGCGCCCCCATCCCGATGGATCACCAGCACCCGAGGCAGACGCAAACAGGCACCCAGACGGGCCACCCGCTCCCAATAGCCTGCCACCGGTTCCACCGGGATTTCAAGGGTGATGAAAGGGGCGGCCTGACGCCACAAGGCCGGGGGAATGGCATCGCCTTCCAGGGTGAGGCGTTCTCCGCCCCCGGAAAGGCGCAACGCCAAGGCATCGAGAAAGGGCCGAACCGACTCGACCGGTTGGGCCAGAACCAGCACCTTGACCTGATGGGCCAACAGATCCCGCACCACCCCCACCAGGGCATTCAGGGTGACGGGATTCAGATCGCTTTCTCCGGACAGGGCCAGGGTCAAAGTCAACCCGCGGAACGCCTTGAGAAAAAAATCCTTTTCGGAAAACGCCTGACCCATGGAAACTCGCTACCGGATGGTGCGGGGATCTCAACGCACCACAACCCAATAAAAAAGCGGAACCGCCCGAAATCCATGACTCCGGGCGGTTCCGCGGAACCCACACAATCTTGATGATCCGGTTACAACTCAGGCCGCCTCGACATTCGCCGCCTGCAGGCCTTTCTGGCCACGGACCACTTCAAACTTCACCTTCTGTCCCTCTTCCAGGGACTTGAATCCATCGGCCTTGATGGCGGAAAAATGGACAAACACATCTTCGCTGCCATCTTCCGGGGCCAGGAACCCGAAACCTTTTGAATTGTTGAACCACTTGACCGTGCCGCGAACCGTTTGAGACATTGTCTTCTTACTCCCGATAACCAATCTGGACCTCAAAATTTAGGATAAGGGAGTTAAACGGCTTCCGTCCCCTCGGCTTATCCCCTCTGGGTGATACGATACGGAGGAGTCAGACGGGAAACAAGAAGATTTTTTTTATGGCCATATTTTTTCCAGGAGGCTGCGCATCCTTCTCTTGCTTCCGGATCGGGTCTTAAGGATCACAGTTTGCGATGGGTCAAACAGGGGATGCGCTGACGACACTGGACCACCCGTTCCCGCTCCAGCGGGGCCAGGGCGAACCCCACGCCATCGGCGCACTGGGCCACCACCATGCCCCAGGGTTCCACCACCAGGGAACGGCCATAGGTCTGCCTGCCCGCCGCGTGCTGACCCCACTGTCCGGCGGCCAGCACATAAGCGAAATTCTCGATCGCCCGGGCCTTGATCAAGGTCTCCCAGTGATCCCGCCCCGTCACCACGGTGAAAGCCGCCGGCAGGGTGAAGATCTCCGCGTCTTGCGCCACCAGGGCGCGGAACAGTTCGGGAAAGCGCAAATCATAACAGATCGCCAGCCCGATGCGACCAAAGGGGGTCTGAGCCACCACCGGGCGGGTGCCGGGTCGCACCTGATCCGACTCCCGGTAACGGCTGCCATCCCCCACATCCACATCGAACAGATGCATCTTGTCGTAGCGGGCGCAGGCGTTCCCGGTCTCGTCCACCAAAAAACAGGTGTTGAGCGCCTTGCCGGAGGCGGGATCCGCCAGAGGAACGGAGCCTCCGACGACCCAGACCCGATGTCGGGCGGCGAATTCTTTCAGAAAGGTGAGACTCGGACCGTTTTCCGGATCCTCCCGGGCGGCCCTTTTTTCCTCCTCGTTGCCACCGAAAAAGGAAAAATTCTCCGGCAGCACCAGCAGACGGGCACCCCGCGCCACCGCGGCTTCCATCAACCCTTCGGCCATCGATAGATTGACACTCCGGTCGGAACCGGAGTTCATCTGAATCACCGCCGCCAGAGGAGACATCACGACGCCAGCAAAGGATCCAGTTCACCCGCCGCGTCCAGGGCATGGAGATCGTCGCATCCCCCGATGTGTTCGTCATTGATGAAAATCTGCGGCACGGTACGCCGTCCTCCGGCGCGCTTCACCATTTCATCGCGACGCTCCGGGGCCTTGTCGAGATTGATCTCCTCGAAAGAGACATTTTTCTTTTTCAACAACATCTTGGCGCGCACGCAAAAAGGACAGACCGTCGTGCTGTACATCACAATCTCGGGCATGCGAAACTCCTTTTCACCAAAAATTCATGTCACAGTGGATTCATTCATACCGACTTCATATTCCACCCGGGCCAGACACACCCCGATCACCCGGGAGGCGCCAGCCTTTTTCAAAACCGCAACCGCCGCTCCCAAGGTGGCTCCGGTGGTCATCACGTCGTCCACCAGCAGCACCGTCCGACCCCGCACCCCATCCCCCTCCACCCGGAAGGCGCCGCGTACATTGTCGCGGCGGCTTTTGGCATCGAGACGGGTTTGAGGCAGGGTGCGACGACGACGATACAGCAGATCCGTCACCAACGGACGATCCAGTCTGAGCGCCAACTCCCCGGCCAGCAAGGCGGACTGATTGTAACGCCGTGCGAGCAGTCGCCAGGGATGCAAGGGCATGGGAATCACCAAATCCGGATTTTCCCAATCCAACCCCCGCCCCAGGCGTTCCCAGCACAACCGACCCAGCAACACGCCCCATTCGGAGCGGTCCGCAAACTTGAAACCCAGAATCAAGCGCGCCGCCAACCCTTCATATTGAAAAGCGAAATAAACCGCGTCCGACGCTTCGGCATCGTTCAGACATCCCGCGCATCCCGATTCGGGACTCCCGGTGGATCGACCACAACGCAAACAGTGATTTTCGGGTGCGGAAGGCAATCCATCCAGGCAATCCGGACACAGGGTGTGTACCCTCAGGACCGGGACGTGGCACAACGGACATCCGGGAGGAAACAGACCATCCAGCAAGTTCCGACCCCAAGGCGCCACCACACCCGGAATCCGGAAAGTCTCCCGAAGGGCGGCGAAACCCTGGCGGATCACGCCATTTTGAACAGAGTGTGAAAATTGGCCAATTGCAACAGTTTGCGGATTTCGGTACGGGGATTGACAATCAGGATATCCGAAGACAGCCCCCCCGAGGTCTCACGCAACAGCAACAGCATGCCCAAAGCCGAACTGTCCATTCTTTCGACATCCTGGAAATCCAATTTGTACTTGGTGCCGCTCGGATGGCCGCTGGTCGCCTGTTTGAATTCACTGCGCACAGCGAATCCAAACAACTTGGGAAGACGCACCACCACTCTCTCCCCGTCCGTAGAAATATTCAATGCCATCTTTTAGCCTCGCATCACCGTTATGATTGCCTGGTTTGGAACAAGACCTTCAACCCGATCACTCACCAAAAGCATGTTCCTTCAAATGGCGACACAAATCTCTGTCCACCCTGGCGATATGCTCTTCCAGCCAAGCATACAAAAAATCCGCGATCTGTCCTGCGATCTGCCGGGACTCCTGGGGTTCGGAAGCGCTCAGAAACCGGGCATACAACCCGCCCACCCCATCCCGCAACGCCTGATGCCCGATGCGATGGGTATCGAGTTGGGGATAGCCGGTGACCAACATGGCATTCTCCTCGAAGGCCAGATGGGTATCCACGTAGAAGTTCAGACCCGAAAAAATATCAGCCAGATCAAAAGGTTCGTCTCCCCCTCCCAATGCCAGACCCACTTCGTGATACAAGGCGAACAGCACCTCATGTTGAACGTCAATCAGCGGATAATCCAGTCGGAACGTATCCGGCATGTTCTGTTGAGAATCCATCATCACAAAGAGCTCCCTTGATCGATTTCCCACTCTATGAATTCACTGATTCTATGAATTGGCATGCTACTCTCGCAGACAGGGATTTGTACAGTCAAAATTCGCACTACAACCCGGAAGGGAAGGTTTCCAGATGGCGGAAAGCGGAGTATAATGATCACACCACCGCACCATTCATCCAAGAGCGCACCGAAAACAATCATGGAACCGGCCATCCCTGTAGAACTCCGCCCTTTTGCCCGTCTGGACCCGCGACGGGTGCGACGGGGCTTGAGCCGCGCCGCGCCCGTCGCACAGGAGGATCTGCTGGCCTCCATCGACCAGCACCTGATGGAACGGATCGCAGAGATCCGTCTGGAGCCGGCGCACATACTGGAATGCGGTCGAACTCCCGGAAATCTCGCCCGACAGTTGCAACAGCGCCATCCCAAGGCGCGGGTGGTCTCCGTGGGAATCGCGCCCCCCACCGAACCCATGGTCACCGGAATCCGCCTTCCCTGGAAACGCCATCCCGCAGCCATCACCGGCGATCCGGTCCGACTGCCCTTGCCCTCGGATCATTTCGATCTGGTGGTCTCCAACATGATGCTCCACTGGTCCACCGATCCGATGGCCACCCTCAAGGAGCTGCGCCGCGTGCTCAAACCCGACGCCCCTCTGTTGCTGGTCACCATGGGAGAAGCCTCCCTCGGGGAGTTGCGTCAGCTCCTGGCCCAAATCGACCAGGAGCGCCACGGTCGGGTCTGGATCCGTGTGCCGGAATTTCCCTCGCTCCACGATCTGGGGGAACAGTTGGCCGGAGCGGGCTTTGCGCTGCCGGTGGTGGATCGGGATCTGTGGTGCCCCCGTTTCGCTGACGCCCACGCCCTGCTCGCAGAAATCCGTCGCATGGGCGCCACCAATCCCCATCGCCAACGACCTTCCACCCTCATGGGCAAAGGGTATCCCCGACACCTAACGGAAACCTATCGCGCCCAACGGGGTTACGCCGACGGCTCGATCCCCGTCACCTTGGAAATTCTCTTCGGACACGCCTGGAAAAAGGCGCGAACCCCTGCGATGCAGCCCATTTCACCCCCTGTCAGGCCGTGAGCCGATCCGCCATGACCGAAGACCTTCCCGGCCCGGACAACCGGTTTCTGCAATCCCTGACCATCTTGTTCGTGGAAGACGATCCGGACATCCACACGCTGCTGGACCGGGTCATCACCCACCATGCCGGTACCCTGATCACTGCCCTCGACGGCGAAGAGGGATGGCAGCGGTTCCAGGAACAACAACCCGACATCATCGTCACCGACATCCTCATGCCCACCCTTGACGGTCTGGCCATGACCAAAAGGATCCGGGATCTGAACGCCGAAATTCCCATCATCGTCACCACCGCCCATTCCGACGCAGAATTTTTCCTGCGCTCCATCGATCTGGGGATCGACCGTTATGTACTCAAGCCCACCTCCCCCCAGACCCTGCTCAAGGCCCTGAACCACTGCGCCCGCGCCCTGTGGCGCCGACGGGAACAGGAGTCGGCCAACCGTTACGTGCGTTTCATCTTGGACATCCAGCCCAACTTGTTGCTGGTCACCAACAACGAACGCCTGGAATACATCAATCGGGCCTTCCTGAATCTGCTCGGTTTTGGAACCCTGGAAGATTTCCTGGCCAGCGATCCCCATCTGGGCACCCGACTCCTGACCCGTGAAGGCACACCCTTGGACCCGGACCGCCAGACCGGAGAGTGGATTCACGCCCTGTTGAACCTCTCCCAGGAGTGCGGCATCGTCCATTTGCGCTGTTCGGATCCCCAAAAGACCACCTCCACCCCCTTTGCCGTCACCTTCAACGCCCTGCCGGAGTTGAACCGCTACATCTTTTCGTTTTCCGATGTCACCCACCTGGAAAAAGAAAAACAGCAACTCGAAACCCAAGCCTTCACCGACGCCTTGACCGGAACCTGCAACCGGGCGCGACTACAAGGGGTACTCAACGCCGAACTGCGTCGGGCGCATCGCCACGAAATCCCGCTTTCGGTGATTTTGTGCGACATCGACCATTTCAAACGGGTCAACGACCGGTTCGGTCATCAGGTCGGAGACGATGTGCTCCGGCAGGTGTCGAGCCTGATGGCGACCAACATACGCACCGAAGACATTCTGGCCCGCTGGGGCGGGGAGGAGTTCATGATCGTCTCGCCCCAAAACGATCTGGAAAACATGCGCCAGTTGGCGGAAAAATTGCGCGCCCTCATCGAAACCACCCCTTTTCCCACGGTGCAAAACATCACGTGCAGCTTCGGCGTGGCCCAACGCCAAGACGACGACACCATCCGCACCCTGACGGAACGGGCGGACAAGGCGTTGTACGCCGCCAAAAGCGCAGGCCGCAACCGGGTCGAGATCGGAACCCGGGATTAGAAAAATTTCTTCAACCAGGATTTCCCGGAGGCCGAAGCCGTCGGAACCGCGCAATCACCCCCCTCCCAGGCCGGAACGGGATCGGGCTTGAAACGGGTCAGAACCCGCCAGGGCAACACCCCGCCTCCCCCACCACAGCCGCAACCGGCCCGTCGGGGATGAAATACCTTGATGATCCAGGGATCCTCGGCACTTTGCACATAGATCATGGTACTCCAGACCCCCCGCTCTTCCCGCAGGATCTCTTCCACCAGAATTCCCAACTGGGCGCTGGCCTCCCGACCATCCACCGGTTGCTCGGGAAACGGCAAACGCGGTTCCAGCACATACCAGTCATCCCGAAGCGCCACCGCGCTGCCGAGGGCCGTCACATCCGCCAGACGGATCATGCCATCGAAGCGGCCCTCCAGCCTTTGGTGAAAGGGAAGATCCATCGTGGGACTACCGGAACCGTTCATATTGTGTATCGATCTTTCCAAACATTAAAGAAATAATGACATCCGTTTTCTTTACGAACCACGTCTATCTTGATCCTGGTGCGCGTTGTTCTTCCACCTCATGGGACGCGAACACCTCATCCACGGAATTCGCGAACACGAAATTGTCGCTCCATACGTCGATCCATTCCAGACTCGCAGCCTTCACCTTCCCGGTCACCCAGTCTGGTGTCTGGCCAAACTTGCGGCGTATCAATTTCAAGAGCATGGCTGCGGCTTCTTCCTGTCGCCCTTCCTGTCGCCCTTCCTGTCGCCCTTCCTTTCTTGCCAGTTCCACCCGTCCGCGTGCGTCGGCGATGGCGATTCCGGCTTTGTCGTACAGTTCCAATTCATCCTGCGTCATATTGGCCATCATGGCTTTCTCGAACGCATGGCGAAAGGGTGGCAGGTCCAACTGTTCCGGAACCCGATCCAGGGCTTCGGCGTATCTGATAAAATAAATCCATTTTTCAAGAATGCCGCCACACGCGTCCAGGGCCTTGCCAAATTTCGGCAACTCAATAAAATAATAAAGAATCTCATTCAGATATGCGTTGCCGGTAATGGTTTCACGCGACTCGTGGCAAGAGACGCAATGGACAAAATCCGGGAACATGACAAAATCGACAATGGTAACGGCAATCACCTGGTTTAAACTGGGATAATGCTCACCCTTGGCGATCTGTTGGGTATACGCCTTGGCGCTGTTGTATTGGATGCGTTTCAAAAACCCATCCACCTTCTCGATCTGCATTTCCACAATATAATCAATGCCCCGTTGGTCCTTGCACCGTACATCCAGGATGGAGGATTTGAGTTCCTTGATGCGGGGAGCCAGAAAAGGATCCAGGATGGTCAATTCGGCAATGCATCGATCGCCCTCCAGACCAAGCAGACTCTCCAGAAACGAAATCAGGATATCCTTGGCATCCTCACTGCCGAAGATCTTCTTGAAGGCGAAGTCGATGCGCGGGTCGATGAATTTCATGGCCTTGGTCCACAGGGCAGCAGGCTGGATGGGTCTGTTTACGGGCTTATTCTACCTCCTTGACGTCTCAACTGCCATTCAAATTTCAACCCAATGTTGAATGCACTGGTTCCAGCCATGGAGACCAACCGGGTTCGAACCGGTGCGCATACCCTGCAGAACCGGAAACCACCCCACTACGCATGCCAAGACAGGCCGCAGTTCAAGAAAAATCCGGTTGGTTGAATGGTCCATGACAACCCGCGCAATCGACCGTTCACCCGCCGGGATTGACGCCGGGTTGCCTTGCGGCACAGGGTGTGATACATCATTGAATTTTTCCAAATGGTTGCAGCCATGCCTCTTGAAGGATGCCCGTCCCATGTTTGGTGCCATCGCCCGTAAGCTGTTCGGATCCAGCAATGACCGCTACCTGAAAACGCTGAATCCACTCATCCAAAAGATCAACGAGTTGGAACCTGAATTCGAAGGTTTGAGCGCAGACGGGCTCATCCAGAAAACCGCTGAATTCAAGCAGCGCCTGACCGACGGCGCCACTCTGGACGACCTGTTGCCCGAGGCGTTCGCCGCCGTCCGGGAAGCCAGCAAACGCACCACCGGCATGCGTCACTTCGATACGCAACTGTTGGGCGGTATCGTGCTCCATCAGGGCAAAATCTCGGAAATGAAAACCGGCGAAGGCAAAACCCTGGTGGCCACCCTGCCCCTGTATCTCAACGCCCTGTCGGGCAAGGGCGCCCATCTGGTGACGGTCAACGACTATCTGGCCCAACGGGATTCCGCCTGGATGGGCCGCATCTACGCCGCTTTGGGCATGACCACCGGGGTCATCATCCATGGCCTCGACGATCAGCAGCGCCGCGCCGCCTACCGCGCCGACATCACCTACGGCACCAACAACGAATTCGGCTTCGACTTCCTGCGGGACAACATGAAGTTCGCGCTGGACGAAATGTGTCAGCGGCCTTTGAACTTCGCCATCGTGGACGAGGTGGACTCCATCCTCATCGACGAAGCCCGCACCCCGCTAATCATCTCCGGCCCCACCGACGACAACACCGATAAATATTACAAGGTGGACCGGGTCATTCCCCTGCTGACCCGGGACATCCACTACACCTTGGACGAAAAAGCCCGCACCGTGATCTTCACCGAAGAGGGCAACGAAAAGGTGGAAGAGATCCTCAAGGAACGGGGCGTGATCAAGGACGGGGCGCTGTACGACATCCACAATGTGGAAATCGTCCATCACGTCAATCAGGCGTTGCGCGCCCATGCCATGTTTGAAAAGGACAAGGATTATATCGTCAAGGATGGGGAGGTGGTGATCATCGACGAATTCACCGGGCGCATGATGCCCGGTCGCCGCTACTCCGACGGACTCCATCAGGCTTTGGAGGCCAAAGAGTCGGTGGTGATCCAAAACGAATCCCAAACCCTGGCCTCCATCACCTTTCAGAACCTGTTCCGCATGTACGCCAAGCTCGCGGGGATGACCGGCACCGCCGATACGGAAGCCTCGGAATTTCAATCGATCTACAATCTCCAGGTGGTCATCGTGCCCACCAACCGGGACATGATCCGCATCGACAGCGATGACGTGGTGTTCCGCACCGAAGGCGAAAAGATCAACGCCATCATCGAAGAGATCCAGGACTGCCGCCAACGGGGACAACCGGTGCTGGTGGGCACCATTTCCATCGAAAAATCCGAAGCGCTCTCCAAGCGTCTGAAACAGCTCAAAGTGCCCCACAACGTGCTCAACGCCAAGCACCACGAGCGGGAAGCCCAGATCGTGGCCCAGGCGGGCCGCAAGGGGGCGATCACCATCGCCACCAACATGGCGGGACGCGGCACCGACATCCAACTCGGGGGCAACCCGGAGATGCGCATCCTGTCGGAAATTCCCGAATCCGCCACCCCCGAGGAGCAACAACGCCTCGAAGCCAAAATCCGCGCCGAATGCGCCGCCGAAAAACAGGAGGTGCTCACCGCCGGTGGTTTGCACATCCTGGGCACCGAACGCCACGAGGCCCGCCGCATCGACAACCAGTTGCGGGGACGGGCCGGACGGCAGGGGGATCCGGGTTCCAGCCGCTTCTATCTGTCGCTGCAAGATGACCTGATGCGCATTTTCGGCTCCGAGCGCATGGATGGCATGTTGCAGAAACTCGGCCTGCAAGAAGGCGAAGCCATCATCCATCCCTGGATCAATAAGGCCATCGAATCCGCCCAGAAAAAAGTCGAGGGACGCAACTTCGACATCCGCAAAAACCTGCTCAAGTTCGACGACGTGATGAACGAACAGCGCAAGGTCGTCTACGACCAGCGCCGTGAATTGATGGAGTCCGACGAGATCATCGAGTTCACCCAGGAGATGCGCGAGGATCTGCTGGATACGCTGATGGAGGAGATGATCCCCGAAGAGGCCTATCCGGACCACTGGAAAGCCAAAGAGTTTGCGGACGCGATGCAGCGTCAATTCAATGTCGTGGTGCCCGTCCATGAATGGCAGGCCGAATCCGGGGTCACCTCCAAAGAGGTCCGGGATCGGGCCTGGGAGGCAATCCAGGCCTACAATCAGGCCCGCGAGGAGTCCATGGGCGCGCCTTTGATCCGTTATCTGGAGAAGGCCATCCTGCTCCAGGTGCTGGACACCTTGTGGAAAGAGCATCTGTTGAACATGGATCACCTCAAGGAAGGAATCCATTTAAGGGGTTATGCCCAGAAAGATCCTTTGAATGAATACAAACGGGAAGCCTTCACCCTCTTTGACAATCTGCTGACCCGGATCAAATCCGAGGCGGTGGAGGTGCTCAGTCGGGTCGAAGTGCGTCAACCCGACGAGGTCGAACGCATGGAAACGGAACGGGCCGCAGCCCGGGACCGTCAACTCTCCTTGAACCACCCCAATGCCGAATCCTGGAATGGCGAAGTCCCAGAGGATTCCACAGACCCCCACACCCCCTTCCGGCGCGACGCGGACAAGGTGGGTCGCAACTCCCTGTGTCCCTGCGGCAGCGAGAAGAAATACAAATACTGCTGCGGAAAACTCTCCTGACCCAAACCCTGCCAGGATCCTGGGAAAAGTCGTTTTTTAACGAAACCCAAAGAATATGGCACAAAACATGCGTATGAACACTGGGGCCACCCGGCCCCGAGTTTTCATCCACTATAGCATGCAAAGAGAGAGATCCATGTCCAACATCAACCTCGCCGTGCAGCTCCCGCCCATCATGAAACCGGCTCCCATTCAACCCGGGTCCCAGGCTTCCATGAGCACTGCCGCAACCCGGCCCCAGGGCGGATTGTTTGACCAGTTTCTCACCCAGGCGGAAAAAGATTATCTGGCCTGCCAGCTTCAGCAGGTGAAATGGTCCCGATGAGACAAACAAAAAAGCCGACCCCGCCAACTGGTCGGCTTTTTTGTTTGACAAATTTCTTCTGATCCTCCGACATCCTCCCTCTTTCCCCACACCGTCAGATCTTCAGCACGCCGTCAAATCTCCACACACCCACACCAACGGAAAAAGGCCGCGGGACTCATGGTCACGCGGCCTTTTCTGATTTCCATCCCCCCACACACCTCATCCAAGGAGCCGGGAATCATCCCAACCCCCAATATCCATCACCCCATGCGACCCAGAGCGTTGGCATAAGCGTTGCGGGCCAATTCGGTACGATAATGGCCACCGGCTGATTTCACGTTGTAATTGAAAAACATGCCCGTGGCGGATTGCTGCACCACCCGTTGCTCGAAATCAAAGCTATTCTGGGTCAACTGGGGCGGCAGGGATTCATGGTGACGAGGCGCCTGGGGTTTGACAGGCTCCGGGCTTGGTTTGGGCGTCGGAAGATTGACGGGAGCCAGATCCGGATCATCCGGAGATAAAGCCTCCCGCAAAACATTCTCGAAATCGGGTTGTGGAGCCCTGTATTCGTCCGTCTGGTTGGTTCGTTGCCAAGGCAGACCGGGAGCGGACTCGTTGAGCGGGGTCACAATCTCTTGCAGGCCCTGCTTGAGATTCAAAAGATTGGCCTTGAAGGCACCGGGTGATCCGATCAATCCGACGTGTGACACGGTCGTTCTCCTGTCAATGATCTGACAAATGGTGATACTGGAATCCTCTATCACCATAGGAGCAGTTCCCGTGCCGACATCGGCGGGAAGCGGAAGCTTTTTTTGATTACCAGCCCGGTTCCGGAGCTTTGCGGATGGTTTTCTTGTAGTGGGTCAACAGATCACTGGCGAAATCATCCACCGTGATCCCCCTTAACGAAATATAGTTACGGACATTCTTCTTGATGATCTCCACATTGCCGGTCTTGGCCAACAATACATAAAACAGTACCAGCAACGCCGATCCCTTGTGAATGAACTCCACCCCGGTCTTGGAGGTGTCGCCAAAGATGTTTTTCATCATCACCAGGATGACGGTCTTGTTGGCGATCAACTCCTCCCGCAGACGCTCCTCGCGATCAAAGCCCAGACGCAGAAAAACCTCGGAAAGCGTGGAGACGAAGTTATCCCGATACAGCAATTTGGTTTCGTAATGATCGGCAATGGCCCGATCCATATCGCGGATCACCGCATCGTTCAAGATGAACGCCTCCAACCGAACCGCAAAGGCAGCCCGTTTTTCCGGATCCACCGGCTTGAGTTCCTGGAAGGCCGGCTCTTCGGGCAGGGCAACCGGAGTCGCCTCGAAGGGCGAGGTGGTGGCCGCGTTCAGCATGGCGTTTTGATGGACGATCTGATCCTTGATGCGCACCAACTCCTCATCGGCCATCTTGAGCAGATAGGAGATTTGCGCCAACTTGTTGACATTTTGTCCTGGAATTCGCGCCCGGCCCACCAGTACGTCAAAGATCCCCTTGACCTCGGACCAGGAGTGCTGCAACACGGTCCGGATCTCCAGTTCGGCCTTGAGGGCGCCAAAACGCTGATATTCCGGACGGGCATACTGCTCCGTCAACAGTTTAATGTCAAAACGGCGCGTATTGATGCCAAAACGATCCTGATCCGGCACATCGAGGAGGGGAATCACACAGTCGTCCAGTGCGAATTCCTTGTTGATCAAACTGACAGCCAGTTCAATATCATCCGAAAAATAAACCACCACCCGCACGGTAATCAAGTTTTCGATATCGCGTAACCGGGTATAATATCCCCCTTTTTCCGTCAAAACCTTCTTCAGGGTGGCCCTGGACATCAAGTCTCCGGAAATGGCACTGATGGGCAAGGTGGTTTTGTTGAACACCTCACCCAAATTGATCAGAAGTCGCTCACTGTACGCACGATAAAGATCAAAACTCTCATCGTATTGATCCAACAGATTGCTGACGTGCTGGGCATGAAGAAGGGGATTTTTGGCTTCCATGGGTCGTTCGTTCTTCACCGTTCGTACAAAGAAATTGCCAGGTGCGCACCCTGCCGGGACTCTCCCGCCGACTTCCTGGAGGAGCCACTCTTGCAGTATATGCAAACTACTGGCCGTAGACAAAAAAAAAAGGTGACGGGGCAAGCGTCACCTGAACTATAAGCGGGTATTTTTAACAATGATTAGCCGTAACGGCCCTCGATATAGTCGGCGGTCTCCCGGTGGGCCGGCACCACGAACAGCCGATCCGTGGGGGCGTGTTCCACCACCCGCCCCATCAGCATGAAAATACATTCCTCGCTGGCCCGTCTGGCCTGGGCCATGTTGTGGGTGACGATCAAAATCGAATAGCGACCGCGCAACTCCCAGATCAACTCCTCGACGGCGGCGGTCCCCTTGGGATCCAGGGCGGAACACGGCTCATCCATCAGCAGAATCGACGGCTTGACCGGCAGCAAGCGAGCGATGCACAATTTCTGCATCTCCTCCAAAGACAGCCCCACCGATGCCTTGTGATCGAGCCGATCCTTCATCTGATCCCACAACAACACCTGACGCAAAGCATCCTCGACAATACCATCCGCTTCGCTTTTGGCAATTCGGCCCCCCTTCTCGTTGTGAATCCGATAGCCGAACAGCACATTCTCCCGAATCGAGATGGGCAAGGGATTGGGACGCTGAAACACCATGCCCACCTGCTTGCGCAACTGGGCCAGTTCCACTTCGGGGGCGTAGATATTGTGATTCAGCACCTCAATGGCCCCCTTGATGCGCACATAACCCAAACGCTCGTTGATCCGGTCCACGCTGCGCAAAAAGGTGGACTTGCCGCATCCGCTGGGTCCGATCAGGCTGGTGATGATGCCCTTCTTGATTTGCAGGTTGATGTCGAACAGTGCCTGAAAAGTCCCATACCATAAATTGAGATTCCGGGTCTGGATGGCCATCTCCGGGGCCGGAGTCGCGGACGTGGCCGACAAGAATGGGGGCATCATCCGAATTTTCCTCCAATGTAATCGTTGGTGCGTGGATCCTTGGCCTCCCCGTTGAACAGCTTTTCGGTATCGTCGATCTCGACGCATTCACCGTTCAGGAAAAAGGCGGTGCGATCCGCCAGCCGGTGGGCCTGCTGCACCAGATTGGTGACCAGAATGATGGTCATCTCACTTTTCAGCTCCTTGAGCACATCCTCGATGCGCATGGTGGTCACCGGATCGACCGCGATGGAAAACTCGTCGAGCATGAGAATCTCCGGGCTTTGCGACAAGGCCCGGGCAATGGTCAAACGCTGTTGCTGACCCCCGGAAAGCAGACTGCCCAGATGAGTGAGTCGATCCTTGACCTCATCCCACAAGGCGGCCCGTCGCAGACACCGTTCCACCAACTCATCCAGATCCGCCCGGGTTCCGGCGGTGCCGGCCAGACGGGGGGCCAGGGCCACGTTGTCGTATACCGTGAGGGGCAATCCCACCGGCAAGGGAAACACCACGCCAATCTTGCGACGCAAGGCGTAGACATTGCGCCAGGAACGTATATCGATGCCGTTGATGTGGATCGATCCCGTGACCTTCATGTTGGGACGCATCATGTCCATACGGTTGACGGCGTTCAAAAACGAAGTCTTGCCGCTGTTGGCCGGACCGATGATGCCGAAAATCTCATGACGACGCACCGCCAACGAGACGTTGTTCAAGGCCAGCTTGTCCCCATAGGAGATGGCGAGATTGCTGACCTCGATCTTGTGGCTTACCATTTCTTTTTCCCCCGCAGGTGCATCCGGATCCAGATGGCGACGGTATTCATGAGCAGGACAATTCCCACCAGCACCAGGGCCACCCCGTAAGGCAGGCTTTCCGGGACATTCGGCACCTGGGTGGCCACCACGAACAGGTGCAGGGCCAAAGCCATGGTCTGATCAAAGACGCTGTTGGGCAAAAAAGGCAAAAACATCGCGGCTCCGGTGAACATGATGGGCGCGGTCTCCCCCGCCGCCCGGGAGACCTGGAGAATCACCCCGGTGAGAATGCCGGTGAAGGCGTTGGGCAGCACCACATGCCAGATGGTCTGCCAACGGGTGGCTCCCATATTCCAGCAGGCCTCGCGGAAGGAACGGGGCACGGATTGCAGCGACTCCCACGACGAGACGATCACCACCGGCAGGGTCATGATGGCCAAGGTGAGACTGGCCGCCAGGATGCTGGTGCCGAATCGAAAAAAGACCACAAACGCCCCCACCCCGAACAAGGCATGCACAATGGAAGGCACACCGGCCAGATTGATGGTGGCTAGGTTGATCAGGCGAGTCAAAAGATTATCCGGGGCGTACTCGCTCAGGTAGATGGCCGCCGCCACTCCCAGAGGGACCGAAGCCAGCAAGGAGACCACCACCAGCCAGATGGTGCCGAACAAGGCAGGAAAGATTCCCCCCTCGGTCATGCCGTTGGTGGGATCGGTGAAAAGGAAAGTCCAACTGATGGCCGGGGACCCCTTGATTAACAGAGTACTAATAATAATGATAACAGGTATAATAAGAACGACCAGCATCAAACCAAAGAGCATCTTGAAGCGTTTTTGCGCCTGATCATTCTGGCGATTGACTGGGGTTGATGCAAACATGGTCTTATCCTTTATGAACACCGCGCACGATGAAGTCGGCGGTCATGTTGATCAAGAAGGTTATGAAAAACAAAAAGATACCGATGGCGAACAAGGCTTGATAATGGGGAGAACCCACCGCCGTTTCCCCCAGTTCCGCCGCGATGGTGGCGGTCAAGGCGCGGAAGGAATCGAACACCGAAGTCGGAATATTGATGGAGTGTCCGCTGGCCATAAGAATCGCCATGGTTTCCCCGAATCCCCGTCCTACCCCGAGCAGTCCGGCGGAGAGCAATCCGTTTTTGGCCGCCGGCAGCACCACCTTGTAAATGGTCTGCCACCGGGTGGCCCCCAGAGCCTCCGCCGCCTCCCGATAAGTATCCGGCACCGCCTTGAAGGCATCCTCGGCGATGGAGGTGACAATGGGCGCGGCCATCAGGGCCAGGATCAGGGCGGAGTTGAGCACCCCCAGCCCCATGGGCACATCAAACGTGGTAATGATGAAAGGATTCATGATCGACAGGGCGATGAACCCCCACACCACCGAAGGAATGGCAGCCAGGAACTCGATGAGAATTTTCAGGATTTCCCGGGTTCTTCCCGTGGCGAACTCGGCGATGTAGATGGCCGCGCCAATGGAAAAAGGCAGACAGATGGCCATGGCCAGAATGGTGACCGCAGCGGTTCCGGCCACCATGGCCATGATGCCGTAGGTGGGATGATTCAACGACGTGGGCCGCCATTTGGGGGACAAAAAAAACTCACCCACGTTCATGTCGTGAATGATGAATCCCATCCCCTCTTTAAAAACAAACAGAAAAATCCCAACCACGAAAACAATGGCCGAAATCCCGCACACAAACATCAAAATCTCGAATCCCTTGTCCAGATACCAGTTCTTATCCCTGGCGTCGAAGGCGTCCCCATGGGATGGATTCATGTTCACAGCACCTCCCGACCGGTGAGGATATCCATCAACTGCCGCAACTGCACCGCCAATTCCCGGTAGATTTCATCATAACGACGATTGGCAATCACCCGATCGTCCTCTTCGGGCAACTCCCCCACATCCCAATGGAGAAAGGTGGTGTGAAACGGCAACTTGGGCAGATAGGATCGCACCGGCCCTTGCAGACTGATGACGATATCCAACCCTTTGAGTTCCATTTTATCCAAAGCCTTGGGCTGCACCTCGGACAGGTCGAATCCGATGGAACCCATGAATGCCACCATTTGGGGATTGGCCTGACGGGTGGGATGACGGCCTGCGCTGCTGAAATAACAATTTTTCTCATATCCTTTTCTGGCCATGGCCTCGGCCATCAATCCTAAGGCGTTGTTCTCCTCGTCCACGAACAGAATGTGGATATCCTTGGGATGGGGCACCTCTCCGGTCAGCCAGAAGACAATCTCTTCGCACAGGTTGGTGGCCCGGTTCCCCACCCGCTCCAGCATGGTAAAAATGACATACAGATCCATCACATCCCGGGAATGCCCCGCGTGACTGTCCCCCTCCTCCACCAGATCCCGGATCGCCTTTTCCAATCCCTGACCCAATTGGGCGTTGATCTGCATGGTGCTTTTGGCAAGCCCGGCATTCTCCTCGGCAAAAGCGGTCAGGGATTGACGCAACATGGTCCGGGAGGCCGAAGCCATGGTTTCCAGTTCCTGCTTCATCAGTCCGGAGGGGGGATTGGGTAGATCCAGGGACTCGCGACAAATGTTCACCGCATAATCCGCGATCCGTTCCAGATCATAAATCATGCGCATGGACGAAGAAATCAAACGCAAATGCCCGGCGCTCGGCAAATGACGGGCAATGAAGGAGTGACACATGCGATCCAGTTCCAGACACTGGCGATCCAAGGGGTAATCCATCAGGATGGTCATGTTGGCCAAGGCTTCATTGCCGGACAGCATGGCCTGGATCGCATTTTTCAGGGCATTTTCCACCCCCTCTCCCATGGCGGCAACGGCCTGACGGATGAGATTCAAATCCTGTTGCAATCTTTTTTCATAGATGGACATGTCGTACTCCGTCGTTGGCGCGCCTGAAAAATACCGGAGGATTCCGGTATGCTCCTTGTGAACAATCATCCGCATCGCGGGCTGTGACCGCAATCCATCCGGTCTCTTCGGGTTTCCGGTCTGGTTGTTTCAACCCGGCTGACAACCGCTTGCCCGATCATCAACCGGATTGCCGAGCCTCACCACCCGCCGACCACAGTCAACCGGGGGCCACAAGCCCAGAAACCGATTATTTCTTCTCGCATTTAACCGGTCGCATCGGAGCATACCCCTTGTCTTGAATGATGCACTGTCCCCCATCGGTCTTGATCCAGTCCAGATACTCCTTGACCGGACCGACCGGCTCGCCCTTGGTATACATGAACAAAGGCCGGGCGATGGGATACAGTCGTGAGACCGCATTTTCCATGTTGGCCTCCACCGGGGTGGAGTGGTCATCCTTGGCCACCGGAGGTTTTTTCACATGGGGGGAGTCGTAGGCCAGACCGCTGTAACCGATGGCGCAAGGGGTTTTCTCCACCAGATCCACCACATCCTTGGAGCCGTGCATGTCCTTGGTGCCCAAACGGAAATCCTTGTCCTCCCCCAGAATCGCCTCCTGGAAATAGACATAGGTGCCCGAATTGTTCTGACGGCTGACCACGATGATCTGATCCCCTTTGCATCCCGGCACCTTCAAGCCCAGTTGGCTCCATTTGGTCACCGGGCCCCCATCGCCATAGATGTCGGCCAGTTGCTTGATGGTGATGGACTGGATCGGATTGTCCTTGTGGACAAAAATCGCCAGGGCATCATAACCGACCAGATGCTCGATGGGGGTGATGCCATTTTTCTTGGCCGATTCGATCTCCTTATCCTTCATGGAGCGGCTGGAGTTGGCCAGATCCACGGTGCCGTTGATCATGGCGGCGATCCCCGTTCCGGACCCCCCACCGGTCACGGCCACCGCCACGTCCGGCTTGATCTTCTGGTAAGCCTCGGCCCAGGCCTGGGCGACATTCACCAGGGTATCCGAGCCTTTGTTCTGAATCATGGTGCGCGCCTGGGCAGTGGTCGCAATGCCTGCGACCAGACCAACGGCCACAGTGACAACAATGGTCAACCGATTCGATTGCATGCTTGAACACCTTTTTCCGGCAAGTGTTGTTCGGACTCATGGACCCTCCACAAATCCACCAAACCATCAACGATCATGCGAACTGATAGACGATATCCTGCAACACCCGGCCGCAATTGGCAATCTCAATCCCCACATCGCGGATGCGCCGATAAATTTCCCGATGTCTGAAAAGTTGCAAGATCCGTTGCAGATTCTCCGGGTTGTGCCGTTGCAACGCACTCCGTTCCTCCACCAACTGTCTTTCCAAAGCGCAATGATAACTTCTTTCCATGGCCTTGCGCGCCGCGAGAATCGCGCTCATCTCGACGCCGATCCCGGCCGGGGTGTGGAGGAGTTTTTCATGTCCGCTCCGCAACATCTCGATGGCATGACGCAATTGGGCCACCATTTCCAGAATCGGCCAAACGCCCCGGATCCCCAGGGCATCCATATCCAGGACAATCCCCATCAGGGATCCCTGCACCGCCTCCGCCAAAAAACAGGCCTGCAACAGGGAACCTCGATCCGGCAGCACCGCCGTTTCCTCCTTCACCCGCTCCACGTTGCGCTCCCGCAGCTGCACTCCTTGATTTTCCAACCGCTGCATCCGCTCCACAAGGGTCGGATCCTCGAACCGAAGATAACTTTCCAACAAAACCGCCATCCCCTCGGTCAGATGGCATTGCTCCACCATCAGGCCGAACAACTCCGGCAGGGTTGACGCCATCGGGTCACAAAAATGGGGATGGGGGTCTCCGGTCTGGAGAAGGGGCGTGGTGCGGGTCATGGATGGATCCTCCTGGTTTGCCGAGCCTGGTCGGCCAATGGTTTCCATGTCGATCGATTTGGAAACCATTCTTTCATGGGGCCATTAACGGGGAGTAATGAATCCATGAAGGATTGAGCAACAGGAGGTTAAGAAATGATGAAAAAAACGAACGGGCCGATGGGGCACTGTCGTTAAGAAAGCCGTCGGGATACAACCAGCCGACTCTTTGAGACCCTCACGCCCCATCCGCATGATGGACAGAAATGGACGGGAATTCAGCGATACCGGGGACTATGGTTTCAACCACCGCTCCACCTGATGATCGCTGGGCACACTGCCCACATGAATCACCCGCCCATCCAGGACCACACCCGGCGTGGACATCACCCCATGACCGAGAATGGCGGCCATATCGGTGATTTTTTCCACCTGCACCTCCACCCCCATTTTTTGGGCCTTTTCTTCGATCAATCTGGCCGCGGCAAGACAGTTCCGACAGCCCGGCCCCAGCACTTTGAAGGATTTCATGATTTGATAGTTCTCCTTGGGTTCAGACGAAAAGGACATTGAGCAGACAACCCACCACGGTGAAGGCCACCAGCAAAAAACAGGCGAAAAACACCAGCATTTCCACCTTGAGCACCTTGCGCAAGATGACAAACTCCGGAATCGACACCCCCACCACACTCATCATGAACGCAATCACCGTCCCGACCGGAACCCCCTTGGCCAACAACGCCTCGGCCACCGGAATGATCCCCGTGGCATTGGAATAAAGGGGCAGCCCCATCAACACCGCGGCGGGCACGGCGAACGGATTGTCCGCCGCTGCATAACGCAAAAACCACTCCTGGGGCACATAACCGTGCAACGCCGCTCCCAGGCCAATGCCCACCAGCACATACCCCCAAATACGCCCGACAATGGTTTGGACCTCCTGCCAAGCATAGCGAACCCGTCCCGGCAACGAGCCATCCACCTGCCCGGTGGCGACCGCACCCATGCGGATGTTCCAGACATACGGTTCGACCCAACGTTCCAGACGCAACCGGTCGATCACCAATCCTCCCAGCACACCCACGCTCATGCCGGTGATCACATAGACGGTCGCCATCTTCCAGCCCATGATCGATCCCAGAATCACCACGGCGACCTCGTTCACCAACGGAGAGGTGATCAGAAAGGCCATGGTCACCCCAAGCGGAATACCGCCTTCCAGAAACCCAATGAACAGCGGCACCGAAGAACAGGAACAAAACGGCGTGACCGCACCCAGAATCACCGCCAGCAGATATCCCACTCCCCGGGATCGGCCTTCGATATAGCCACGGACCTTTTCCGGCGCAAGCAGCGTTCGGAACAGCCCCATGACAAACACGATGACCACCAACAGAAAAAAAATCTTGGTGGTGTCTTCCACGAAAAAATGCAACGACCGACCCAGCGCGGAGGTGGGATCCAGTCCCAGTCCGGCATGAACCGTCGCGTCGGCAAGCCTGCCAAACATTTCCAGCATCCGGAAATCCCCTTCGATGTGGTTTGGCCGTTGTCGACACATTCACAAAATCAAATATACACTAATCCAGATGTCCTGGTCAACCCGGAAATCCGCTCACCGCATCCCATCGCAAGCCGACCAAAATATTCTCTTGACTGCATATTTATATACACATATATTCGATAAAACATATACACAAACCATCCTCATCTAAAAATTTCAAACCGGGCCACGGGGGAAACCATGCGCAAGCTGTCCATTCATGATGTTGATCTGTCGAACAAACGTCTCCTGATTCGCGTGGATTTCAACGTACCCCAGGACGAAACGGGCCACATCCGCGAAGATACCCGCATCCGTGCCGCCCTGCCCACCATCCGTCACGCTATGGAACAAGGCGCCCGGGTGATTCTGGCCTCCCATCTGGGACGTCCCAAAGGAAAACCGGAGGCAAAATATTCCCTGAAACCGGTGGCCGAACGGCTGGCCCAATTGCTGGGACAACCGGTTGTCCTGGCGCCGGATTGCGTAGGCGCAGAGACGGAAGCTCTGGTCTCAGCCCTGGCTCCGGGTGAGGTGCTGATGCTCGAAAACGTCCGTTTCCACCCCGGAGAGGAAAAGAACGATCCGGATTTTGCCCGCCAGTTGGCCAGATTGGCGGATGTGGTGGTGAATGACGCCTTCGGGGCCGCTCATCGCGCCCACGCCTCCAACGCGGGCATCGGACAATTCGTGCGGCCCATGGTGGCGGGCACCCTGTTGGCGGCTGAAATCGCTTGGTTCGACAAAAGCGTGCGTCAGCCGGAACGCCCTTTTGCCGCCATTCTCGGCGGATCGAAGATCTCCACCAAAATTGGGGTCATCGAAGCGTTGACCACCAAAGTGGACAAGCTGCTGATCGGTGGAGGCATGGCCTTCACCTTTCTGGCCGCGCAGGGCAAACCGGTGGGGGGATCCATGGTGGAACCCGACATGCTAGATACCGCCCGTAAAGCCATGGATGCGGCCCAAAAGCGGGGGGTGGAGGTGCTGTTGCCGCTGGATGTGGTGACCGCCCAACGGATCGATCCGGCTGCCGAGACCCGTGAGGTCTTCATCGACGAGATTCCGGCCAACTGGCTCGGACTGGACATTGGCCCCTGCACGGTGAGTCATTTCACCACCGCGCTCAAAGACATGCAAACCATCTTGTGGAACGGTCCCATGGGCGTCTTCGAGATGGCTCCTTTTGCCCGTGGCACCCTGCAACTGGCCAGGGCCGTGGCCGCATCCCGAGGGTTGACGGTCATCGGTGGAGGGGATACGGACGCGGCGGTCAGACAGGCGGGGGTGGCGGATCGGATCTCCTTCATTTCCACCGGCGGCGGCGCCTTTCTGGAACTGCTGGAAAAAGGCACCCTGCCGGCCATCGACGCCTTGACCGATGGGTGACAGCCAGCAACCCTCCAGGAATACCACCAACAAAAAACCCCGGCCCCCACAAAAGGGAGCCGGGGCGTGCAACCAATCCCCGCCAGAATGGCTGCAAAAATCAACCGATCTGAATCACGATGCCATGCAGCACCGAGGCGGTATCCCCCAGTTTGCCGGCGATGTTGCGCAGATGCCGATAGATCTCGCGACGCTTGAGCATTTCCACCACATGAATCATGGCCTGGATTTCGGCGCCATCGGCACGGGCGCGCATTTTGGACAGGTCATCGTCGATGGAGTAGAGGTTGGACAGGGCCTTGCGGTACACCTTGTCCACGTTGGACAGGGTTTGCAATCCCAGTTGGGCATCGGGTTCGGCCTGGGCCGGGGTGGTGTCGAGCTTGGAGAAGCCCCGTTGCATGGCGGATGCGGATTCCCGCAACACCACGGCCATTTCCAGCATGTAGTTGTCGGTTTTGATCTTGAGGGCTTCCATCTCCTCGACCACCACCCGGATCGAGCGGACCGGGACTTCCAGGCTGACGATGGAACGCAGCACATCTTCCCGATCGATGGGGGTGGAAAAGGCATTGTTCAACACATCCAGATGTTTCTCCCGCAACTCCTGGGCCTGGGTTTCGATCTTCATGATTTCATGGAATCTGGCCGTGGACGACTCGGAAAGATAATCCACCGCCACAGTCATGCCCTTGGCCAACAGTTCGGCCTGCACACCGATCATATCCAGGAATGGGGGAATACGCGGAAAAACATTGTCCAGCATCTTGGTAAAGGGGGAAGAACCACCGCTCATGAAACTCTCCTTGGTGAGTTGAATCTGGGTATTGAATTCAAGTGAATGATGTTGGATCGAACCGGATCAGCGCACGCCGCTGACACCGGTAAGCAGATCGGCCAACAGGTAGGTCAAACCACCCACCAGGCCGGAGCCGGGAATGGTGAGGATCCAGGTGGCGAAGATCTCCTTGCCTTTGCGCCATTTGACCGCTTTGGGCTGTTCGGCGGTGCCCACACCCATGATGCTGGAGGAAGCCACGTGGGTGGTGGAGACCGGAGCGCCCATGGTGGCGGCGCCGAAGATCACCGCGGAAGCCGTCAGTTGGGCATTGAAGGAGTGGATGGGACGAACCCGGAAGATGCCGAAGCCCACGGTACGCACGATGCGCCAGCCGCCGAACATGTTGCCCGCCGTGATGAGGGCCGCACAAATCCAGATCACCCAGGTGGGCACATAGAACTTGTCGATACTCCCCCCCAGCAGCAAGGCCAGAGAGATGATGCCCATGCTTTTTTGCGCGTCATTGGTGCCGTGGGAGAACGACAGAGCCGCCGCGCTGATCCACTGGGAATACTTGAAAAACCCATCAATCCGCGGTTTGGCGTTGGCCACCAGTCGTCGTATGATCTTCTGAAAAATCCACGCAAACCAGAAACCCAGAATGGGTGACACAAACAACGACAACACCACTTTCATCACGCCGGACATCTTGCCCTTCAAGATCAAATCTTCCCAACCCCACATCACGTGATTGGAACCGGCGGCGAACAGCACCGCACCCGCCACACCACCCACCAGGGCGTGAGACGAGGAAGAGGGCAAACCAAACCACCAAGTGAAAATGTTCCAAAAGATCGACCCGAAAATGCCGCATAATAATATCATCAGCGACATGTTCGCATTCAAGTCATCGATCTTGACGAACTTTCCGATGGTATTGGCCACCGCCGTGCCACCGAGCAACGGCCCGATGAAGTGAAACACTCCGGTGAGGAGCGCCGCCTGGATGGGGGTCATGGCCCGGGAGGCGATGATGGTCCCGGTGATATTCGAGGCGTCGTGGAAGCCATTGGTGAAGTCGAAAATCAGCACAATGACAATCGCTGTCCACATCATCATCATAATCGTGGTATTATCCATCGTGCCTCACCTCTCCCGTGATTTTAATGTTCCTGAAAATTCTGTTATCCATCTGTATAACCTCTGCTCCTTTTGGAAATGAATGGTAACCAGACCGTGTTGATCGTCGTCTCCGGACGAACGACCCCCAAGACAAACAATCCGTTAATCAATGGTGCCGCATTGTAACGAAGCTTTGTTAACACCTGATAAAGGGATTATTAAGGGTCCATTAAATACTGACAAACTTTATCCATAACAGTAATCGATCATTGGATATCTTAAATGATCGATTCATCCTTTTGAAAAATTTATCATTGGATAAACAATAATTAAAATAATAAAAAATCCAAAAAAAATGAGGGAGACTTTCGCCTCCCTCACACTTGTCAAAACCCATACCCCCCGCGCCACACACCATGGCGCAACGGATATGAAATCAACCGTTCTGCATGACAATGCTGTGCAGCACAGCGGCAGCCTCTCCCATCTGGACCGAGATGGTGCGCAAATGACGATAAGCCTCGCGACGCTTGAGGATATCCACCGTCTGGATGAAGGTGGCGATATGGGTATCTTCTTCCTGGGCGAGGGCCTGTTTTGTGTCGTCATCAATGGTGAACAGTTTGCCCACCGCCTTGCGATACACATGATCCACACTGGCGGGCGCCTGCATGGCCATCTGGGCTTCGGGTTCGGACATGCCTGGTTTGGTGGCCAGCCTGGAATAACCACGATGCAGCGCCGACGCCGCCTCCCGCAGCACCACGGCCATTTCCAGACAGTAGCGGTCCGACGAAACCTTCAAGGCGCGCATCTCTTCCAACGCTTCCCGCATGGTCTCCACGGGAATTTCCAGGGTATTGATCGCCTGCAACAGATCGGCACGATCAATCGGCGTGGAAAAGGAGTCGTTCAATTTGTCCAAATGACGGCTGCGCAACTCCTTGGCCTTGGTATCGATGTCGGCCAACGCTTGGTAACGGATGGAATCCGGATCGTTCAGACAATCCACGGCGGTCACCATGCATTTGGCCAACAGTTCCGCCTGATCGCTGACCATGTTCAAAAACGCGGGCATGGGGGGCAGAATATGATCCAGCATTTTGCTCATGAAAATCTCCTTGTTCTTTTGGGTTAATGGGTCATTCAACACGCATGACGCGCCACAACGACGGTCAAACCTCCGCAACAGCCGGAAAACGACAGATGAAACGACTGCCGATTCCCGCCTGACTGACGATCTCTAACTTGCCCTGCGCCCGTTCCATGGCCTCTTTCACCAAGGAGAGTCCCAGGCCGGTGCCCTGATATTCGGGATGATGCTTCCGGCTGTTTCCGCTCTGGAACGTCACCCGGTAATACTTTTCCGTCAGTCTCGGCAGATGATAACTGGCAATCCCCGGCCCGTTGTCACCCACGGTCAAGGTTGGACGGCGACGATCATCCTGTTTCCACTCCACCCGCACCTCGGTTTGATCCGGGGTATGGTTGACCGCGTTGAACAGCAGATTGGCCACCACACAACGCAACAACTCCCGATTGACGTGAAACGCAAATCCATCCTCACAGCTCAACAGAAAAACGTGTTTGCGCGCACCGCTCAACGATTCCGCCGCCTCGATCATCTCCTGGAGAAACGGCTCCATGGCCACCGCCTCCACCGGAAAACCGTGACGGGCAGGACCAAGCCGCAGCAAGGCGGTCTGATCTTCGATCAGGTTTTGCATGCGCTGGGTCTGTTTGCGCAACAAACCCAGGGCGTTTTCCCACTGGGGGGAGTCCTGGGGCAAATCCGGCAACAACTCCAGCACCCCGCGAAACACGGTGATGGGGGTCTTCAATTCGTGGGAAATGTTGTCCATGAAGTCCCGATGCTGACGATCCATTTGATATCTATCGGTAATATCCAGAACCAATACCAGCCAGAAATGCTCTTGTTCCAGCAGCACAAACCGAAGATTCAGCATGCGCCCCCCATCCACCGGCGAAGGCAGATCAAGGGGTTGACTGAAATCCCCCCGTTGCAGATAGTCGTCCAGCACCGGCTGTCCCAGACGATAGGCCAAAGGCTTGCCCAGATCACGTTGGTCGAACAATCCCAACAAATGACGCGCCTCGGGATTGAACCAGCACAGGGCAAAACGATAATCCAGCATCAACACCCCGTCGGGCAGGGCATCCACCGCCATGCGCCAACGCAAAATGGCGCTTTTCCAGCGTTCGCGGGTGCTTGAACCGGTTTCAAAGGCGAAGCAAAAGTCAGGCGGCTCTTCCTGCCGCTCCAGCATGGCCCGTCGGTCGGACTCCCCTTCCCCCTCCCATTGCCGTCGGAACGCATACGCCAACACCACCGGCACCACCCAGACGATCCACGGGACATGGCGCAGGCTCAACAACACAGCCGGCGCAAAAGACAGCAAAAAAATCCATGCCATCCCGCTTTTCGGAATCATGATTGCAAATTGGCCGAAAACATGTATCCCGCACCCCGAACCGTTTGCAGCAACCCCTCCTTGCCAGACGGTTCCAACAATTTGCGCAGGGAACGTACATGCACATCCACCGTGCGATCCCCCACATGAACATTGCGCCCCCATACCAGATCCAACAACTGATCCCGATGGTAGACCCGATCCGGATGGGTGATGAAAAAACCCAACAATCGGAACTCCATGGCACTGCACTTGAGGGATTGATGACCGATCCGGATGGTATGCTTGGCGCGATTGAGCACCAGTTCATCGAAGACCACCTCATCTTCCAGAGAAACGGGTTCGATGCGACGCAACGCCACCTTGATCCGGGCAAGCAACTCCTTGGCGGAAAACGGTTTGGTGATATAATCATCCGCGCCCTGCTCCAGACCGTTGACCTTGTCCGACTCCTCGCCCCGGGCGGTGAGCATGATGACCGGAATGGGTCGGGTGATTTCATCTTTTTTGAGCAGACGCAAATACTCCAGTCCCGAAACTCCCTTGAGCATCCAATCCAAAAGGATCAAATTGGGGGTGATGTGCCGCAACAGCCCCTGGGCTTCGTGAACGCTGGAGGCTTCCAGACTTTCAAACCCGGCATTGGCCAGAATCAGACAGACCGTATCCCGAATGGCGGATTCGTCATCGATGATCAACACCTTGGAACGCAAAACACTCATAGCCACCCCCCCATTATCGTGCCAACGGCCCTGCTCGCTCCCAGAAACGGGTACCGGGCCGAATCCAGACCACTCCCACGGACACCATGAACCCTGTTCCCTCTTTCCAACCGCCCTCCCCGGATCCTCTTCCCGCCCAATGGCCAAAAAGGGATCCGTTTCTGCGCACCCACAGCATGATTCTGCTGGTGGCCACCTCCGGACTGCTGTTTTCCGTGGTGACCTTTTTCGGGGTACGGGCGCAAATCACCCATCATCTGAAACAGGAGTTTGAATGGGTCGCCCAGGACCGTCACCGGGCGGTGCGCAAAGGGCTGGAATCGGCCCTGGGCGCCATTCATGAACTCAACGATCTGTTTCTGTCCTCCCCCGGGATTCAGGAGCCGACCTTCCAGCAGGTGGCGAACCTGATCCGCTCCCGTTATCCGGAAATCGAATCCCTGCAATGGGTTCCCATGGAGCCGGCCCCCGGATCCAACGGCGACGAACAGGCCCGGATCCACTTTCAGGAGCCATCCGATGGAGCCATGACACACGTCGGCCTGGACCACTATTCCGATCCCACGCGACGCAAGCTCCTGGAAGAAGCCAGAGACACAGGCCGCATGGTGGTCAGCGGTCGCATTCCCCTCTCCCCGGACAATCCCCACCGTCTCGGTTTTCTCGCCGCCCAGCCGGTCTATCAGCCCAACGTGGCACTGGCCACGGTTCTGGAACGCCATCACGGTCTGAAAGGTTACATCATCGGGGTGTTCCAGTTTGCCAATCTGGCCGAAGAGGCCATCTCCATGCTGGAACCCCGGGGCGTGGAGTGCATGATCCTCGACGACCAGGCCTCCGAGGCCGAACGTTTTTTGCACTTTTACGCCTCCCGTCTCACCGACTCCAGCTTCACCTTCCACCATCCCGAGGATTGGCAACGCTGGCTCACACAGCCGGATCCCAAGCTGTCCGCCACCACCCGTCTGGGCAATCAGCACTGGTCGATCACCTGTTCCCAGACCAGCCATTTCCGTTCCGCCGAATGGTTCATCCATGGTGACTGGGTTACCCTGATGACCGGCATTCTGCTCACCTGGCTGTTGACCCACTATCTGCTGCGCATCAAGACCGATCTGGCCATCCGTACCGACATGGCCCAACAACTGGAAAAATCGGAACGGCTGTTGAGCGTGCTGTTTCACCGTTCGCCGGACATCATCCGTCTGGTGGACCGGAAGGGACGACCGTTGCTGGTGAATCGTCTGCCCGCGTCCGGAGAGTCGGATCCCGCGGATCCGTTGCGGGCGGCTTCGCCGGAGTTCCGTAAGGAGTACCTCCAGGCTCTGGAACGGGCCTTCGATCTGCACGAGACCAACCACTTCCACCACCGGGCCAGGAATGATCGATGGTGGGAGGTGCGCATCGTCCCCCTGAACGAAGAGACCGGCATCACCTCCGCCATGGTGGTGGCCACCGACATCTCCGACAACAAAATGCTTCAGGAACAAGCGGCCAAAAATGCCCGTCTCGCCTCGTTGGGTCTCATGGCCGCCGGCGTGGCCCACGAAATCAACAATCCCAACAACTCCATCTACTACAACGCCTCCTTGCTGGCCGACGCCTGGAATACGGTCAAGCCGATCCTGGACGAATACTTCCGCGAAAACGGGGAGTTCGCCATTTCTGGCCTGCCCTACTCCGAAATGGGGGAAAAAATCCCCCGCATCATCGGCTGGATCCTGGAAAATACCGAACGGATCAAGAAAATCGTCGAACTGCTCAAAAACCTCGCCCGGGACGATACGGGGATGGACAAGCAGCCCGTGGACCTCCACCAGTTGACTCAAGGGACTCTGCTGCTGCTCAACAACACCATCCAGAAACACACGGAACGGTTCATCTCCCACATTCCGCCCCATCTGCCTCCGGTCATGGGCAATGCCCGGCAACTGGAACAGGTGCTGATCAACGTGATCGTCAACGCCCTGCAATCCCTGCCGGACCGGAACCGGGCGGTCCATCTGGAAGCCACCCTGGACGAATCGGGCCATGAGGTGGTACTGATCGTGCGGGATCACGGTCGGGGGATTCATCCCACCTATCTGGAAAAAATCACCGAACCCTTTTTCACCACCCGTCTGGAACGGGGAGGAACCGGTTTGGGACTTTCCATTTCCGCCTCGATCATCAAGAATCATGGTGGCCGACTGCGCTTCGAGTCCGAGGTGGACAGCGGCACCACGGTCTTCATCCATCTGCCCTGCGTGGGAGACTGCTGAATGCAAGAAGGTCCACTCTCCGGCATGCCCCCGGTCTTCCTCGTGGACGACGAGGAACACGTCCTTGACAGCCTGAGCCTGTTTCTGCGTGGATCGGGCTTCAAGGAGGTGGTCACGGTGCAAGACAGCCGCGACCTCATGCCCCTGATGCTGCGCCAAAAGGCCATGACCGTGATCTTGGATCTCTTCATGCCCCATCTGTCCGGCATCGAACTGCTGCCGGAGATCATCCGCCATTTTCCCGAGGTACCGGTGGTGGTGGTCACCGCCTCCCAGGAGGTGGAAACCGCCGTGGCCTGCATGCGGGAAGGGGCGTTCGACTATCTGGTGAAACCGGTGGAACGAACCCGCTTCGTCACCAGCGTGCGCCGCGCCGTGGATACCTTCATGCTCCGCCAGGAGGTCCACGCCCTGAAAAGCTATCTGATTCACGGCGGACTCAACCAGAAAGAGGCCTTCAGCCGCATTCTCACCAACTCCAGCCAGATGCGGGGCATCTTTCAATACATCGAGGCGGTGGCCGGCAGCGGCGAAACCATTCTGATCACCGGAGAAACCGGAGTCGGCAAAGGATTGCTGGCGGAAGCGGTCCATCGGGTCAGCGGTCGGGCCGGGGGATTCATCTCCCTGAACGTGGCCGGACTCGACGACACGCTGTTTTCCGATACCCTGTTCGGCCATCGCAAAGGGGCCTTTTCCGGAGCCGACACCAACCGGGAAGGCTTGGTGACGCGGGCGGCGGGGGGCACCTTGTTTCTCGATGAAATCGGCGATCTCAAACCTGCCTCCCAGGTGAAGCTGCTGAGACTGCTGCAAGAGCAAAGCTACTACCCTTTGGGCTCGGACGTGCCCAAGTTGAGCAGCGCCCGCATTGTGGCGGCCACCAACAACGATCTGCGCAAAATGATCGCCAGTGGCGAGTTCCGGCAGGATCTGTATTACCGCCTGACATCCCACCGGGTGGAGATTCCCCCCTTGCGGGAGCGGCCCGAAGACATTCCGCTGCTGCTGGGCTTTTTCACCCAGGACGCCGCCCGGGCCATGAACAAGGCCGTGCCCAACACCCCGCCCCAGTTGCTGACCTTGTTGGCGACCCATCATTTTCCCGGCAACGTGCGGGAATTGCGGGCTTTGGTGTTCGACGCCGTGGCCCGACATCCCGGCAGTCCCACCCTCTCCATGGAGAGCTTTCACCAGGCGATCCGGGCCAACAACCAGCCCACCGGCACACTTCCGGAACGCAGCCCCAACGAAACCGCCACCCCGTTGGCCGGAATGTTCTCCTCCGGTCCGTTTCCGCCCCTCAAGGAGGGGATCGACGCCATGGTGATGGAGGCCATGCGACGGGCCAACAACAATCAGGGCATCGCGGCCACCCTGCTGGGCATCACCCGCCAGTCCCTGAATCGACGACTCATCAATATGCGCTCGAAACAATCGGCCCTCGACCTGGAATAGGGGGGGTGCAGCTTTTGCTGCTATTGCGTCGTTCCATCATACACGCCGCCAACAAAAGTTCTCGATTTCCTTCATTACCAGGGGGAAAATTTTCCAGCCCCCAGCGGATCCTCCCCTTTTTGGGTGACTTTCGGGAAGAAACGACCCTTGGTTAATCAGAATATTCTAATATAATAAAATTAACACACTGAAATATTCACCGTTAACGATCCGTTAAACCAATATATACGAAACATCAAATATGTCTTCATACCAATATATTCACCATGCTGCAACATGCCGGCAATGGGTGCAGCATTGGCTGCACTATAACAATTTGCTGCACCCATTGCAAACAGGATACGCGCCCATTGACACAAATCGCCTCACCCCCCCTTAACATCAAGCAATCACGCCAATTCGCACCGATCACCGGGTAGAGCATTTTGCTGCACCCGCCCCGCCCAGCCAATCGGACTTCCGATAACAGACCGCTCCGTGTTTGGGAACACACTCCAAATGCAGCTTTTGCTGCACCCTCCCAAAAAAATAAAAATCCGGAAAATAGACTCTCAACCCATTGTAAACAAACAATTTAATCCTAAAAATCCACTATGGCCCGCTTCTTGTACTATAGAAGATCATAAGCGATCGGGTTTTGCTACCCAGTTAGATGCACCAACGAGAGAGTCAAACATGATGCCCAATCAATCTTTCCTCCTTTTTGGAAAGACCATGAACCTGGAGAAGCAAATCGAGGAGTTCCTCAATCTACTCTCCGAGGCCAATATTCTGTTTCGGGCGGGTGTGGGACTTTATCTGGCAGAAAATACGAATGGTTCTCGTTTTCAATCCCGTTTGCAACTTCTGATTCATCACGAACGGGAATTGGATACTTTGAGCCGGTTCATCGAAGCCCAATTGCGTGCGCAACCGATTGTGCCGGAGTTGCGCGGGGACGTGTTGCAACTGCTGGAACAACTGAGCCGACTGCAACGACTTCTGGTGAAGAATCTCCAGGAGTTCGAGGCCGAAAACCCGGAAATTCCGTCCCTGTTGCACCCTCTTTTCACAGATCTGTGTCAATCGGTCTCCATGGCCGTGGAGACCTGCGTGGAAGCCGGACACGTCTTTTTCCACGAAACGGAAAAAGTGGGAGAATATTTAAGCAAGGTGGCCTTCTACGAAAAGGAGGCCGACAAACGGGCCATGGGGTTGATCAAGGCGATCTTCTCCATCGAGTCCATTCCTCTGGCCCAAAAAATCCACCTGCGCCGCTTTGCGGAAAAGGTGGACGAACCCGCCAACAAGGCGGAAGAGATCGCGGCATGGCTGGCCATCTTCTTCATGAGAAGGGCACCCATGAACTCGGTCGTGTCTTAAAAAAAACCATTCACAAGCAACCCCATCAACAAATTGCAGGAGAATTCAACATGTCTGGATCCAGCACCACGTTTTCCAAGCTCACCAATCGCGTCTTTCCCCGCATGCCCAACTTCTACGGGCTGATCCTCGAACAGTGTGAACTGGCCAATCAGGCCGCCGCCCTGCTCGAAGAGTATGTGCAAACCGGCAACAAATCCCGCGCCGACCAGATCCTGAAACTGGAACAGGACAGCGAAGTTCTGCGTCAACGCAATCTGGATGTCCTGAAGAACGCCTTCGCCACCCCCATGGACCGGGAAGACATCTACCGCGCTTATGTCACGGTGGACTGCATCCTGAGCCATGCCCACAGCATCGTCTCCGAGATGGATGCCCTCAACATCAAGACCGACCCCTTCATCACCGACATGACCGCCACCCTGCGCAACTCGGTGGAAAACCTGAGCGCCGGCTACAAAAAGCTCTCCACCTCCCCCGCCGACTCCGACAAGGATGCCCAACTGGTCGGACAGGCCCGCAAGAAAATCGAAAAAATCTTCCGTGCCGCCCTGGCCCAACTCTTCCAGGGTGACAAGTATGTCCAGATGATGCACGACAAGCAGACCGGCGCCGAAGCCCAAGCCATGGCCTATGTGCTCGACATCTTCAAGCGTCGCGAAATCTATCGTCATCTGCTGGATGCCGCCATCGACATGAAAAATGCCGGCAAGGTCCTCCACGACATCGTGGTCCAGGTCGCCTGATCCAAAACCTGAAGGAATGACCGGAGCCAGGGCTTTGAGGCCCGGTCAAGATTCCTCAAAAACACAAGTATCGAAGCGCATCTCACCAGGGATCAAAACGGAGTCCTATGGATACCAGTCTTATTCATACCCTGATGTGGACAACGATCGTAGTTGTTCTCATTTTCGATTACACTAACGGTTTTCACGACGCCTCCAACATCATCGGCAGCATCATCGCCTCCCGCGCCATGACCCCGATCCAGTCGGTGCTCGTGGTGGCCATTTTTGAAATGCTCGGGCCCATGCTGGCCGGAACCGCCGTGGCCAACACCATCGGCAAATTCATCAGCATCGGAGACCTGCCGCCCAACATCTCCATCATCGTGCTGTTGTGGGGCATCTTCGGCGCCATCTTCTGGAACCTGCTCACTTGGTGGGTGGGTCTGCCCTCCTCGTCCTCCCATGCCCTGGTGGGTGGATTGATGGGTGCCGTGATCGTGGCCGCTGGCGCCGATCACGTGCTGTGGGGCTTCAAAGAGTTCTTCGCCACTGGCAAGATGGGTGGCGTGGCCAAGGTGGTGTTGTCCCTGATTCTGTCGCCGATTCTGGGATTCATCGTCGGCTACCTGTTCAACAAGCTGGTGGGCTTCGTGCTGACCGGCGCCACCCCCAAGGCCAATACCTGGCTCAAGCGGTTCCAATACTTGAGCGCCGCCAGCCTGGCCTTCTCCCATGGCTCCAATGACGCGCAAAAGAGCATGGGTATCATCACGCTGTGTATGGTCCTGGGAGGCTCCCTGACCAAATTCGAAGTGCCCACCTGGGTGATCGTCGCCTGCGCCGGATGCATCACCCTCGGCATCCTGTCCGGCGGCTGGCGCATCGTGCGCACCATCGGCTTCGGTATCTACAAGGTGCGTCCGCAGCATGCCTTCTCCGCGCAGCTCACCGCCGGAACGTTGATCTTCGGCGCCGCCATCTGGGGCGCCCCGGTCTCCACCACCCACGTCGCCAGCTCCGCGATCATGGGTGTGGGCACCTCCGACAAACCCAAAGCGGTCCGCTGGGCCAAGGCTTCGGAAATCGTCAGCACCTGGGTGATCACCATCCCGGGTTCCGGCTTGGTTTCCGCCGCCACCTACTGGGTCTTCGCCACCCTGGCTTATTGATCCGCAGCACCCCAAGGTGGAGGCGGGTTTCCCCGCCTCCACCTTTCCCACAAAAAAGCCATGGATAATTCATCCATCGAATGCTAGAATACCTGCCCGGTAATAATCACACTTTTTATGGGAGACCGCCCTATGTCCAATACGAAGCCTGAAGACTCCAAAAAAAACGACGACACCACCAAGAACCGCCATCATTCAAGTACCCGCGACAAAGAAATCGTCCTGGGCACCGGGAGTCAGAAGGCCAAGCGGTCCGCTCAACCCAAGCTCAAAAAGTTGTCGGAAGAAGAGTATCTGAAAATCATGAACCCGCTCCACATCGAGCTGGTCAAGATGCAGAACTGGGTCAAAGAGAACGGCCACAAAATTATCGCAATCTTTGAAGGTCGTGACGCCTCGGGCAAGGGCGGCACCATCAAACGGGTCATCGAGCATCTCAATCCCCGTGGATGCCACGTCATCGCCCTGGAAAAACCCACGGACCAGGAACGCAGCCAGTGGTATTTCCAACGCTACGTCAAGCACCTGCCCTCCGCCGGTGAAATCCATCTCTTCGACCGCAGCTGGTACAACCGTTCCGGCGTGGAACGGGTCATGGGCTTCTGCACCAAAGACCAGGTGAAAGAGTTCCTGCGCACCGTGCCCGAATTCGAGCGCCAACTGGTGGCGTCCGGGATCATCCTGTACAAATTCTATTTCTCGGTGAGCAAAGAGGAGCAACTGCGCCGCTTCAACAGCCGCCAGGACGATCCCCTCAAACAGTGGAAACTCTCCCCCGTGGACAAAGAGTCCCAAGACAAGTGGGACGAGTATACCAAGGCCAAGGAGGATACCTTCTTCTACTCCTCCACCGAGCAGTGCCCCTGGACCATCATCAAGTCCAACGATAAAAAGCAGGCCCGCATCAACACCATCAAATACCTGCTCAGCACCCTGCCTTACACGGGCAAAAACCCGGAACTCCTCGACTACGACAAGCGCGTGGTACGCACGGTCTTCGAGGAAATCGGCATCGACTGATCCAGCCACACCATCCGGAAACGGACTCAAGCGGGAGTCATCCCTGATTCAGCTTCCTCCATGGCCATCCAGGCCTTGGGGGAAGCTGAATCAGCCCGAAGACACCCCCTCCCCCCATCCAGCCGAAGGGGGGAGGGGCCATCGGCTCCAGGAAGGCTCTCCGTTCACAAATATTACTTTATTTATAAAATGCCTCATCCTGATTGGATTCCCAATCAATCTTGCAATGATCTCTACAAAGATGTAAAGTTCAATACGAATTGATTTACCCATTCAGGAGCCTTGGTCAGGTGTCTGCCGAATCCGTCCCCTTTGTGGCTTTGATTTTCAGTCTGCCCGCCCGCAACGCCACGGAACGGATGCGCACTTGGCGCGCCCTGAAATCCATGGGAGGGGCCATGCTCCGGGATGGGGTCTATCTGCTCCCCTCCGGAGAAAAACGGGAAACCATGCTCACCGGGGTGGCGGAAGCCACCCGGGCAGCCGGAGGCATGGCCGAACTGGTGGGCATTCAGCCCCATTCCGACATCCAGCACGCAGGATTGCGCGCCCTGTTCAATCGCCAGGGGGATTATCTGGTCTTGCAAGACACCATTGCGGGAATCGATCCGGAACGGCTGGAATCCACCCCCCTCAAACGGGCCGCCCGACTGGCCCGCCGGCGCTTCGAGGAACTCAGCGCCATCGATTTTTTTCCGGACGAGACCCAATCCCGGATGTTGGACACCTTGACCGCCCTCGAACGCCGCATCCTCAAACGATTCCACCCGGACGAACCCCACCCGATCCACAACCCCATCCCCCGATGCGATGCGAAAGCCTTCCAGGGGCGACTCTGGGTCACCCGCGCCCATCTTTGGGTGGACCGGCTGGCCTCGGCGTGGCTGATCCGGCGTTGCATCGATCCCCAGGCCCGTTTTCTCTGGCTTCAAAGCGGTCAGGTTCCGCCGCCAGAGGCGGTGGGCTTTGATTTCGACGGTGCCGAGTTCTCCCACGTTTGCGACCGGATCACCTTCCAGACCCTGCTGGCCGCCTTCGATCTGGAAAACGATCCGGCTCTGATGGCCTTGGGTCGCATGGTCCACGCCCTGGATGTGGGAGGAGCCCACCCGGAGGCGGGAGGATTGGAGGCGCTGCTCAAAAGCATGCGCACCCGCATCCCGGACGACGACGCCCTGCTGGCGGCCTGCACCCCGATATTCGATGATTTTTATCTCTTTTTCTCCAACGAGGACCATGCCGATGGCTGACACCCCACAACAACGCCCCCCCCATCCTTCATTCCGGGAGGCGTTTCTCTACTGGCTGAAACTGGGATTCATCAGTTTCGGCGGTCCAGCCGGACAGATCGCGGTGATGCATCAGGAACTGGTGGAAAAACGCCGCTGGATCTCTGAACACCGGTTTCTGCATGCCCTCAATTTCTGCATGCTGCTCCCCGGCCCCGAAGCCCAGCAACTCACCATCTACATCGGCTGGCTGCTCCACCGCACCTGGGGGGGCATCGTGGCGGGCACCTTGTTCGTACTCCCCTCGCTGCTGATTCTGATCGCCCTCACCTATCTGTACATCGCCTTCGGCACGGTGCAGTGGGTCCAGGGGATCTTCCTCGGTATCAAGCCGGCGGTGGTGGCGGTGGTACTCTTCGCCGCGTGGCGCATCGGCTCCCGCACCCTGAAAAACCGGGTGTTGTGGACTCTGGCCATCCTGTCGTTTCTGGCGATCTTCGTCATGCATCTGCCCTTTCCCCTGATCGTGCTGGCTGCCGGCATACTCGGAGCCGTGGGGGGACGCTTGGCCCCGGACTCCTTCAAGGCCGGAGGGGGACATGGCTCCCAGGGCAAGCATTACGGCCCCGCCCTCCTGGATGACGACACCCCCCAACCCGAACACGTGCGTTTCAAACCGGGTCGATTGGGGGTGATGATCGTCGTTTCTCTGGCCATCTGGGGCGGGATCATGGCCCTGCTGACCAACCCCACCCTCCACGACATGGGACTGTTCTTCTCCAAGGCGGCCCTGGTCACCTTCGGGGGGGCCTACGCGGTGCTGCCTTATGTCTATCAAGGCGGCGTGGAAACCTTCGGCTGGCTAACCGGCGCCCAGATGGTGGATGGACTGGCCCTGGGAGAGACCACTCCCGGTCCCTTGATCATGGTGGTGGCCTTCGTGGGATTCGTGGGCGGCTGGACCAAGGCCCTGTTCGGAGCCGACGCCCTGTTCGTAGCCGGTGTGGCCGGGGCAACGGTGGCCACCATTTTCACCTTTCTGCCCTCTTATCTCTTCATCCTGGCGGGCGCGCCGCTGATCGAAGCCACCCACGGGGACCTCAAGTTCACCGCGCCCCTCACCGCCATCACCGCCGCTGTGGTGGGAGTGGTGGTCAATCTGGCGGTTTTCTTCGCCTGGCACGTGCTTTGGCCCCATGCCACCGAGGGCGCCCCTTTTTCCGGAGGTTTCGCCGGCTTGCAGGCCCTGATCGCCGCCGCCGCCTTTATCGCCCTGTTTCGCTTCAAGCTGGACATCATGCGGGTCATCGGTGTATGCATGGTGATCGGACTTATTCAGGTCTTCACCATTGGATGAGTCTCATTCCATCACTCCATGAAGCCATCCAGACATTCCCATGACCCGCTCCAGACACCTGTTCACCTTTCTGGCCCTGAAACGCGAAACCGTGGGGCTGCTGCTGTTGGTGATTCTGGTGGGGTTGGGGGAACGGATGGCGGAACGGTTTCTGCCCATCTATCTCCTGGCCCTGGGGGGCGGACCCTGGGTGATCGGCCTGCTCGGGGCCATGAACAATCTCCTGTCCGCCCTCTACTCCCTGCCCGGCGGCTATCTGGCGGAACACTTCGGCATCCGCAAAAGCCTGTTGATCATCAATCTGACCGCCATGAGCGGCTATCTGCTGGTGATCCTGATTCCCCGCTGGGAGGCGGTATTGGTGGGAGCCATCCTTTTCCTGGCCTGGAGTTCCCTGTCGCTTCCGGCCAGCATGGGATTGATCGCCAAAGTACTCCCGGCCAACAAACGCACCATGGGCGTGACCATGCACTCTTTGGTCAAACGGATTCCCATGGCCCTGGGCCCCATCATGGGAGGGGTGTGCATCGACCGGTTCGGGGAGGTGGACGGCATTCGTCTCTCCTTTGTCATGGCCCTGGTTTTGGCCCTGATGGGACTCTTCGCCCAGCAACGGCTCATCCCCGACGACCGTCCCGGACCCACGCCCCCCACCGCGCCGGGCCAGATTCTCGCCCTGCTCACCCCCAACATGCGCCGTCTGCTGGTTTCGGATATCCTGATCCGCTTTTGTGAACACATTCCCTACGCCTTCGTGGTGGTGTGGTGCATGAAAAACATCGCCCAACCGGTCACGGCGGTGGAATTCGGCCTGCTCACCTCCATCGAAATGGCCACAGCCGTGCTGATTTATCTGCCTGTGGCCTGGATGGCCGATCGCACCGGCAAAAAACCCTTCGTCTTGATCACCTTTTTGTTTTTCACCGCCTTTCCCCTGATGCTGCTGCACGCCGACTCCTTTGGCATGCTGGTGGTGGCCTTCGTGGTGCGGGGCTTGAAAGAGTTCGGCGAACCGGCCCGCAAGGCCCTGATCCTCGACCTCGCCCCCCCGGATCATCGGGCTGCCGCGTTCGGGGCCTATTATCTGGTGCGGGATCTGTTCGTCTCACTGGGGGCTCTGGGCGGGGCCTATCTGTGGCAACTCGGACCCGCCGTCAACCTCTGGGCCGCCACCGGGTTCGGCGTGGCCGGCACCCTGTGGTTCGCCCTGCGGGGCACCGACGACGCCTGATGCCGTCCCGCTTCCTCCCGGCAACGGGACTTGACGCGCCCTCCCAGCCTCTGTAGACTGATAACACTTTGCATTGCCAAAGAAAATCTTTGCCCTGCTTCCGGTCCACTCTCTTCCCTTGTCCCTTGATTGATCACTATGACCCACCCATCCGATCCATCCCAGCGCAACACACCCGACATTCACGCCGGCTCCCCGGACCGTTTCGGCTATTCCCATGTGCTCAAGAAACTGCTGGACATCCATGTGGAACAGTTCGACGGCTGGACTGCGGCCCTGCCCCGGGAACTCTGGAAAGAGGCCTCTTTTCTGGATGTGGGCTGCGGCATGGGACGCAACTCCCTGTGGGCCACCCAAAGAGGAGCCGGTCCCGGTGTGGCCATCGACGTGGATGAAGGTGCTTTGGCGTTCGCCCGCGACATCCTGCGCGCCAAGACCGATGTGCCGGTGGATGTGCGCTGGATGAGCGCCTATCAGATCGACTTCCAGGACCACTTCGACATCGCCTTCAGCCTCGGGGTGATCCACCACCTGGAAAATCCCGAACTGGCGGTGCGCAACATGACCAAAGCCACCAAACCCGGTGGCCGGGTGCTGGTGTGGCTCTATGGCCGGGAAAACAATGGCTGGATCGTGCATCTGTTCAATCCGGTACGCCGTTTTCTCTTCAGTCGGCTGCCGATCCGCATCACGGATCACCTGTCGTGGGGACTGGCGGTGGTACTGTGGGTCATGCTGCATCTGGGTTGGGGACGGCTGCCCTATCACGACCTGCTCCGCAAAACCACCCTGCGCCATCTGAAACAGATCACCTTCGATCACATGTTACCCCAGATCGCCCTGTACTACCGTCGGGAGGAGGCGGAAAATCTGCTGCGACAAGCGGGTTTGACGGATATCGTCTCGGTGTGGACCAACCAGATGTCCTGGTCGGTCTCCGGCGTCAAGCCCCAGACTCCGACCGCCCCTTCCGCCCCCTGACACCACCACCCGTCACGCTGCCGAACCCGAAACAGGGTCAAGGAGTCCAGATGTGCGGCATCACCGGATTCGCGGGTCCAGGAACCCAGACCGACCTGGAACGGATGACCCGTGCCCTGACCCATCGGGGACCGGACGGCGAGGGTCTGTGCGCCGATGAGGCACAGCGGGTCTTTCTGGGACACCGACGCCTGGCGATCCTGGACATCGACGGGGGCAAACAGCCCATGTGGACCACAGACCGGAAGCTGTGCGTGGTCTTCAACGGGGAGATCTACAACCACGCGGCCTTGCGCGCCACCTTGATCCAGCGGGGTCACCGCTTCGTCTCCCACCACTCGGATACCGAAACCCTGCTCCACGGCTACCGGGAGTGGGGCACGGGACTGCCCGAACGGCTCAACGGCATGTTCGCGTTCGTGATCTTCGATCCCGACAACCGACGGCTGTTCGCCGCCCGGGACCGCTTCGGCAAGAAACCGTTCTATTACGCCTTGCAAAAGGATTTATTCCTGTTTGCCTCCGAGTTGTCGGCCCTGCGGCGGCATCCGGGTTTCACCGGCGGCATCGATCCCAAGGTGTTGCAGAAATATTTCGCTTATGGCTTCATTCCGGCTCCCAACGCCTTGTATCAGGGCAGTCGCAAACTGCCGGGAGGAAGCTGGCTGGAGCTGGATTTGACCCGCTTCACCCTGCGGCAGCAACGCTACTGGCGCTTTCGTCTCACCCCGGATCCGGCCCTGCTGGAGCGGCGGGAAGAGTCCCTGGCGGAAGAGCTGCGGGCCCTGCTCTCCCAGGCGGTCAAGCGCCGCATGGAAAGCGATGTCCCGCTGGGATTTTTTTTAAGCGGAGGCATCGACTCCAGCGCCATTCTGGCTTTGGCGGCCCGACACGCCCCCCCCGCCTCCCTGAACACCTTTGCCATCGGCTTTCAAGAACCCTCCTTCGACGAATCCGCCTATGCCCGTCAGGAGGCGCAACGGATCGGATCCAACCATCGGGAGCAGATCCTCACCCTGGATGGGGCCAAAACCCTGATCCCTGCGGTGCTGGGACGTCTGGACGAGCCTCTGGGGGATCCGTCCATTCTGCCCACCCATCTTTTGAGCCACTTCACCCGCCAGCACGTCACCGTGGCCCTGGGGGGGGATGGGGGGGATGAACTGTTCGCCGGATACGATCCCTTTCTGGCCTTGGGGCCCGGCCAGCTTTACCACCGCCTGATGCCGGGTTTCCTGCATCGGGGTTTGAGAAACCTGACCGCACGACTGCCGGTATCGGGTCGCAACATGAGCCTGGATTTCAAGGTACGCCGTTTCCTGGCCGGACTCTCCCACCCCATGCCGTTGTGGAATCCCACCTGGATGGCCCCCCTGGCACCCGAGGAGATCGGAGAACTGTTCCATCAGCCCATGGACCCCGAGGAGCTGTACGCCGAAGCCCTGGCGGTCTGGCACGATTCCGAAGTCACCCATCCCATCGACAAAAGCCTGGAGTATTTCACCCATCTGTACCTGCCGGACGACATTCTCACCAAAGTGGATCGGGCCTCGATGATGGCCTCGTTGGAGGTGCGGGCACCATTTCTGGACAACGATGTGGTGGCCTTTGCCCAACGACTGCCCCACGCCCTCAAGTTGCGTCGGGGGGTGCGCAAATATCTGCTCAAAAAGGCCATGACCGGTCTGCTGCCCGATGGCATCATCCATCGTCGCAAAAAAGGATTTGGCGTGCCCATCGCCGACTGGCTGAAAACCGATCCGCTTCTTCCCCCCATGCTCCCCATGGCCGGAACCGACCTTGCCTGGGTGGCACAACGCTGGCAGGAGCATCGCGGAGGTCGGGGGGATCATCGCCTCTTTTTGTGGAGCTGGTTGAGCGCCCAGTATCATGCCACGTCAACCCCGGGAGGCGATTGAGATTCCATGCAAATCGGTCGCGCAGTGGAATGGCACAACCATGTGCTCCACTCCTGGCATCGTTCGTCGGGAGGCAAGCCCCAGCCCAAACCCGAGGTGTGGCAACCCCTGCCCGCCGGGGTGTGCTGGTTTCGCTGTCGCATGGAACCGGCTGACTGCGACAAGCTCTATGTGATCGGCTCCCAGGACTGGAAACTGCTGTTCGGTTCCTGTCGTCTGCCGATTGTGGCCGCGGATCCCTGCCTGGGCACGGACGATTACCGCCACAAATCCCGCATCCAGAGCATGAAAAAAGCCCTCGCCGTGGGGGACTCCTTCGAGCCTCTCATTCTGACCGCCTTTTCGGGAGAAGGCCCCTTCGTGATCATCGATGGCAACCATCGGGCCGTCGCCTTGCAGCAACTGGGCCTGCTGGTGGGACAGACGGTCTTCGTCGGCTTTCACCCCCGGATGGGCCATGATTTTGTCTGGTTCCGACGCGCGGTCCAGACATGACCCCCTCTTTCCATCCTTGAGAAACCAGGATCCCACCCATGGAGCGCGCCCACGACACCGCCACCCTGTTCGTCTCGATTGCCAGTTATCGCGACAGCGAATGCCCCTGGACCCTGACGGATCTGTTCGCCAAGGCCAGCCATCCGGAACGGATCAGGGTGGGGGTGTTGTGGCAGATCCTCCCGGAAGAAGACGACCACGCCACCTTTCTCCGGGTTCCCCCGGAATGGGCCGATCAGGTGCGGGGACGGGTGATCCACATCGACGACAGCCGGGGAGCCTGCTGGGCGCGCCATCGGATTCAGGTGGAGTTCTACCAGGGGGAGAGCTACTATCTACAGGTGGACAGCCATACCCGCTTCGATCCGGGCTGGGACGCGCAACTGATCGACATGCTCCACGCCTGTCCCTCCCCCAAGGCGATCCTCTCCACCCATCCCAACAAGTACATTCCCCCGGATGAACGGTTTGCCAGAGGCTATCCCTATCTGCGGGCGAAAAAATTCAATCGGGATGGCATCCTGGTGCCCCAGGGGGAGTATGTGGATCTGGAAGACCGCCCGGCGGTACCCCGTCCCTCGGCTTTCGTGGGGGGCGGATTGCTGTTCGGTCCCGGCTCCCTGGTTCACGAAGTGCCCTATGATCCCTATCTGTATTTCCAGGGGGAGGAGATCACCCTGTCGGTCCGATTGTGGACCCACGGTTATGACCTCTACAGTCCCAACGGGGTGATTCTGTATCACGACTACACCGACCGGACCCGCCGCCGCCACTGGGATGACCACAAAATCGACTGGAGCAGGCTGCAACGCCAATCCGTGGCCCGGCTGGAACATCTGCTGGAAATCCACGCCTCCACGGATCCGGAGGTATTGCAGGAGATCGAACGCCATGGTCTGGGCAAAATACGCACCCTGGCGGAATACGAAGCCTACGCGGATGTGGATCTGCGCCGCCGCCGCATCGGCACCCGCGGCGCGGACGGTCGATTTCCACCCCATCCCCCCACCACCGGAACTTCGGTGGAGATCCAAAAACTGTTTACCAAGATCCATCAGGAAAACCAGTGGGGCGCCAGCGAAACCCGCAGCGGGTCCGGCTCCCTGATGAGCGCCACCCGGGAGATGCGTCCCCATCTGCAAGACGCCTTGCGCCAACTGGGGGTGCGCACCCTGGTGGATGCGGGCTGCGGGGATCTGAACTGGATTGCGTCGCTGTCGGCGGAGTGGGATCTGTATCTGGGATTCGATGTGGTTCCGGAGATCATCGCCCACAATCGCACCCTGTTCGCCCTGCGCAAAAACCATTTTTTCAATGTGGCGGACATCTGCCATCAGGTGCTGCCCCGGGCCGACGCGGTGCTGTGCCGCAACACCCTGACCCATCTGCCGGACGCACTGGGAACCCAGGCGCTGCGCCACTTCAAAAGCAGCGAAGCCCGTTATCTGATCGCCACCACCTTTCCGAACGCCACCAATGGAGCCTCCAGGTTGGGCCACTGGCACAAGGTCAACCTGACCGCTCCCCCCTTCGGATTGCCGCAACCCGTGATGCTGATCCCGGACGGCAAAGCCCGGCACGAACGCTTCCTGGGCGTGTGGCGATTGGCAGAGTGGTGAACGCAACAAACCCTGTTGCTCCCCCCGGTTCCTGACTTTGCGACCGGGAGGCGACAGGGATTGTTCGTACCGGAAAAAAAGGAAAATGGCCAACGGATACAACCCACAACGCCCACTCCAGCCGGAACCTTTACCAACCGCTCCGGACCGATCCTGGCAAAAAAAAGCAGGTCACTTGAAATTGTGAAAAAAATAGGGCATTTTGTGGTGGTGGCAAACAGGTTCCTGATGCCGAGGTGCCCATCCACCCATACCCGCGACCTCTTCCATGCCGAGTTCCCGGATCGCCTGGAATGGGACAACCTGCTGTTGTGATGAAAAGAATCCATGTCAAATCCGCCTGTTGGAACCCTGTTCCATCCATGACGGATCACACGCCAAGAGGCGATACCGCCCCGGGGCACAACCGTTTCAAACCGATAGGAATCCAATGGATACTCAGAAAAATCGAGAACTCCTGATCCAGTTTCTGGCCACCATCAAACGTCCGGATCTGCCCCTGGATGGCATCGCCGACAGCGATGGTCTGATCAAGTCCGGTCTCATCGACTCCCTGGCCATGCTGGAGATCATCGCCTTTCTGGAATCCCGATTCGCCATTGATTTCTCGGATACCGGAGTCGATCCCGTTGAACTCGAATCCATTCAGAAAATCCTGGATCTGATCGACCGATACACAAAATGATTTTCCACAGTTATTATCATAAGATTTCCCAATTTCACGAAGACAGCCGTCTGCATGAGTTTTCGGTGTCGACTCCGGGAAATGTTATTCTTTGGGTAATCGTTTTTGCGCTGTTGTATACCACAAAATATCTTGCCCTGTTGCCCTTGATGATTCTGACGCAGTTGTTTCCCAACCAGCGCGCCTGGATCATGGCGGTGGGCTGCGGTGGACTGTTTCTTTATACCAAACTGAACCAACTGAACGTCGATGGCATTTTTTGGCTGACAATCGACTCGCTGTTGATTGTCGGAATACTTTATATTTTTTACAGTATCGCAAAATCATTTACATTGCTACCAAAAATCGCCAGAAATCATCCCCAGATCTTTTTGCACATCACTTTATGGATCTGGATCATCGTCATGTTGTTCTTTCCGGTGGATTTCCGCGATGATCCCTCCTGGATCGTGGCCACCAACCTGAATGCCGCCCTGGTCTTTTTCTCGTTTCTGGTCTGGCGCATCGGCTTTTTGCTGTATTCGGGCAAACGGGGATCCCTTAAGCAAAACGGATTCGTGGACCACCTGATCTACTGTCTGCCCTACCTGGGTTCCAGTCAGGTTCCTTATGGCAAAGGCCTCGACTATCTGTATTCCAAACGCGCCACGGGACGACTCGATCTGGCCCGCATCCAACTGGCGGGAATCAAGCTGCTGATTCTGGCTTCGATATGGGATTCGGCCCTGGATCTGCTCGATTGGTCCTTCTTCGATTCCGCCGATGGGGCCATTCCCCTGTTCAAGCTGCACCACATCAACGAACTGATCATCCTGAGCGCCACCCGGATGCCGGACCCGATCACGGTCTGGGGCAGCCTGATCATGGATATGGTCTACGAAACCACCCAACTGGCCATCGTCGGTCATTTGATCATCGGCTGTCTGCGGCTGTTCGGCTTCAATCTGTTCCGCAACACCTACAAGCCGCTGCTGGCCAAGACCCTGATCGACTTCTGGAACCGTTACTATTTTTATTTCAAGGAACTGCTGGTTGATTTCTTTTTCTTCCCGGTTTACCTCTCCTATTTCAAGCAACACCCGAAATGGCGTATCTTCGCCGCCACCATGGCGTCGGCCTTTTTCGGCAACCTCTATTATCACATTCTGCAACACTTTGACCGCCTGATCATCAACGGCGAGATTCTCTCCTTTGCGCGTTTCACCTCGTATGTGTTCTATACGTTCATCCTGGGCATCGCCATCTTCGTGAGCATCCTGCGGGAGCAGAATCAGCGGGGAAAACACTCGGCCCCTTGCACCACCCTGGTGACCATCCGCAAGGTGGCCGGGGTCTGGATCTTTTTTGCCATCCTGCGCATCTGGGACCGTACCGACTCTTCATTCGTGGAAGACACCACGTTCTTCCTCGGACTGTTAGGCCTGCACTGGTAAGACCTGGACCGTCATGACCAATCCGCAACCGATCAACATCGCCCAACGGTTCCATCAAACCGCCCTGCGACAACCGGAGCAGCCCGCCCTGTTTCTCGGCGACACCGGCTACCGTTACGGGGAGCTGCGGGAGCGGGTCTTGCAACTCGCCTCGGCCATCGAACGGTTCAACCCGGACCCTGCCAATCCCACGGTGGCTCTCTTCGGATACCGCTCCCTGACCGCCTACGCCTCCATTCTGGCGATCCTGTACGCGGGCAAGGGATATGTGCCCCTGAATCCGCATTTTCCCGTATCCCGCAACCGGCACATCACCGACTTGTCCGGGGTGCAACTGCTGATCCTGGATACCCGCTGCGCCGAGTCGGCCCAGGCGTTGTTGGAAACCAGCGCCAACGCTCTGACCATCCTGCTCCCCGAACACCCGACCCTGCCGGAGTGGACCCAATCCCTTTCCCGGCATCGTTTTGTGACGCAAACCGAATTGTTCGCCGTCTCGCCCCATGTGACGGCACCGCAGCCGGACGGAGGACCCGTCGCCTATCTGCTGTTCACCTCCGGCAGTACCGGCATTCCCAAGGGGGTGATGGTCTCCCATGCCAATGTCGAAGCCTTTGTGGTCGGCATGCTGGAGCGTTATCAACCCGGCCCCCAGGATCGCTTCTCCCAACACAGCGATCTGACCTTCGACGCGTCGGTCTATGACCAATTCGTCTGCTGGGCGGCGGGAGCCTGTCTGTATCCGGTTCCGGAAGCCAGCCGCATGGCTCCGGCCCGATTCATCCAGGATCACGCCCTGACCTTCTGGGAATCCGTGCCTGCGGTGATCACCTTCATGCAGCGCATGCGCCTGCTGCGGGCCGGGGCGTTTCCGTCATTGCGCTGGTGCGTGTTCGGCGGCGAACGGCTCACCCGGGAGGCGGCGCGCCTGTGGCAAAACGCCGCTCCCAACGCGGTGATCGACAACAGTTACGGCCCCACGGAAGGGACCATCTGCGTGACCGGATATCTCTGGAACGCCGCACACTCCCCGGAAGAGTGCCTCAACGGCATTGTCCCCATCGGCATCCCCTATCCGGGACAATCCGCGGCGATACTGGTGGATGGCAACCTGCTCGAAGAGACGGAAGGAATGCAAGGGGAGTTGTGTCTTTCCGGCTCACAGGTGACTCCGGGTTATTGGAACAATCCCACCGAAACCCAACGGAGCTATTTTTCGCAAACGGATGCCACCGGGAACTCCCGACGGTGGTACAAAACCGGGGATCTGGTGCGCTGGCAGACCGGGGTGGGCTATCACTATCTGGACCGGGTGGACCGGCAATTGAAAATCCGCGGCTACCGGGTGGAGTTGTCGGAAATCGAACACACCCTGCGTCAGGCCGCCCAGTCGGATCAGGTGGCGGTAGTGGGCTGGCCCGCCTCGGGGGAGAATGTCACCTGTGTGGTGGGCTTTGTCTGCGACTCGAAACGCACCGATGCGGAAATCCTGGAAACCTGCGCCCAACGGCTGCCCCATTACATGGTGCCCCGCCACCTGCAACGGCTGGCCCTGCTCCCCTTGAACGCCAATGGCAAAACCGATCTGCTCAAACTGGCGGAACTGGTGAATCCCCCCACCACGGCGGGCAACTGATCCCCCCTTTTTCAGAAGGCGACATCCACCGGAATGCCCGCCTCCTCCACCCGTCGCAAATCCGCCAGCAACTCGGCGGAAAGAGTCCCGTAGCGCCGTTCCAGCTCCCGGACGCCGTTCAAATCCCCATTGCCCTGCAAAATCAGGATGCGGCTGGCCAGTTCCCGGGAGGCTTCCCGCATGCGGGCCACATCCACCCGATAGCGACCCTGCCGGTCCCGTGCGAAGGCCCCACCCGCCTGCAAAAAATTGAACCGGATCAAATTGGCGCGGGCATGGGCACTGCCGGGACCAAAACGGATGGCGCGAAACAGGGAGGCGAATTCGGTGACGGCGCGACTCTCCTCGGTCATCAGCATCCCGTCGGGGGAGGAGTCCCACAACTCCATCTCCCCATCCAGATCCCCCAGCCACAAGGAGAGGGCATCCGCCTTGCCTTCTTCCATCATCCAGGCGTCTTCTTTCAAGGCGTCGTTGACCGTGCCGCCGGACTCGTCCCCCCGGATCACCTTCTTGATCCCCAGACCATGGGCCACCTCGTGAAACAACGTATTGACGAACAACGCCCCGAAGGTCACCTGACACACCTGGGCCGGATCCAGCAACGTTTGCGCCATGGGCAACAGAATCCGGTCGAACTTGGCGCGCATGACATTGCGCAATTGCAACCGCCGGGAGCCTTTTTCCAATTGCACCTGGGGGTCGTTGGGCAGATTGACGGCAATGGGTCGGGTGGCGGCGGCGTCACCGGTCATCAGCAGGGCGTCGTACACCCCGAGGTCCGACTCGGCGCCGGGAAGTTCCGCCCGATACGCCTCCGGCACCGGCAAATGGGCCTGATACGCCCCCAGCCGCCGGGTCTGACGCTCCAAACGCCGCTCCCAGGCCGGATCCTTGATCAACAGCAACGCCTCATGGGCAGCCTTGATGCTCATCAGTCCATCCTCGTAGGTCTCGATGGGGCCGATGATCAGATCCAGACGATTGTTCTTCATCTCCATCCAGGCCCGGTCGCTCTCCTGGTAACGATCGGTGAGCAACGCCTCGGCGCGCAAATTCAGATAACGGGCCTGGGCCTCATCCGTGGCCAGGGCCGCAGCCCGCCGCAGACGCTCGGCAGCCAACACGTGAAACGCGTGAAAAGCCTGATGATAAGGAACCGCCTTCAGCCCTCCTCTCCCATCCCGACGCACCAGGGCAAAAGGATCCTTCAAGGCGGGTTGCTCCAGGGCCGCGGCTTCAAAGGCCTCCCGGGTCAGATCCTCCGGATAGAAACGGCCCCCCTCGGGCTTGGGGGCGATCCCCGGCAGCAAGGGCCGATTGTTCTCCATCCGGTCCCAGGGACCATAATGGATCGCCAGCAACTGGCGTACCGGCTGAGTCCAGGGCACGGCGAACAACGCCTCCGGGTCCCCCACGCTCTGACGCCAGAAAACCGACTCCATGGCCCGGGCCGCCTCGGTGAGCAGGGGGATCATCTGGCGCTCCACGCTGCTCAAGCCGGAAAGATCCGCTTCCAAAGGGACCGTGACATAGCGGCTCAACTGGGCTTCGGCGTCGAACACCCCAGCACCCCCCACCCCCAAAGGCAGCAGGATCCCCATCCACACCAGACACCAGAAACCGATTCCGAACCGAAACGAACGCCCCATGCCCGAATGCCCCATTGATGTGTTGTCGCGCCTCACAGCAGCCATGCCATCAACACCACCGTTTCAAGCAGTTCACACGCCGCCCCTGCGGTATCTCCGGTGACGCCCCCAAAACGGCTCAACCATCCCCGCCGTACCAGCAGCCACGCCCCCGCCCCGGAGAGCAACACCCGCCATCCCCCCCATCCCGCAGCCAACCCCATCCCCAGCAGACACACCATCCAGGCCGCTCCCCGGGGCATGGCCCGGGCCGCCGCCTCACCCATGCCGCCGGGTCGCACGTAAGGCAGGGTCAGAAACAGCCCCACGATCCCCACCCGACCCAGCAGCGCCGCCACCAGCCACGGCTCCCAGGATCCGGTTTGCCACAGCACCCGCACCAGATTCCATTTGAGCAACAAAAGCAACACCAAAGCCATGACCCCGAACGGCCCGCAGTGGGGATCCTTCAGGATCGCCAGCGCCCGTTCCCGATTGCCCATGCCGCCAATCCAGCCATCGGCGGTATCCGACAACCCCTCCAGATGCATGCCCCCGGTCAGCCAGACCCAGGCGATCAGCAACCACGCCGCCCCCACTCCCGCCTCGACGCCGGCGGCCATCAGGATCCAGGCCAGACCCGCCAGCATCCCCCCCACCAGCACGCCCACCACCGGATAAAACAGCACCGAACGGCCTACCGCCCCAGGCTCCGGAGCAAAACCGTTCCAAGAAACCGGAATACGGGTCAGCAGCCCCAAAGCCATCAAAAAGGAAGACCACATGGGAACCGGATCAACCTGCGGCGATTCCGGCTTCGTCGAAGGTGGCCATCTCCCGGTGCAGCAGGCAGGCCAGACGCAGCAACGGTACCGCCACCGCGGCACCGCTGGCCTCGCCGAGACGCATGCCCAGGCTCAACAAGGGTGTCACCTTCATGGCGTCGAGCACCACCCGATGGCCCGGTTCGGCGGACTCATGGGCGAAAATCAGCCAGGGGGCCAGATCCGCCCGCAACCGGGTGGCCGCCAAAGCCGCCACGGAGGCGATGAAACCATCCACGAGCACCGGCATGCGCCGCTGGGCCGCGGCAATGAACGCCCCCACCAGGGCGACGATCTCGAAGCCGCCCAGCACACTCAGCACACCCAGAGGCGTTTTCAGCAGGTGTTGATGCAGCTCCAAAGCCTGTTCGATCACCTCCACCTTGTGGGCCACGCCCCGGGCATCCAGACCGGCACCGGGACCCGCCACCAGGATCGGCGCCTTGCGGGTCAAGGCACAGGCCACAGCCGCCGCGGAGGTGGTATTGCCAATGCCCATCTCCCCACCGATGAACAGTTGGCCGCCAGCTTCGGCAGCCCGCCAAGCGGCCTCGGCTCCGGCCCGCAAGGCGATCCTTAACGCTTCGCCGTTCATGGCCGGTTGCACCCGGAAATCGTTGGTGGACGCGCCGGCCCGATGGGAGATCACCCCGGGCAACGGGCCAGGATCGCTGGCCGCCCCCACATCCACCACCTCCAAATGGGCATTGATGGCCCGGGACAACACGCAAATCGCCGCCCCGCCATGGGAAAAACTGCGGATCATCTCCACGGTCACGGACTGGGGATAAAGGGAGATCCCGGCGGCGGTGACCCCATGATCTCCGGCAAACACCGCGATGCGCACCGATTCCACCGACGGATACTCCCGATCCTGCAAACCGGCGAGACGTACCGCCATCTCCTCCAACCGACCCAGGGAACCACGGGGTTTGATCAACAGGTTTTGACGGGCCTTGGCCGCCTCCATACGGGTCAGGGAGGGGGCGGGAATGGACTCGGACAACCAGGATGGGGTCATGTGGCAGATCCTTTGAGGGTCAAGGGGAGACCGGCGACCATCAAGGTCACCCGGTCGCACAAACGGGCCAACTCCTGATGCAGCCAGCCGCTTTCATCGATGAAACGACGGTTCATGGCACCCATGGGCACCACGCCCAGTCCGGTTTCGTTGCTCACCAGCACCACGGAACCGGCAAGACGGGGCAGCCGCTCCAGCAGTGCCCGGCGTTCCCGCAACCAGACGCTCCCGTCGTCGCCGGGAACGAACAGCACATGAGCCAACCATAAAGTCAGGCAATCCACCACCACAAACCGTCCGCAGGCGGCGTGTTCAGCCAGGGCGTCCGCCAAAGCCAGCGGCTCTTCCACCACCTGCCACCCGGCGGGACGGGACAGTCGATGGCGGGCGATGCGCTCGGCCATCTCCGCATCCCCGGCGGTGGCCGTGGCAATGAACACCACCGGCAAACCGCTCTCCGAGGCCAATCGGGCCCCCATGGCGCTTTTGCCGGAACGGGCCCCTCCCAATATCAAATGAACCGACAATCCCGTTTTCCTTTTGCGCCCCAGGGCAGGAGTGGAGTAGCTTGAACCGTGGATCCCGATCGAAAACCCAACAAAGATGCGATAAAAGCATAATCCCTTCTCCCATGCGAATCAAACCATACCTTACCTCCCGACTGATCATCCCGCTCTTGCTCGCTCTCGGACTGCCCCGGACCCTGCCAGCCGCCACCGACGCGACGGTTTTCGCCCGGGATGCCTCGGGTCGAGAGGTCCGGCTGCCCCATCCGGCCCAACGGGTGATCTCCCTGGCCCCCAATCTCACCGAAATGATGTTCGCCGTGGGGGCCGGAGCCCAATTGATCGGAGCGGCGGATCACAGCGACTTTCCCCCGCCGGCCCGACAGATCCCCCGCATCGGCGGATACGACCGCTTCGATCCCGAAACGGTCATCGCCTTGCGCCCGGATCTGGTGCTGGGATGGAGCAGCGGCAACCCTTCCGCCTCTCTGGAACTGCTGGAGCGGTTCGGATTGACCGTATTCAAAGCCGATCCCCTGCGATTGGATGAAATTCCCCTGGATCTGGAGCGTCTGGGCACCTTGACCGGTCACGTCCAACAGGCCGCAACCGAAGCGCAAGCCTTTCGCACCCGGCTGGCGGCGTTGCGGACCCGCCATCGGGATGCCCCCCGGGTGCGGATGTTCTATCAGGTGTGGCACCAACCCCTGATGACCATCAACGGCGTCCATCTGATCAGTGACGTGATGACCTTGTGCGGCGGGGAAAATGTCTTCGCTTCCTTGCCGGCCCTGGCTCCGGTGATCGACCTGGAGGCGGTGCTGGCCGCCAATCCGGAAGTGATCGTGGCCAGCGGCATGGACGAACAACGCCCGGAGTGGCTGGATCACTGGCGGGAGTGGCAACCCCTGACCGCGGTAATCCGGAACAATCTGTTTTTCATTCCTCCGGATCTGCTCCAGCGCCACACCCCGCGGATTCTCGACGGCGCCGAACGGTTGTGCCCCCTGTTGGAGACCGCCCGCCAGCGCCGTCCAGGGATCCACTAGAACCGGGCCGTGGCTCCAATCATGAACCGGCGTTCGGCTGAGGGAAACCAGGCCCGCTCCACCGGAAAGCCCCCCAGCACCCCGTATTCCGCATATTCCCGACCGGTCAGATTGGTGACATCGAACCATCCGGTTACGTTTGTCCATTTATAACGTAAACCGGTATCCAACACCACATAACCGGACTGATCCCCGAACGCATTGGAAAAGTCGCTGATGAAGGGCCTGGATCCCACATACCGACCGCTCCACTCCCAGGTGAATCGATCCGTGGGCAGATACTTGACCTTGGCACCACTCTGGAAAGAGGGCACGCCGGGAAAATCCTTGCCGCTGTAGATCCCGGAACGAATCTCCGCTTCGGTCCAGGTGACGTTGCCGGAAACCGACCACTGATCGTAACGTTTCTCCAATTCCAACTCCACCCCGTTACGACGCACGGAACCATTCAGATTGGCATTGTTATAGGTCAGAATATCGAAATAGAGTTCATCGCGGGTCATGACTGAAAACCCGGAGAGTTCACCGCTCAAGGTGGGAGAAAAATCACGATGCCAACCCAGTTGCCACTCCACAGAACGTTGGGGTTTCAACGCGGTGTTGACCGTGTTGGTGAAAAAACTGTACTGCTCGTCGAGCAACGGATAGCGGTAACTCTTGGATCCATGTAGATAAAGATGATTTTGATCATTCAGATCGTAACGCATCCCGAATGAATAAGCCTGCTGATCCAGGTTGACCCGCTCCGGAGTGCTCGGCAGAAAATCGAACATGGCCCGATCGATCCGCACGCCTTGAGTCAGACTCCAACGCTTGTCGATTTGAATCTCATTGTGCGCATATCCTCCGAGCGTTCTTTTGCGCAAGGAGAAGTCTCCAAGGGTTCGGGTTCCAAAAAACAGCGAATCGTTGCGGATCGACTCGTGATCGGAAAGATAATCCCCCCCCACGGTCAAACGATCCGAAAACAGGCCGGAGGCGGCATGCAATTGCGTACGAGGGGAGATGCCCCAAACCTGTGTGTCGTTCTGCCCGGTAAACTGCCCCCCGGTAAAATTGGAAAAGTTGGTGACCTCACGGTCACGCCAGGAGAGGTCCACCAGAAAACGGTCCTCCCCCCGGAAAGCGATTTCCGGAATGATATGGATGAAGGTGTCTGTCACCTTGGAGAAGTCATCCGGCGTCAGGGTGGATCTTCTGGACATACCTTTGGCAAAATCGCTCTCTTTCAGGGCCGAAGGCATGCCGGTGGCGTCGTTCTGATAACCGGCACTCACATCGATACCAAAAGTATTGTTTGGCTGAAATCGGAGTTTTGCTCCCCCCTCCCTGGCCTGGATATCCCCATTGTCCCGATAACCATCCTCGGTGCGATATCCGGCACTTAAAGAATACGATAGCTGATTTTTATTACCCTCGACTGTCAGATGACTTTTGGCCCGGCCATGGCTTCCCGCCTGGAGTTTGATTTCAGTGGCATCCTTTTGTCCCGAGCGGGTCAGGATGTTGATCACCCCCCCCGAGGCATTATCCCCATAAAGCACCCCTCCGGATCCACCCCGGATGATCTCGACACGTTCCACTTGTTCCAAAGGAATCCGTGCCCAATCCACTCCTCCCAGATCCGCCTGATTCAAGCGCCTGCCATCCACCAAAACCAGCACGTTGGTTGCCGCGCTTTCTCCAAATCCCCGCAAGTCCACAATAAAATTTCGACCGTTTCCGGTCATGTCCATGACGTGAATCCCGGCCTGTCCCCGCAGCAATTCGGGAATGGAGGTGGCCGAACTCGCCCGAATCTCCTCATGGGTCAAGGTCGTCACATGAGCCGGAATGGTGGTCCGTTTGGTGGGAAAACGGGTGGCGGTCACCACCATCTCATCCACGGTGGAGGACGGATCGGGGGGGGTGTCATCGGAAAAAACAACGGACGTTGGGTACAGCAGGGACAAAAGAGTCAGATAAGTCAGACGGTTCATGGCTGGCCTCGCGTTTGATCTTCGGGTGCTCTCCCGCACCACAAAGAAACCACTGAAGGCGTCCACGCGAAGAATGGAGAATACCAAACGGATCGAGCCGGGAAAACCGTCCACTCTGGGCACAACGGTCTCCAAGCCGCCGCCCCGCGCGACGCGACTTGTTTTTTGTCCACAAGGCCGGTCTCCGGGCTGACGAGCGACTCGGAAAAAAACTCTTTTTCCCGAATCAGCAAAAAACACCTTCCCACCCATAGGGCAGTGGCCAAGAACCTTTTTGCTTTGACTCGATCACCGTTGCGGGGGCAGCGCCGGATTGATCCACCTTTAAAGATGGATGGTTACCGGTCTTCCCGTTTCACCCCCCGGTCAAGGGGGGAACCTTGAGGCTTGGGAGGAAAGATAGTGAGGGATTGTAAACCAGGTCAAGGAAAATAATCCGTGGGGTCTGCGGGGGACATACAGGCTTAATCATGAACCGGAAAAAATACCGGTTCATGATTTACAAACCTCAATACTTGCCAAGGCAATCCGGCCACCAGTGGATCACCTGGTCATCCTTTTTGGTCAATCCACTGATGGGGCCATCCTGAGAGATCACGAAAGCCGCCGAACCGGAACAGTGCCCGACAAAATTAACCGTGGCATTGTGGCGGGTGCCGTAACGGGAGAACAACTCCTCCCGGGGCAGTTGACGGGCCTTGTTGTTTTTCCAATAGATGATCCGCTCCTGCCAAATGGGAGCGGATAAAAACGCCCCAAAAGAGAGGGGGCGCAACCGGTCCGACAGGATCAACGCTCCATCCACACAGGTCATCTGAGCCAGCAATTCGGCGTGTTCGATCACCTTGCGTTTGCACTCCAGCACGGTTTCGCCGATGATGCAGATGGTGGCCAGGGAGGAGGACTCCTCCATCTCCTGACGGAAACGCTCCTGTTTTTGTTCCACATCGCACAGGTCTCCCAGCAGTGCCACCCCGTCCGGACTTTCCAAAAGATTATGCTTGGTGATGATGCCGGAGGACTCGGTGGTGTCGATGGAATCGGTGGGCAGCCAGACAATGATCCCCCCATGTCCCCGCCGGTCCGTCTCCATGAGCAGATAGTCGATGAAGTCCCGATAGGTATGCCAATATTTCATCCCCAGCTTCTGGAATTCCGGATGACGCTTGACCACTTCCAGAAAACGCCATCCCATCAGACCGGAGGTGAAATGAGTGTGAACCGGTTCCAAAAATCTCCCGGACTTGAAACGGGCGATCAGTTCATCCCCCTGATAGATGGACAGTGAACCGGTTCTTTTCGAGATGATGGCCAGGGAGTTGGGCGCCGGTTGTTCCAAAGGCAGGGGATCAAAGCGGTTGCGCCCCCGATGGGTGGTGAAAATGGCACTCCAGATCTCCAGTTCCGTGGGATCCTCCTCGGTACCCCATACCGCCAGCAGCGTGGTATCCGGATCAAAGGCCGGAGCCAGCTTGACCAGGGTATCCACCGTCAGCAGGGGCTTGGGGGACATGCGCATGACGATGCTCTCTCCGGATCGGCCCTTGTCCGGCAGCAACGCGGGATCCGTCAGGGAGACGCCAACCCGCACGGGACGGTCCTCGTCGCGCTTGAGTCCGGCCAGAAAAACCATCTCCATGATGGTTCTGACTTTCTGAAACAGAATCGGATCCTCGGAAACCGGCGCTCCAGGCTTCCACAGTGCGATGATCTCCTCGATAATGACCGGATCAAACACGACGATTCTCTCCCCTTGTCAACGGCTCAAACCTCAAGCGATCCCAAACTGTTGCATCACCTTCCTGCACTTCAGTAACACATAATCATTCGGAATACCATCCCTGGAAACCGATTATCGGCCTGAACACCTCAAAAATGCATCGCGGAGCATAACTGAATCATAGCTTAAACAACCAATATAAAAACTTAATAATTATTAAGTTATTGAAAAATCCATTAGGGTGAATTATAAAATTTCAAGAAATTTCCAAACCTCCAGAGACGATTATCAATTGCATAAATTATCCGCCCTCCCCTACCATTCCCGACACCCATTCACGGCCTTCTGCGCCCCCATGCCCACCCACGAAAGGAGCTGCGTTGTGAACCGATTCCTCACCCGCACCAGTCAACACGCCGGATCGCTGGCCCTGACCTTGTTGTTGCCCGACAACGCCTGGGCCCAATCCCGGCTGGATGGTCCGACCGTGGCCGGAGTCCCGGTTGACTTCATTTTGTTTGGCCTGACCCTGATCGGCGTCGCCCTGTTTCACAACCGGGTACTGCACGTGGCGCTGGGGGGGCTGGCGGTAATCGTTTTGTATAATGTCTCGGTGACGGGATTCAAGCATGGGGCTGGTTTTCAGGGACTGGCGGCCCATTTTGGACACGAATGGGTGATCCTGACCAACCTGTTCTGTCTGCTGGTGGGCTTTGCGCTGCTGGCGGATCAGTTCGAGCGCAGCCATGTGCCGGAATGGATTCCCCGACTGCTGCCACAGGGCTGGAAGGGAGCCTTTATACTGCTGGTGTTGATTTTCGTGCTTTCCGGTTTCCTGGACAATATCGCAGCGGCGATCATCGGCGGAACGGTGGCGATGTCCATCTACAAACGTCGGGTTCACATCGGCTATGTGGCCGCCATCGTGGCCGCTTCCAACGCCGGAGGCGCCGGCAGCGTGGTGGGAGACACCACCACCACCATGATGTGGATCGCCGGCGTCAATCCCCTGGACGTTGTGCCCGCGTATGTGGCGGCGATAACCGCGCTGTTCGTCTTCGGCATCCCCGCCTCCATGCAGCAAGGCAAACACGCGGAGATGCTCACCGCCGGCTCCCGGACCCTCCACATCGACAAGGCCCGGGTGGCGATTGTCTTCATCATTCTGATCGCGGCGGTGGTCACCAATGTCGTCATCAACATCAAATTCGCCGTACTGGCGGATCATTTCCCCTTCATCGGGGTTGCGGTGTGGGTGGCGCTGCTGGCCACCGCCCCGTGGCGCGCCCCCAACTGGAAACTGATCCCGGAAACCGCACGCGGCTCCTTGTTCCTATTGGCCCTGGTCACCTGCGCTTCTTTGATGCCGGTGGAAAAACTCCCCCCAGCCTCCTGGTCATCCTCCCTGATTCTGGGCTTCATCTCCTCCATCTTCGACAACATCCCCCTCACCGCCCTGGCGATCAAACAGGGGGGCTATGACTGGGGCATGCTCGCCTACTCGGTGGGATTTGGCGGCTCCATGATCTGGTTTGGCTCTTCGGCGGGAGTGGCAATCTCCAACATCATTCCCGAGGCCAAATCGGTGGGAGCCTGGCTCAAGAACGGTTGGCATGTGGCCTTGGGCTATGTGGTGGGATTTGTGGTGATGCTTGTTTTGATGGGATGGCATCCCACCTCTTTGGGAGCGGTCGTCCCGACCCCTTGAAAAACGTCACACCAGGAAACACCCCATGGCCGAATCCATTGAAAGGCCATGGGGGATCACTCTTACGATTGACACCAGATCCGCCACATCTCCCGCCAGGCACCAGCCAGATTCTTTGCGAACAAAGCCGTATCCAGCACCGGTGAACCGGCCATCCGAAGACGCAAACCGGCACGCAACGCAGCCAATCCGGGCAAATCGGCAGAAAAAGCCATCGCCTTGGCCACATACTCCTGACAGTCCACCGCGATCCAGTCAGCCAAGCCGACATTGGCCAGAATGGACTCCCCCTGATGCGACAAAAAACGATTACCCTTCCGGGTGATCACCGGCACCCCCATCCATAAACCTTCCATACTGGTGGTCACTCCTGGATAAGGGAAACTGTCCAAGGCGATATCCACCCGATGATAGGCGCTCAAATAGCGTTTCCGATCGGATGGTCCTTCCAGCCATAATCGATCGCTGGTGATTCCATGAACAGCAAACCGTTCGATCACCGATTGTCTCATGCCTGGATCCAGCAGAGATTTATTCTTCAGGAACAGACGACTGCCCGCAACAGCCCGCAGGATGCCGCTCCAGCATCCGACCACATCATCGGTCATCTTGTTGGTATTGTTGAAAGATCCAAAGGTGACAAACCCGTGTTGCAAGGCAGGCAAAGGGGAGACCGGCGGAGCGGATTCCGGAGGGGTGAAACAAAAATAACAATCGGGCAGACGCCATGGCGTTTCAGTGAAATGATCCACTTCCGACTCCGGCAGATTGAACCGATCTCCGAGAATATAATCCATGGCGGACACACCAGTCGTGGCGAAATAACCCAACCAAGTCACCTGAACCGGTGCCGGTTTCCAGGCAAATACCGACAACCGGGTGCGGGCTGTATGACCGGACAGATCCACCAGAATATCCACCCTGTCTTGATGAATGCCATGGGCCAACACCTCATCACTCATGCCAAAAACCATGCGCCAATGGGGTGTCACCCGCTTCAAACGATGCGTCAGGTCGTCCTCTTGAAAATGATTGGAGTAAACGTAAAGCTCGACCTCTTCTCCTGACAAACAAGGCAACAACCCATCCAGGAAATATCCGACAGGATGGTTGAGCAGGTCTCCAGAGACCATTCCCACCCGCAAGGTGCGCCCCACCGCGGCAGCATCGGCAGCATGACTGAATGGCTTGGCTCTTGAGGCCACCAATGCGCCATATTGCTGGGCATCCTCCATCGCCTTTTCCATGCGACCATCTCCGTGGTAATTCTGCATGAAAAGCAAATTACTCAGAGAGTCAAGATAATTATAATCATATTTAATAGCCAGACGATAATAATTTTCAGCCTCTTTAAATTTCCCTAGATTATTGCAAACCACCCCCAGATTCAACAAAGTCCGCGCATCCTCGGGTTTCAAGGCAACCGCCCGCAACAACAGATCACGCGCCTCGACAAAGCGGCCCATGGAAGTCAATACATTCCCCAGATTGTTGAGCGCCGCCCCATCATCCGGGTTGAAGGCCAAAACATGACGAAAGGTTATTTCAGCCTCGGGATAACGGGCCGATTGAGTCAACACAACCCCCAACGCCAGATGTGTCCGCACATTGTCCGGCTCCACGGCCAAAACACGACGCAAACAACCCTCAGATTCTTCCATGCGCCCCATGGCGCTCAAGACGTTGCCCAATGCCTCCAGGGCAGACAAAGAATCCGGTTCCAATGCCAAAGCGTGCCGGCAGACCACCTCAGCCTCCTGGTGGCGTCCCATGCAGGACAAGGCATTGGCCAGATTGATATGAGCGCCCACAAAATCCGGTCGAATCCCCAAGGCAAGGCGACAAAAATGTGCCGATTCGGCAAACCGCCCCTGGGCACTGCGGATCACACTCAAATTTCCCAGAACGCAAACATATTCCGGCTTATTTGATGATACTTGCCCATAACACCATTCCGCCATGGCCAAATCACCCGCCAGATGATATTCTATTCCTTTTTGCCACCAATCCGTCTCGGATACGGGGGTTCGAGTCAAGGACAATCCAGCCACCAGGCATTTATGAACCCCTCCGGAATGCCCACTGCATGGGGGCTTCATGGCGCCCCATCCCCGGTGGGCACAAAGGCATTGAGCGCCGCAACCACTCTGTCCACCGACTCAATGGACAAAAATGGGTGACAGGGCAAGGAAAGACAACGGCATGCGTGCCGTTCGGCGTGAATGAGTCCAAGGGGATCGGATGGAGCATTCGACCACGCGGGTTGCCAATGGATCGGCAAGGCGTAATGCAACCCGGTATGCACACCCTTCTTTCGCAAATGCGCCCGCAAGGCATGACGCTGGGGCACATTCACCACAAATTGATGATAGACATGACCAGTCGGTTCTTCTGCGTCGGGTTGCAACGTTACCCAAGGATTGCACATCCGTTCCCGATATTTCCCTGCAGTGGTTCGTCTGGCTGCGTTGAACGTTTCCAGCCACGGAAGTCGTACGGCCAACAAAGCAGCCTGAATTTCATCCAGACGGCTGTTCATGCCGGCCAACAGATGCAATCCAGAGCCATCGGCAGCACTCCGACCATAATCCCGCCATTGTCGAGCCTTTTTGGCAATCATTTCATCGTCGGTGATCAACATGCCCGCATCTCCGATGGCGCCGAGATTCTTGGTGGGATAAAAGCTGAAGGCTCCCACCAGACCAAACGAACCAGCCATCTTGCTGTGTCTGCTGGCCAGATGCGCCTGAGCGCAATCCTCGATCAACGCCAAGCCGTGCTCACGACACCAGACAACCCATGCTTCCATCTCCACCATCCGGCCATACAGATGCACCACCACCACAGCCCGCGTACGCATGTTCAGAACCCGTTGTGCGCTTTCCAGACTCAACAACGCGGTCGCGGGATCGATATCCGCCAAAACCGGAGTGGCTCCGGTACGAATCACAGCCAATACCGTCGCAAAAGCGGTCATCGCCGGCACAATCACCTCATCCCCCGGACCGATCCCGCTGGCACACAAGGCGATACCTATGGCATCCATGCCGTTACCCACCCCAATCCCAAACCGTACCCCGCACTGCTCGGCCCATAGCTGCTCGAACCGTTCGACCTCCCGGTCCAGCACATATCGTCCAGAGGACAATACCCGTTCAACCGCCTGCAACATGGCCCGATGCATCGCTGCCGGTCCTCCGGTCAGATCAGTCATCGGAATGTCGGGTCTGTCACACACTGGCAAATGACCGGCTTGAACGTTCATGAATCCGCCTGAACATAGTGGTCGTAAAAACAATTATAATAATTAATCGTACTCCGCAATCCCGCCATCAGGTCAATTTTTGGTCTCCATCCCAGTTCGCAGGCGATCCTGGAAAAATTTCCATAACAACTCCCAATGTCGATTTTTTGCCGATCTCTGGGAAACGGCACCAGTTCATAGCCTCCCTGCTGGGTAAAACTGCTCATGCTCCTGGCCAAATCCAGCAACGACACCACCTCTTCCCCGCCCAACAGATAGACCTTGCCGATGGCCTCCGGACATGATCCGGCCAGCAACAAGGCCTCCACACAATCATCCACATGATTGAAATCCCGCAGTTGCTCACCATCTCCGAAAACAGGCAAAATTCTGCCTTCATGCAGCAGGCGAAACCAATATCCCAAAAACGACTGGCGCGCATCCATGATGCGCATACCACAGCCATAAGTATTGGTCATACGTATTATTGTCACTTCAAGACCGTACACGGTGTGATACAATTGATGATAATACTCTGCCGTTGCCTTGTGGATTCCATTGAAATCCACCGGTTGAACCGGATGCCGTTCGTCCAAGGGTAAATAACAGGGTTTGCCATGAATCTGCCGGGTACTGGCAAAAACGATACGCAACTGCGGATTCAACCTGCGACAGGTTTCCAGAAAAAGGTGTTGACCACCGACATTGATGGCACAATCCATCGCAGGATCGATCATGGACTCCAAATGTCCCGTCTGGGCCGCGAGATTGAAGACAATATCTTGTCCCGGCAGACACGCTTCCAAGGCCAAAGGATCCCGCACATCCTGGATGTGGAGGGCAATCTCAGAACGAATGTCACGAATATTGAACAGATTCCCCCCATGGCCGGGAAGCAGCACATCCAAAATGGCCACTTGGGCTCCCATGGCCACAAGACGGCGAGCCAGATTGGAACCGATCAATCCCAGGCCACCAGTAATCAGCACCTTCCTGTGCGCATAATTCATCGGTTGCTCCTCTTGCAACATCCGGTCAGACTCAATGACCGAGTGGACATGTACCCACCTCAGGAGCAAGCCCTACGCCATTCAATTTTATACTTAATAATCAGCATATTAATTCGTATTTTAACAACCATGCGGCCTGCCATGTTGCATAAATGCAACCCGCCAGACCGCAACACAAACCCACAGAAATCCGCTCAATGGGTCGGGAAACAAAAATCGGGGATTCAGCAATCTCTCACTGGAAAATCCGGGTTGAAATCAGAGGCGACAGCCATTGCAAGCCAATTTTCAAGAATGGTCGTCTGATGGCCGGTCGGCAGGTTCCACACTGTTGGAATGGGCGCGGATTTTCTTCAATCGTCTCCAAAGGGAGACCCGATCCAGCCCCAGTATTCTGGCCGCCAATCCCTGGTTGCCCTGGGTCTCCTGACAAATCCAGACGATATAGCGCTGGACCATCTCCTCCAATGAAAGATATTTCTGATCATCCGAACGCTTGAACAGATGCAACGACTCAGCGACACTCCATGATTCAGGTAGTTCAGAAACCCCCACCTCAGCCGTGGTGGCAAAGGCCACGGCACGCAAAATGACATTCTCCAGTTCCCGCACATTGCCCGGAAACCGGTGATCACACAGCAGCGCCATGGCCTGGGGGCTGATACCAGTGATTCTTTTGTTCAGAGCCTTGGCGTGTTTTTCGATAAAATGCTGCACCAGCAAGGGAATATCCCCCTGACGCTCCGACAGGGGAGGAAGATGAAAATCCACCACATTCAATCGATAATACAGATCACGTCGAAAACGACCCGCTTCCACCTCCTGACGAATATCCCGATTGGATGCGGCCATGAAACGCACATCGATGGGAACCGGCCTGCTCATGCCCAATCGCAGCAACTCTTTTTCTTGGATGACACGCAACAACTTGACCTGCATGGACAATGACATTTCGGTAATCTCATCGAGAAACAAACTCCCTCCGGCGGCAGCGTCCACCACACCCTTGCGATCCCGCACCGCGCCGGTGAAGGCTTCCCGTGCATGACCAAACAACTCGTTGGCCAGCAACTCCTCCTGAAATGCCCCGCAATTGACGGCTACAAAAGGCTTTTTGGCCCGAGTACTCAGGTCATGGACCAGTCGGGCCAGAATCTCCTTGCCGGTTCCGGTTTCCCCGGTGATCAGAACCGGCAGATCCAATCCCGCGATCCTGGAGACCTGAGCCAGCAGACGCAACATGACCGGATCCTGCGTGATCAACGGATGATGCCATCCGGCAATCACTCCGCTGGCGGGATTTCCCTGTTGTGCCGATTGACGACGACTGTTCTCGGCGGCACTGGCGACAGTCTGCCGCAAATCCTGGGGCCGAATGGGCTTGATCAGATAATGAAAGGCACCTTGTCGAATGACATCGACCACCGAAGAGACCGAAATCGTGTCGGATACGAAAATCAAGGCGCTGGAGGGTAGCAAACGCTGACAATGGCGCAGAAAATGACTCTCATCCATAGGGTCCAACCCCAAGTCGGCGAGAATCACCTCAACGGGTTCCGGATCCGCCACGTGTCGTTCCAGATATTGCAATGCGGATACCCCACCTGGGACGGTCATGACCCGACATCCTGCTTTGCGCAGGATATGCTCCAGAATATGCAAGGCCGCCTTGTCGCGATCCACCAGAAGAACGCGAACGGGTTCAGACATCGGAGTCAACGCTCCCGGAGCAAGGGATCCGTTGCCCCCATCCTTTCATGGCTTGCAGGCAACCAAAGACAAAAACGCACACGGGCGTCCTCCCTCGACTCCACCAACATGGCGCCACCATGACGGCGGATGATGCCCGGCAACAGACAGATTCCCGGATTGCCATCTTCTCCAGGAAGACAAAGCCAGGAGACATCCTGTAACGGCTGTTCCGGAGTCGAAGGGATTTCCCCGATCCACGGCAAAGAAATCTCCACCACTTCATGGCATTCGGGGGACAACCAAACCAGAGGACGCAATACGGAGCGTTCCAAGGTGGCGCGCATCTCCACTTCCGAAAGCCGTCGGGCTTTCAGGTCGCATGCCATGCCAACGGGAGACGATCCCAAAACATGAAGCATCCAATCACTCAACCCCTGTGCAAGCGTGGCCGGATTGCCGATCACCACCAGATCCGTGGACACCTCCAAGCCCACCATCCCCACGGATGGCCGAGTCTCTTTCAAGACGTTCAACACCCGATCCAACAACGGAGCCAATGGAATCGGGCTATTGGGTTTATCTTGCGCGTGGGCGTATTCCTGAATCGCAGTCAACAGACGGCTTCCCTGCTCCGCCTGCTGATGAATCCTCACCAGCATGTCCTGGGAGCCATTTTCCGGCTGTTCTTCCATCAGAATCTGGCAGGTGGTGGAAATATTGGCCATGGGTTTCTCAAGAGTTTTGACCAACCGGGACAACACCGCATCCGAATAGACGAATTGCGCCTGCCTGGAACGTTCCTCCCGATTCTGTCCAATGGTCTTCAAAGCCAAATTGATCATCCGGCTCAACGACACGATCTCCCGATCCTGACAGGGAGGATCCAATTGATCCCGATCCCCTTCCAGAATCGATGACAATCCTTCCTGCAACTCCCGCAACGGCAACACAGCCCGACGCAACAAAACAATCCCATAGAGAATCAACAAACCGAGAAAGAACACATTCGCCAAAATGATGAAGATGCGGGTATCACCCAGAATCACCGAAATATTATCCTCGGTATCCGCGGCAAGCTGCTCAGCCAATCCGATCAACTGCTTGCCCAACTGATGCAACGTGATTTCAAGGGTCTGAATGGCCTTGGGATCTTGTTCCAGCAATAAAGGATAACGCAGAAAATGATCCCGATACTCCACCGAAACATTCAACATCCGTTGAAAAATTTTCTCCCCATCCGGTCTGGAAAGGATGGCACCACGATATTCCCGCAATTGCCGATCCGTCTGATCAAGATAACTTAAAGTGTTTTCAAATGCACTTTTTTCATGATAGATCAAATAGCTTTTTTCAAATCTACGCACTTCCAGCACGGTGTTCAACAGGCTCAGGAAACCGTGATCATTCATGGCCTGCTGATGAATCCGGCCCGTTTCCTGAAATAACAAAAACGATACCGCGATCAAGAGACCACCGAGGATCACCAAGCCCACCCAAACCGTATGGCTCAACGATTGAAAAAGACGCATATTCTTCCATCCATCCAGGTTCAAGGTTATTCCGAATCAAGGATGCAATAATACCGCCAAATTCAATCCTGGAACCCAGCAAGGGCTGCTTCTTCCTGCCGCCTGCCGCCATGTTTCATCAATGCAACAAACCAGTTGCACTTTTGAAACATCACCCCAGACCATGGACCACTCACTCCGGCATCCAGAACCCCCTCTCCCCCCACGCCACCGCCCGCATGGGATGTCGGAACAGGCGGGAGAGCAGCGCCGGTTGCAACATCTGCTCCCGATCCCCCATCAGACTCTCCCCGGAACCGAACAGAAACAAAAAACGATCACAAAACCGCGCCGCCAGATTGATATCGTGCAGCACTAGAATCATGGCACCGTTCGACGCTGCGGTCTTGCGGACCAGCAACTCCAGCAGACCGATCTGATGCCCCAAGTCGAGATGATTGGTGGGTTCATCCAGCAGCAGCAGTCGCGGGGATTGCACCAGCAACGTGGCGGCTTCCATGCGTCTGCGCTCCCCGCCGGACAGGGTTTCCACCTGACGGTGGGCCAGAGCTTCCAATCCGGTTTCCCGCAAGGCGTCCAAAGCCAGTTGATGATCGTCCATCGTATCCCGCGCCCAGAAAGGGACATGGGGGGTGCGACCCGCCAACACACACTCCAGCACCGTGGCGGGAAAGGGATACTCCTGTTCCTGAAACAAAATTCCCACCCTCCGGGCCACGGCCCGACGGCTCAGAGCGCGCAGGGGACGCCCTTCCAGGAAAATCTCCCCCCCATCCACCGGCTGCAATCCGGCCAGGGCGTGCAACAAAGTGGATTTGCCCGCGCCATTGGGGCCCAACACCGCCCAACGCTCTCTGGGACGCACCGACCAATCCAGTTTGCGACAGAAACGCCGCTCCCCCACCCCCAGATCCACCTCCTGCAACGCCAGCAGTGGTGCCGTCACCGGAGGCTCCGACGCAACAGCCACAAAAAGAGGGGAGCGCCCAGCAAAGCGGTGAGGATACCTACCGGCATCTGTTGAGGGGCGATGAGGGTACGGGCCAAAAGATCGGCGAGAGTCAGCAAGGCGCCCCCGAGCAGGGCGGAGGCGGGCAACAAAATCCGATGGTCCACACAACCGACCATGCGCAACAGATGGGGAATCACCAAACCAACAAAACCGATACTGCCGGCGGTGGCCACAGCCGAAGCCGCCGCCAAAGAGGAGAGCAGGTACAATGCCAAACGCACCGGAGTGACCGCCACGCCCAGAGAGGCGGCCCGGGCCGGACCGGTGACCAACAGATTCAAGGCCCGGGAAAAAGGCCAGACACACCCCAGCACCAACACCAACACCACCAGCGAGGGAAGCGGATCCCCGCCCCGGGCCAGATCCCCCATGATCCAGAACAAAGCCCCCCGCAACCGTTCATCCGGCATCCAATACAGCAAAAAACTCACCCCGGCCCCCCAGCCGGAAGCCACCACCACCCCGGTCAACAACAGTCGGGATCCCCGTTCCCACCCGCCGGGTCCACCGGCAAGCCAGAACACCACCAGCATGGTGGCCATGGCCCCCAGCCAGGCTCCCCCATCCACCCACAGTCCGGAACCCCCGGCCATCAAAGCCAAAATCGCCCCGAAAGCCGCCCCTCCGGAAAGTCCCAGCACATACGGATCCGCCAAAGGATTGCGCAACAGCACCTGCATCAACACCCCGGAAAGAGCCAACAGACCCCCGACCCCCATGGAACCCAACGCCCGGGGCAGTCGCAATTCCAGAATCACCCGGCCCAGCAGCCCATCCCCCTGCCCCCGCAGCAGATCCAACACCCCCGGCATGCCTCCCGGCATGCCCCCCACCGACAACGCAGCCAGAAAAATCACGCAGGCGATCAACAGCAGCAGAGCCAAAACCGCGCCCTGCCCTTCCTGACGAAAAAAGGGAGTCAAAGGAGAAACCGGTTTATACTTTTGAATACTCATGATGGGGCACGATACACCGATTCAACCAATCCCGCAGCATGACGGCATATTTGTGACCATTCTCTTCCTGTGGGGTTCCCAGTTCGTCCAGGGCCGCCTTTTGGGTTTTGTGGCGGGACAGGGCGTGTTGAATGGCCCGCACCAGGGTACGGCGATTGACCTGTCCTTTGACCAGATAGTCCTGAGCCCCATCCTCCACCGCCTGAATGGCCTGCTGATCGTCATCCATGCCGGTGAACACGATGATCGGGGTGTCGAACGCCTGAGTCTGCATGCGCATAAAGGTCTCTTCATAGCCCTGGCTGTCGGAAAGGTTCAAGTCCAACAGAATCAGGTCGAATTTGTCCTGGCGCAACAGGGACTCGGCTTCGGCAAAGGTGGTGGCGTGGGTCAGTTTGTAGGTGGGAATGCGCAAGGGATCGTCCCGATTTTCCACCGAGTTGGCCAGCCACCCCTGAATCACCGAAAAATACTCCAATTCGTCTTCCACGATCAAAAAATGATAACAGACACTGAAATCATGGACATTGGGCAACTTGCGGCAGGGATTGGCAACCGAGGCGGACTCCGTCTTGCCGATTTTGTCGTTTTTGGCCAACCGGGCCAGTTTCTTGTTGCCTTTGCCAGTGGAGTGGGAACTGGAACCATGTTCCAGATCGAACAGTCGCTGGGAGAGGTGACGAATCAGGCGAAAGGCGATGGAGGGATCCTGATGCATGCGGGAGATAAACATTTTTTCATCGATCCCGAGAATATAGGAGTCTTCCAGCACCGTGGCCGTGGCAAAGCGCTCATGATTGACCGTGAAGGCCGAAGCGATCCCGAAAATTTCGCCGTCACCGATTTCCACCCGCATGCTTTTGCCGGCGGAGGTTTCACGGGTGAGCAAAACCCGACCCTTGCGCACCATGTAAAATTTGTCGGAAGAGTCGCCTTGACGAAAAATGATCTCTCCTGGTCGATAGTGTCGGCCCAGTTCCCTGGACTCGTCATGTACGTTCATCGATTCCACTCCACTTACCTGCAATAGGCCTGCAAGGCCTTGTCCGCCATCCGGATCTCCTCGAAGAGCTGTTCGGCCAGGGCGGGAACCCCTTCCAGCAGGCCGGCCCGGGCCATGGTTTCCAACTCCACCACCACCGGACGCATGCGACTCAGACCGAACTGGGCGCACAGACTTTTCAAGGAGTGTACTTCCAGACGCAAGCCATTGGGATCCCGGGCCGCCAACGCAGCCTGAATGCGCATCGCACGGTCGGCGAGCCCCATCTGAAAAGTCCGCAGCACATTATGGAACTCATCTCCGAGATCCTCCTGCAACTCTTGGATCTTAGCCCGATCGATTGGTTCCCGCCGGGGTTCTCCCTCCCGGGAAAACTCGGCAAAAGACAACGCCGCCGGACCACGGGACAACCATCGGGCCAACACCGCCAGCAGCGCACCGCGCTTGAATGGTTTGCTCAAATAATCATCCATGCCGGCGGCCAGACACTTTTCCCGATCCCCCTGCATGGCATTGGCGGTCAGGGCGATGACCGGGGTACGCCGTGTGGTACCGGAGACGAACTCCTGCTTGCGGAACTCCCGACAGGCGGTATAACCATCCATTTCGGGCATCAGGCAGTCCATCAACACCAAATCGAAGGGCTGCCGGGAAAGTCGATCCAGGGCGATGCGACCATTGGCGGCCACTTCGATGCGAATCTGGAACGGTTTCAACATGCCCTTGATCACCGCCAGATTGATGGGATCGTCTTCCACCAGCAACAAGGAGCGGTTGAGGGGGATTTCCACGGAACGGGGCACGGGAATGTGTACCCCGTCTTCGCTGGGCAGGGCGATACGGGCCATCTTGAAGGGAATTTCCACCCGGAAGGTGCTGCCCACGCCCGGGGTGCTGTCCACACTGATCTTGCCATCCATCATGCGCACCAGCCGATTGGTGATGCTCAACCCCAGTCCGGTACCGCCGAACTTGCGGGTCGTGGAGCTGTCCACCTGGGAAAAGGCGTCGAACAAACGGGAAAAATTCTCCGAACTGATGCCGATGCCCGTGTCACGGACAATAAAACAGATCATGGCCTGTTCCGCCGACACCCGCAGCGGCTCCACCGCCAGCAACACACTGCCGGCCTCGGTGAACTTGAGGGCATTGGAAAGCAAATTGGTCAAAATCTGCCGCACCCGCACCGGATCCCCGATCAAATCCCGGGGCAACAATCCTCCATACTCCACGCCAAAACCGATCTCCTTGTTGGCCGCCACCTGCCCGAACAACACATTCAACTCGTCCAGCAGTCCCCACAGACCAAACGGAATCTCCTCCAACTCCAGCCGGCCCGCCTCGATCTTGGAAAAATCCAGGATGTCATTGATGATCACCAGCAGATTTTCACCGGAACGACGAATCGTCTCGACATAAAGCCGATACTCCTCCGCCAGTTCCAGATCCATCAACAGCTCGGCCATGCCCAAAATGCCGTTCAAGGGGGTACGAATTTCATGGCTCATCACCGCCAGAAACTCGCTTTTGGCCATGTTGGCCCGTTCCGCAGCCAGCATGGCGGCATGCAGTTCCCGTTCGTTTTCCGCCAGTTTTTCCAAAGCCTGTTCCGCGTTGCAACGGGCGGTGTCCAGGGCGAGATTTTTCTGCTCCAGGGCGCGACGGGCCAACAGCAGATGCTCGATATTCTTGACCCGGGCCAGAATGATCTGGGGGCTGGACGGCTTGCGAATATAGTCGATGGCCCCCAGGGCCAGCCCCATGGCCTCGTCTTCAAACTCGGTCTTGGCGGTAAGAAAAATCACCGGAATCGCCGCGCTCAGGGGATCCTCCTTGAGCCGCTTGCAGGTTTCGTAGCCATCCATCACCGGCATCATGATGTCCAACAAAATGATGTCCGGCACCACCCGTCGCACCACCTGCAACGCCTTGACCCCATGGGTGGCCACCAGAATCTGGAAATGGTCATCCAGGGCGCTGCGGATGATGTCGATGTTCTCCGGTTGATCATCCACCAGCAACACGATGCGCTTGCGGGCATCGCCGATCAGATCCGGATTGATTCCAAGGGATTGGCTCTCCATGTCACGACTCCAAAACCACACCCATACGCGCAGACCACTGCATCAAGATATCGTTACATTTATCATATTCATACACTTCTAGATATTTGATCATCATCTGCCACCCCTCTTGACTCTCCTTGTCCGTGGCCCAAGGCTCCATGGCGCGAATCACCTCTTCGGCACGCACATCAAAGTGACGCAGCAACCGCCCGGCCTGGACAAACAAAGGCAACAGACCCTCCGGATTCATCGGTGTCGCGACTCCGGAAGGGGGTTCGCTGCCCCGCGGCTCCGGGAAGGCGGTACCGATGGTCAACAATACCGATTCCAGCAACCGGGCTGCTTCCAGGATCAAGGGACGCAAGGCTTTGCGACCGATCCGCTCCTTGACCCCATGCTCGATCTTCATGGCGGCCAGACTCAGATCCACGGCTCCGATGGTGGCCGCACCACCTTTGAGGGTATGGGCGACCCGTTCCAGCTCGCTCCACTCCTTGGCCTCCAGCAAACCACTCATCACCCGACACGCATCCGTCTGATTGACGACAAACTTGTTCATAACCCGACGATACAAGGTCACATCCCCCCCCATGCCCCGCAACCCCACCCGGGTGTTGATTCCCGGCAGGGTGGGCAGGAAGGATTTCACCTCCCCCTCCTCCACCGGCAAAGAGGCGGCATAAAGGGACAAGCGTTCTTGTGAACCGGTATCAGATTCAGAACTTTCGACGACATTCGACCGGCCACATCGCACCGTGAACATAAACCGGCTTCCACTCCCTGGAGAACTTTCCACATCGATGGTGCCCCCCATCATCGATACCAGACTCTTGGATAATGCAAGTCCCAGACCGGTTCCACCATATTTGCGGGTGGAACTGCCATCACCTTGATGAAATTTCTGGAACACCCCTTCCAATTGTTCCGGGGTCATGCCGATGCCCGTGTCACAAACCATGAACGACAATACAATCTCCAGGCCACTCACCTCCACCGGCTTGACCGAAACCACCACCTCCCCATGATCGGTAAACTTGATGGCATTGTTGGTCAGGTTGAGCAGCACCTGCCGCAAACGCAACGGATCCCCCATCAGGGGCAAACGCGTCGATTCCGCCTGTTCCACACGGAATTGCAAGGATTTTTCCTGGGCCTTGACCCCCATCAAAGACTCCAGGCTGGCCAGCACCTCGTGAAGGTCAAACTCGATCCGCTCGATTTCCAGATTGCCGGCCTCAATACGGGAAAAATCCAGAATATCATTGATCATGCGCAACATCCCATTGGCGCTGACATAAAGCTTTTGCAGATAATCCCGCTGCCGGTTGGTCAACGCGGTCCGCAGACACAAATGGCTGAATCCGATAATGGCATTCATGGGGGTGCGGATTTCATGGCTCATGTTGGCCAAAAACTCCCCCTTGATGCGGCTGGCCTCTTCCGCCTGTTCCTTGGCGGCGCGAAGTTCCCCTTCCAGAATCTTGCGGGGGGTGATGTCGAGCAGGGTGCCGGTCACCCGAATGGGCTCCCCCTGAAGATCACGGCTGATGCGGGCATTGCACTGGGTGAACCGGATGTGGCCATCCGAGCCAACGACACGGAATTCGAGTTCAAATTCCAGGGCATGGGTACGCAGCGCCTGCTCCAGGGCCTCGTTGACCAGCCGACGGTCCTCCATGTGCACCGATGACAAGAATCGCTTGTGGCTCGGCAACAAGGCATGGGGTCTCAATCCCAGAATACGGAACAACTCCGCGGACCACTGCACGGTTCCTTCCACCAGATCCCATTCCCAACTGCCCAAATGGGCAATCCGTTGCGCCTGATCCAGCAGTTCCAGATGACGCCGGGTTTCCGTTTCGACCCGGGTGCGCTCCACCACTTCGTGTTCCAGTTCCACATTGAGTTGGGCCAGAATGCGGGTCCGTTCCATCACCCGGTTTTCCAACTCCTTGCGTATCACCCACAGGGCGCGGGTACGCTCCTCGAACAAGGCGGCCAACTCTTCCAGCTCATCCCCGGTGCCCACCGGGGTGATGGCGGAGGTGCCATCTTCGGTGGCGCGGCGCACCCGCTCGCACAACATCAAAATCGGTTCCGCAGCCTTGGCGCCGAGTCGAAAAGCCAGCAGCATGGAGGCGATCACAATCGCCAGACCCAACAAGGTGGCGTTGGCAATGCTTTCGTAGATCGGGGCGCGAATCGCCGCCTTGTCCACGGTCAACCGCTGCCGCACCCCCAAACGGGTCAAAATCGCGGATCCGGGAGGCGGTGGCATGGTGAGTTCGATCACATCCTTGGAAACCGGAACCCGGCTCTGGAACAAGACCTGCTCCCCCAACAAAATGGCGTGTTGAATCGATTTGTCCCCGGAGACGATTTCCGCCAGCAGACCGGGAAAATCCACATGCACGATCATGGCCCCCTGAATCACATCATGCAGCACCAAAGCGTGACTCAGAATCAGATAGCGCCCGGTGGGATCGATCATCGGGGCCGGACGGCTCAGGGACAAGGCATTGCGCACCGCTTCGGAGTCGTGGAGTTCCGGGGCATGAGCATGATGATCCACAAACAAGGGGGTGCCATCAAAATTGACCAGATTGAACGCCGCGATGTGACGACCGCTGGAAAAATTCCGCGCCAGTTGCGGCAGATGGGGATCACTGGCGGTTCCTTCCATCATGGCGTTGATCATCAGGGGATTGCGGGCAAACTGTTCGAGGTTTTGCCGCAAAAAGCCGATCCGGGTTTCCACCCGCTCGAACAGATCCTGGCCATGGGCCCGCAACCCGAGTACCGACTGCTGGCGCAACGAATGGATCATGTCCGCCTGAAGCAGTCCCAGCACCAGCACCAGCGCCGCCCCCACGAATGAGGAAAATTGCAGAATATAACGCCGTCGCAGTTGTCCCCCATGTCCCGCCAGCGGTTCCATGCTCATTTCTCCTGATCCGCGGGCACGATCCGACCATCCGGGGTCAGCCGTCCCAAACGGTAGTCGCCGATGCCCAAGGCATCGTGACGCTGGACATCAAAAGGCGGCTCATGCCGACGGATCATCCCGTCGTGGCGCGGCAGTTTCTCCAAGGCATCCCGCACGCCCCGACGATCCGTGGAACCGGCGACGCGGATGGCGCTGGCGAGCATTTGAACCAGATCATAGGCCTGGACAAATCCGCTGCCCATCTGCACCGGGGGATCCCATTCGTTCAAAGACAAAAGACGCCGACTGGCCTTCAACAGATGCTCGCCAGCCTTGTTGCCGGAAACCCCAGGAAAAAAGGTCTGGGGAAACACCAAATCCAGATTGCCGATCACCTGCTGCTGAGCCGGGGTCAAACGGGCACCCAGCATGGCCCAATGGGAGACCACCGGCAAGGCTGGCAGACGACGGGAGAGTTCCAGCAAAAATCCGACACTCTCATCCGAAGTATCCACCAGGATCACCACCTCCACCCCGGCGGTGGCGATGGCCGACAGAATGGTGGCGAAATTCCCCAGGCCATTGTCCACCCAGTGGACCGCCACCGGCTGAATCCCCCGTGTGATCAGATGACGCCCAATGATCTTTTCAAATTCATGTCCCCACCTGGAATTCTCCAGCACCAAGGCGATGCGGGAACCCCGGCCCAGGGCCACATCCGCCAGAAAAGGGGCGGTCCAACGGTCGTTGAGACTCATCCGGAACACCTGATTGGAGGCAAAACCGTTTTCCGTCAGGTGACGGGCTGCCGACCAGGGCAACAACAAGGGCAGATCCAACCCGTGAACCTCTTCCACCTCCGCGGCCACCACGGAGCTTTTTTGTCCCCCCACCACCGCCACCAGATCATCCAGCCCCGCGAAAAATTTCAGATTGTCCACCCCCCGGGTGGCCAATCCATGGTTGTCCCGGGCCACCAGACGCATTTTCCGGTTCAAAACGCCCCCACGGGCATTGATCTCCTCAATGGCCAGCAATACCCCACGGGACAACTCCAACCCAACTCCGGCGCTCTCCCCGGACAACTGGGCATCCAGTCCCACGAAAATCTCCCGCCGTTCCCCATCCGACTCCTGCCCCCGCAACAACAGCCATTCCGCCATGCGGGCAATCACATCGGGTCCGATGCGTTCTTCAAACTTGCGGGGGGCATAAGCGAAGCTGGCGCGAAACCGCTCCCGGCCTTCCGGAGAGAGTTCATGCACGGTCACCCCCTCGTCCCGCAACTCCTGGAGCATCTTGCCCTCCTGGACCCGCAGCTCGCCGCGGCCCCACCAAGTGCTTTCCCGGGCCGCGTCCAGCAAAATCCGCTGCTGGCCGAAGGTCAACATGTCGAGGGCGTCGCGACTGACCGCCAACAAATCCACCGAATGACCATGACCGCTCAAGGTCAGATGGTTCAAAACCGCGGGACGGGCCGCGCCGGCCAAACCCCACAAGGTATCTTCCAGCACCTGTATTCCCGGCTCCGGACCGGTACGGACACCGGAGACGCCCACCACCGGCACCGCCTTGAGATGGTTGAACAACTCCTGACGCACCCGATTGTCGCTCTGATCCAACACCTGGAGGTCAACGAACGCCTCCGGGTCCAGCAACGGGCGATCCGCCAGCAGATGGCGACATCCCCCATCCAGCAGGGACAGCCCCTCCAGTCCCAAATCCCGCGCCTTGTCGAGAAGAATCCGTCCCGGTTCCCCGTCCAGGGCCCGATTGACAAATTCACGGGACGGAAACAAAAAAGGCAGATCAAACACCCGCATGGCCTCGATCCGCCCCCCCAGGGCGGCGTGGGGAACCACCAGCAAGGGCAACTCCCCCCGACTGGCCAATTCCAGCATGCGGTCATCCCCCCCCAGTTCCGCCGAGGCGTGGAGGGTGAGCCGAAACTGGCCATGACTCATGGCGGCGACCCGTTCCGCCAGCCGCTCCACCGCCATGCGGGAGACCGGACCCAGGGCACTGCTCACCCCCACTCGCCAGGTGATCTCCCGGGGGATTTCCGGTCCGGAAGTGGATGGCAAAGGCATGAACATGCTCTTGCCGAGCCGCATGAACAACAATCCCAGCACCACCACCAACAGGACCACCAGTATGCGCTGAACGGTTCGCTCCGACATGCGCGCTTCCTTATGGCCTCCCCGCGTCGCTCACGCCAGCCGCTCCCACAGAATCAATCCCCACACCAGAGCCACCAGGATCATCGCCACCAGCACCGCAGCCGATCCGATATCCTTGGCGCGACCCGACAGGGGATGCCATTCCGAACCGGTCCGGTCCACCACCGCCTCCACCGCCGAATTGATCAACTCGACAATCAGCACCAGCAGCAACGAACCGATCAGCAATCCCCGCTCCACCCCGCTGCGACCCAACCACAGCCCCAGGGGAAACAGAATCACCAGCAGTCCCAGTTCCTGGCGGAAAGCCGCCTCGTGTTGCCATGCGGCCCGCAGGCCCAACATGGAGTATCCGGCGGCATTGATCACCCGGGTCAACCCCGTGGCCCCTGGTTTCATGGTTGTCTCCCAGGGTTGCAATCCCGATTCACCATTCCGTCTCTCCTGTTTTCAAGAAATGTCGCACCCAACTCGCCACCCGGGGGGAGGAAACCAGCCCCACATGCATCATGGGCACCGTGGCATGCACCGCTCCGGGCAGATGGGTCTCCGCCACCGCCACCACCCCATCGTTGGGAGACTCCAGCCCCAAGACCAGATGCCCCAGACCCAAAGGAAGCGTGCCCGCCAAAACGCCGATCTGCCGTCCCGGAGGCACGCGCCACTCCCGTTGACCATCCAAAGCGCCCTCAAGACTGCGACCCAGCAGCCAGGCCCCACCCGGCCAGCGGGCCATGCGTCGGGCGGAATGCGACCCCCGGAACGGGGACCCCAAAGCCACCATGCGACCCATGGGAGCCTCCGGATGGCGTTCCAGCATGCGCAGGGCCACCAGCCCCCCCAGACTGTGACACACCAGATGAACCGCACCCGCCGTCACCCGTTTCATGCCAGGTCCGAAACGCAGTTCCAGAAACTCCCACAACCGTTCGGCATTGTCTTCCAGGTCACGCCGCGCCGTGGGATATTGAAAGGTCAACACCCGATAACCATCCCGGCGCAACTGCCGATCCAGCCAGAGAAACTCCGAGCCATCCAGCCACAATCCATGCACCAGCACCACCCACTCCTCCGGCATCACCTCCCACCTCCACCACCATCCTTCCCGAAGCAAAACCAACCCAAACCATCCTCATTCTACCCCCAAACCATTCAACCACACCACCACTCCACCATTTTCTTCCGGCATGCTGAAGTCATGCAACTGATTTTCTTCCACGCCGTGATGGATCATGCTCACCAGAATTGACTTCAAACCATGGGAGACGACCCAATCATGAAAACCGACAAACACATCCGAATGGTACAAAAATCCCTGCGCTTTCCCGAATCCCTGGCGGAGTGGATCGGAAACAAGGCCGAAACGGAACGCCGTTCCTTCAATCAGATGGTTGTCATGACCTTGGAAAAGATGCAGGAACAAGATTCCCCCCTGAACAACAGGGCGGATGGGTGACATCAGAACCATCGAACCGCACACAAAAAACAAGGAAACCATGTCCAAACGCTTCCAGGCCGGTTGCCCGGATGACAACGGGGTCATCCGGACATGGCCATCGCTCCACCACCCGTTTCCGGGCCTCGCTGCCCGCGCCAACCTGTGCGGGAGGTTGATCTTTCCACTGCTGGTCCGCTTTCCGGTGGTCCGGGAGGAAGAGGAAAGCCAAACGGTTCACACCTTGAACCGGGCCACCAATCCTTTCAACTCCCTGGCCATGCCGGTCAATTGACCGGCCCGTTGATCGAGCACGCCGCTGATGATCTGCATCTGACCCGCTTCATCGTTGACCGCCGCCATGGCCCGGGCGATTTCTCCCGTGGCCGTGGCCGCCTCGGTGACGCTGCGGGTGATCTCCTCGGCCCCTTCCGAGGCGTTGTGCACGCTTCGGGAGACATCCTCGATCCCCTGACTGGCCTGCCCCATCTGATTGCTCACATCCAGCAAACGATTGAACACCTGCATCACCTGTCCGGAACTCCCGGAAAGCCGTTCCACCGCGCCACCAAGACGATCCGTCACTTCGCTGGTCTCTCCGGCGGAAATCTCCATGGCCAACGAAACCGCCTCCGCCGCCGCCGACTGAGTGTTGACCGCCTGGGCGATTTCGCTGTTGGCCGCCGTAATTCCTTCGATCAAACGGATAATCTCCCGGATCGCGTCGGAAACCTCCCCGGACTGCCCCTGGATCGCCCCGGCCTGATCCTGAATCATCTGGGTGGCGAAACCGGTCTGCCGGGCCAACTCTTTCACCTCGTTGGCCACCACCGCGAAGCCCTTACCCGCGTCTCCGGCCCCCGCCGCCTCGATGGAGGCATTCAAGGCCAGCATGTTGGTCTGCTCGGCGATGTTGTTGATCACATCCACCACGGAACCGATCTCCTGGGCCGACTGGGCCAGTTGCACCATCACCCCCTCGGAACTCTGGATCCGGTCGGCGGCCTGCTGGGAATGGGTGTCGGCAAAGGCGCAACGCTCCCGCACCGCCAGAAACGAAGCGGTCACATCCTGAATCGACGACGCCGCCGAAGTGACCGAATGATTGGCCCGCACCGCGCCTGCGGAGATGGCAGTCAACTCGTGGCTCACCTGCTCCGAGGCTTCCGCCACCTGACTCAACACCGCGGCGGTCTCCTGGGAGGACTCGAAAACCGATTGAATGTTGCTGCTGGCCTGAGTCGTGCCGGAGGCGATGCTGTTGAGATTGGCGCTCGCCTCCTGGGCCGAGGAGGACACCTGCATCATGGTGGCGCTCAACTCCTCCACCGCCGAGGCGGTGGTGCCGGCCTTTTCGGTCATGTTGGCGGAACTGCCACTCAACTGACTGGAGACCTCCGCCAACTCCAGGGCGGACTTCTCCAGAGCCTGGGCATTGCCCGACATGCTGAGAACCAGATCCCGCAAGGAGGCGACCATCTGGTTCATGGTCCTCCCCAGTTGACCGATCTCATCTTTGCGCTTGAAATCCACCCCGGCATTCAGATCCCCGGTGGCCACCTGACGGGCAAACAGGTTGAGCGTCCCCAACGGACCGGTGATCAACCGGGTGATCACAATCGAAAACAACGTCGCCAGCACTCCCGCCACCACCGCCACCACCAACGCCACCGTGGCGCGGGTACGGGATTCTCCCCGGGTCTGGACCTCCAGACGTTTCATCTGTTCCACGGCGGCGGTCACGTTTTCGTCGATGATCGGCTCCATGCGGTGAACCGCATCACGCATCTTGTCGCTCACCCCGTTGATGCGTCCATTCTGATCCACCAGGGCGACAAAACTCTCCTCGTAATCGGTGACATTGGCCAGAATTCGCTCCTTGACATCTTTGGGAATCGCGGATTCATTGACATTCCCGACGATCACCGCCGCCACATCACGCAACTGCTTGACATATTTATCCTGCAAACGCATGAGATAATCCTTCTCATGACGCCGCATCATCAATAAATTCTTCCAGATACCGGGCACATAGTGGCTCTCCAGCAACTCTTCCACCACATGGGCCTTTTCGCTCATGCGCAGATAGAGCGGATCTTCCAGTTGGGTCAACACATCCTTGTGACGCACCGGCACAAACGCCTCGAACGCAGCGCGATAATCGCTCAACGCCCCAACGAGTTTCTCCTTGAGTTCCTTGTTCACCTGGGAAACGACCAGAAAGCCCTTGAAATGACCCGCCTGGGTCTGAAACTGGGTGACGTATTTGGCCTTGCCCCGCACCACAAAATCCTTTTCATTGCGCCGCATCTCCCCGAGTTCCACCACCAGTTGATCCAGATCGAAATCGTTGAGGATCTTTTCCATATCGTGGGCAGACTTGCGGAACCGTCCCTGCAAGCCGGATCCGGGATCCAACCCCTGGATTTTCCAGGCTTCGACGATTTCCAGGAATGCCGTATGATACTGCCCGATCAGCCCCCGGACCTTTTCGGCCATCTGCACACCGGTCATGCCCCCCACCGGCTCTTTCAACCGGCTCAGTTGTTCGGCCTCCTTTTGGGCCAGGCCCACATAGTGGGTCACCCGCTCCACATACTTGACCTCCTTGCGGGCCAGAAAATCCTTCTCGCCCCGCCGGGCTTCCAGGAGATACCGATGAATGTTCAGAAAATGGTCCTTGCGATCCCCGTATTCGCTTTGCAGAAATTCATAAGAGTCCAGGGAGTCGAACAGGGCGTCGTGAAATTGCCAGACCACACTCAAAAAAAACAGCCCGGTGATCCCGAACGCGATCCCCAGCTTGCGGCCAATCGGCAAATCCCGGAAAAAGCTCATATTGATCATCAATCAATCCCTTCTTGTTGTTTGACTGCCTCCGGAAAAATAATCACCGATGCGCCGCCGGAATGCAATCTGGGCGCAAAAGAGGGTTTTTGGCCATACATGCGATCTTCTTCCAAATACAAGGCGATCTCCTCCGGCGCAACCGGCTGGCTGAACAAAAATCCCTGCACCAGATCGCAGCCCAAGGAACGGAGAAACTCCAACTGATCCGGGGCGGCCACCCCTTCGGCCACCACCTGCAAATTCAGGTTTTTGGCCATGGAAACAATGGTCTTGGTAATGGCGGCGTCATCGGGATCGGCGATGATGTCCCGCACAAACGCCCGGTCGATCTTGAGGGTGTGAATGGGAAAACGCTTCAGATAACTCAAAGAAGAGTAACCGGTGCCGAAATCGTCGATGGACAATTGCAGATTCATGGACTTGAGGGTATGCAAGGTAGAGACGGTTTCGTCGATATCCCGCATGAACATACCTTCGGTCAATTCCAGCTCCAGATAGTGGGAATCCATCCCGGTATCTTTCAGGATCCGGGTGATTCTCGCCGGCAAATCCGGATTCTGGAACTGGCGCGCCGACAGATTGACCGCCATGCGAATGGGGGCGAACCCCTCTTCCTGCCAGCGCATGTTCTGTTCACAGGCGGTCCGCAACACCCATTCCCCGATGGCGGCGATCAGATCGCTCTCTTCGGCGATGGGAATGAAATTGACCGGCGAAACCAATCCCAGTTCGGGACTCTTCCAGCGCACCAGGGCCTCCACCCCCATGAGACGACCGGTGACCACATCGATTTGGGGCTGATAGTGCAAAAAAAGTTCTTTGCGCTCCAGGGCCAGCCGCAAACCATTCTCGATGGCCATACGCTTGGATGAAACCGCGTCGATCTCCTTGGTGAAAAACTGGATGGCGTTGCCCCCCTGCTCCTTGGCGCGGCGCATGGCGGACTCGGCTTTTTTGAGATGGCTGTCCTCGTCCCCTTCGTCCAGGGGGAACAGGGTGATGCCGATGCTGGCGGACAGATAATAACGCTCCTGCTCCACCAAAAAAGGTTCGCTCAGGGTGGCGAGGAGTTTGCGGGCGATACGTCCGGCATTGCCTCCTTGCAGCAGACCGGTGGCGATCACCACAAACTCGTCACCTCCCACCCGGGCCAAAGAGTCCTCATCCCGCAGACACTGGGTCAACCGCAAGGCCACATCCCGCAAAATGCGATCCCCGATATTGCGTCCCACCGCCTCGTTGATCAACGTGAAACGGTCGATGCCCAGAAACAATACCCCGACGATCTGATTGAACCGAACCGCGTAGGAGAAGGATTGCCGCATCCGGTCTTTGAGCTGCAAGCGGTTGGGCAGTCCGGTGAGGGAGTCGTGATGCACCAGGAAATGAAGCTGTTGTTCCGAACTGCGGATGCCGGAAAGATCGGTGAACACCTTGACGAATTGACGGATCGTCCCATCCCCGTCCCGGATGGCGCTGATATTGGCGAACTCCGGATAGATCGCCCCGTTCTTGCGCTGACTCCACATCTCCCCCCGCCAGCAGCCGTGGGCGGCGAGTTGCTGTTCGATCTGCCGATGGAAGGAGGCGTCGTGCTGGGTGGAGTAAAGCATACTCATGGACTGATGGATCGCCTCGTCTTCCGAATAGCCGGTGATGGCCACAAATGCCGGATTGACCGATTCGATGATCCCCTTGGGATCCATGACCATGATCCCTTCGGTGGTATTCTGGTAGACGCTGGCGGCCAGACAGAGTTCGACTTCGGTCTGACGCCGCACCTGGACTTCGATCTGGAGGGCCTGATTGGTGCGTGTCAGCTCCCGGGTGCGATCCTGAATACGTCGTTCCAGTTCGGATTTGTCCTGCTGGATCTGTTGCATGAACTGCAAGCGGTTCTGTTCGTGGGCACGGATGTGCCGCATCAGACGCCGCACCACCAGGCTGAACAGGCCCACGAACAGGGCCATGAACAGACCCACCGTGATCATCTCCTGCCACAACGAAACCCGGATCCGCTCCACGAAGGGGGTCACATCCTGATGCCACTCGAACACCCCCTCGACCGCCGATCCGCTCTCACGGGTCAGGGGCAGATGACTCTTGAGCAGGAAACGATCCGTCGTGCCCCCATCCAGACCGAGGACCGACGCCCCGGCATCGAGCGCGGTGGTGATGCGTCCGGCGAGAGCCGCCTTGACCGCCTCGTCGCCGGAGTGATCCTGACCGACCGCGTACCGGTAGTCGGTGGAAAACAGCACCTCACCCCGAAGATTGAAAACGGTGACATGGGAAATGGCGTATGCGCGCAGATGGGGGGCGAGCCGCGTGTCGAGTCTGGAGAATTCGGGCGGAGGCTCCACAGTGGCCTCACGCTCCAAAGGGGTGGCCAGGAGCGCGGAGAGGTCCGGTCCGAGGTCGGAAACCACGACGCGGGAGAGGAGTGTGAGACCGGTTTGACCCTGGGCGAGCAGTTGAGCGATCATGGCCTGCCGATGCCACAAACCGACAAGGCCCACCATGATCATGAAGGAGAGCAGACCAAAAGCGACCAGAAGTCGCATTCTGCGTACACCACGCATCGATCTCTCCCACCATCGGTCCATGAAAGAGGCAGGCCATGCCCCGAATCAACCCATACCGCTCCTGTAACCAAGTGTATCAGACCTGCATCCCCCGCGTCAAACCGTGCATTGGCCCGTTTCACCTTAAAAAAAGCACCAGAGTATGTCGACATTCAATAATTTGATCCCCATCCTGTCTCGCAGGAGGTGATGCTATGGATCGATGTGACTGCGTGATGACCAATGGAAACGGATTATATACCTTTTGTAATCTGATTCAGTTTCGGAAAGGAAAATCACGAGCAGAGATTTCACCGCAGACAGCCAGACCGACACCCAAAAGCAGCACATCTCCATCGGTCAGCAGGAGGACAAAAAGGTAACGAGCACTCGCCCGCTCCTTCGGTGTGCCATACCCCGGCAGATGCCGCATCAAAAGCCCCAGATTGAACCCGGCGCTGTAATTGGCCTTACTATCCAGCGAAATCCAACGCCCAAAGGCCAGTTGAAAAGAGCCAAAATCGGGCCGGTGGGTTTTCTGGGAGGGAAAGAAACAAATGGACGCCTTTGCGCACCGGGTCGCCATCGGCGATCAACAAGCCCATCTTGTGGACGAACTATTGCGCACCATTGCGTACCATCGAATCGGCAATCGACATGGACGTGCGGAACCTCGAGTCGTGAAACGCCAACCAAAGGCTTATCGACGCCTCAGCCAACCAAGGACAGAGGCTAGATTATCCCTGAGGAAATATGAGGTTGCGGCTAACTAAGCGCCATTGGATCATGGCCTATTCCCTGGCAAAGATAATGTTTTCCATGGAGCGATAAAAAGGTTTTGACATGTCCGAATGCAAGAAATCTCTTCCTGCCTTTTTGATTTGTCTGATTTTCTGTAGAGATATTGTTCTTAAATCTCTCCACATATCTTGCCAAGTTTCATATTGTCTGCAATCAATAAACACCTCTGACGGAATATATTTTTCAATATCATGCGCCCCAAGATATAATGGAACCGTTCCCGCATACAGGCAATCGAATATTTTCTCAGTAATGTAACCAGTCATAGCCATATTTTCAAAACATAAACAAAAATGATACTTTTTTAATATATCGAATTTTGACACACAAGACCCTTTGTAAATCGTCATCAGCTTTTTTCGATGCATCCAATACGGTAACCACATGGACTCGCGCGACCACCAGCGTTCCCATCCTCTGCCATACAGATCTACAGCCTGCAATTCAGCCAACGCACACATCGCCTGAATACGCAGACTGTAAAGTTCCTGGAATCGTAATCTGGGTCGATGATTGCCGTTGATAACAACAATACGATGCTCACGATTTTCATGACTCCAGACAGCATCCAGCACCGTGTTGTAGGGAATCGGCCAATAAAACCTGCGAAGTTTTTTCCGATCAACACCAGACAGGGAGTAACCGTTGCCTTCTACATTGTGCATATAAACATATTTGAATTTATCTGTCAACAGTGGCAAGGCGTCATACAGAGCGGGTGCCACAATGGGTGGTTCCATGATCACAAATGAATCCAGCACTATTGATTCCTGCTTTTCAAATCTCTTAATATTTTCCATCATTCCAAGAGAAATATAGCGATACAGAATACCAGAAGTCTTGGAGCTTTCCTGCCACAGATCAGCCGTATTGATCGAGATATTTTGACGCGTTAATTTTTCCTTTAGAACATGTAACTGCAACAAATGATTATCATGGTTCAAAATTGGATCCTGAAGATCAAACAATTTATTATTATTAAAAACCGGATAAGACGGATCAATAAGGATGTTTTTCATTTTGATGCTTTGTTTAACCGATCTGATTGTTGATTAAACCCATACACAAAGACCATAGGGCAATGGCGCTTAGTTAGCCGCAACCTCATATTTCTCCAGGAATAATCTAGCCTCTGCCCTTGGTTGGCTGAGGCGTCGATAAGCCTTTGGCCGGCGTTTTACGGCTCAAGGTTACACGTCCAGGTCGATGCCGATTCGATAGTACGCAATGGCGCGCAACAGTTCGTCCACAAGACGGGCTTGTTGATCGCCGATGGCGACCCGGTGCGCAAAAGCGTCCATTTGTTGCATCGCCCCCTTGAAGCTGATCCTGATGGGCATGATCCCCGCCCGGTTGGCGGCTTGAGCCATGACAGTCCGAATCAGATCGGTGTCTGGTCCCAACGTGTGATGGATGGTATACTGACATTCCATCACAGGAGGATTTATGAGCCAGATACTGCACGGCAGCGCCAAGACCACGTACGCCATCCGAACTGCAATGATACTGCACGGCAGCGCCAAAGACCACGTACGCCATCCGAACTGCAATACAACGATCGCAAGCTACGATCCAGGAGCTTGCTGAACAGTACGATCTCAACCACAAGACGGTCATGAAATGGCGCAAGCGTGATTTTATTCACGATATGCCCATGGGGCCGAAAGAGCGGCGATCAACCATACTGACAGCCGAACAGGAAGCGATAATCGTTGCATTCCGCAGGCACACGTGCTTCCTCTAGATGATTGTCTTTACGCCTTACAGGCCATGATCCCGGTACTGACTCGATCTTTACTGCACCGTTGTTTCCAATGCCATGGTATCAGCCGTCTTCCGAAAATCAAGGGCGATAAAAATTCAAAAAAGACATTCAAATCCTACCCTATAGGCTATTTTCATGTTGATATCGATGAAGTCGCACCGAGGAGGGCAAACTGTATCTCTACGTGGCTATTGACCGAACCAGCAAGTTCGCCTATGCCGAACTCCACGAAAACGCCAATCGCAAGACAGCGGCTTCATTCCTCGGGACATTGATCGAGGTCGTCCCTTATCAGATCCATACGGTGCTTACCGACAACGGCATCCAGTTCACGGAACTGCCCAGAAACCGAACCGGAGCAACCACCCACCTACGGGAGCACCCTTTTGACCGAACATGTCAAGCCCAGGTATTGAGCATCTCCTGACAAAACCTAACCATCCTTGGACCAACGGTCAGGTTGAACGAATGAATAGAACACTCAAGGAGACCACGGTCAAGGAGGTATCACTATGCCTCACACGCCCAACTCACAGAGCATTTAAACGCCTTCCTTATGGCCTATAACCACGCCAAAAGACTGAAAAGCCTCAAAAGTATGGACAACTGAACCTGAACGGTTCAGACTTGATCCAACCCATCACACTCCGGGACTAAACACATCGGGTACGTCTCTTTTGGAACGACACATGTTCATGCTACTTTTCACAAAGGTACGTTTTCATAAGATGAGAGAGCCTTCCTTATTTGCAACGAGCCTCAAACAAGGCTGGCCTGACCGCATTGCATAGTGGTTGAAAACACGCTCGTAGATCTCGTTGGCGACTAACGCACCTCATTACCGCAATATTCATAATCGGCACCAAACTAAAGAAAAACAATCTAAACCCGGCGAGTTGGGCTTGCGGACTGGAAGTCCAGATACCGGTTAAAGGTTGTGGATTTAATCTTGCGCATAGAGATTAAACTTTACCCTCCCCACATGAAACAGCAAGAAGCCGATTTTTTTAAGTTTTTGCAGAACTTTAAATCTGGAGTCCATCATGCTCTGTAAATCGAGTACGAAAATCTCTAATTGTAGCATTCAGTCCCTCCTGCAACGGAGTAAACAAAAAATCCCGGCCTACAGTTTTCAGGAAAAGGCTGTTATCCATGCAGCGCCAAGCGTTGCCTTCCGGCTGATCGGTATCTACCACGACTTCCACTTCACGACCCGTCTGACGCACCACCTCCTGGGCGACATTCATTAAAGTAACTACCTGGGAAGACGAAAGGTTGATCACCTCCGGAATATTCCGCTCCATGCCCAACAACGCCAACAATCCACGTACCAGATCATTCACATATAGAAAAGTCCTCTTCTGCATCCCTGATCCCCAGATTATCAGAGGATTGTCCTGATGCGCCTTACGCACTATGGATGGAATGACCTGCATACCCTGCACGGCATAGCTGTCACCCGGTCCGTAGGTATTGTCTGCCCGGACACAAATGCTTTGTATGCCGGTCTCACGTGTTAAAAACCGGAACAAACCTTCCATGACCAGTTTAGACCATGCGTAGCCGTCGGGGGTATCCACAAAGCGCACAGGAGATCGCTCGGTCAAAAGATGGTGCGCCAAATCCTCGTAAACCACCACGCTGCTCAAGAACATTACCTTCGGGATGCCACGCGCTCGACATCCCTCGATTAGATTGCGATGGATTTCCAAGTTTCGTTCCGCTACCATCAGCGCCTGTTCGGTATGAACTTTATAGTTAAACTTGACACTGGCCAAATGTATACAGATATCCGCCAAAGGAAATAGTTCAACAACGGTCCCTCGGTCCTCTAGGTTGCAGGAGAAAAACGCCACGTCGTCGGGCAGAAGGATCTTTGCCGCTTGCGGGTTACGCACCAGAGCCATGACTCGACATCCTTCCCGCACTAGGGCACGCGCTATAGCCTGTCCCACGAAACCGGTGGCTCCAGTAAGAAGAACCCTCTGCATAGCCAGAGAACCCGTCATGACCAAGCCAATCGGAAACCGGACATTTTCTCCCCGGAGATAAAGAATGAACTGAATAATTTTGATATGTTATGCATAATGAACCTGATGCTCTTCGGACAAAAAAGCTAAACTAAACCGTGGAATGCCGCCACACACCCCATTGAATCCCGTGTCTCTCTCACCATCGGCAATTGGTAACCGTTCAACCCGATAAAATGCTTCAGGCGGATTTAAACATTGAAACATCAAAACAGTCTATCTAGGAAGGAGGGCGGGCTTGTCTCGTAAATCCGCATCGATTGCCCGCATCAGGAATTTAAGGACGTTGTGCGTTGCTGTTGGCGACAAGTGGCAGCCACAGTCATGATCCGTTCCTCGAAGCTGCGGCCATTGGGCGACTTGTTCTGCTTTCCGGGCGGTAGGCCCATCGCCAGACGGTGACCTCGACGAGTTGCGCACGCTCTGCCGCAACCGCTCCTCCAACAGCACCACACGCTGCATCTAGGAGCACAATTTGCGCCTCCTAGTCTCAACTTTAGCCTAACGATGGCGATAAGAGCCAAACAATGTCATACAAAAAATCATCTATCGCACAATACGACAGAAAAATGATAATATCCTTGTGACGATATATGTCCAATTCTCCTATCAAGTTGTATTTTTTAAAACGTTAAGAGATTTTTTAAATCTTCTATGCTTTATTACTGTTAGCAAACCATCGCGTTTTTTAATACCTCAGCATACCCCGCTGATCTGATCAAAATAGGATTTGTACCATGCCCACGTTGATTTCAACCCTTCTGCGAGCGGAACTTTGGGCGTGTAGCCAAGAATACGTAGCTTATCGAGTTTGGGACATCGCCTACTAACGGAACCCGAAGGAGCCTCATGAGGGATGATTTCCTCCTTGCGACCCACGGTTCTCAGCACCAAACGGGCCAAATCGTCAATCCGGATCTCCTCCAGATCGTTTCCCACGTGGTAGATCCCCGAAGTTCCACTGGTTTCCATCAGCAGCCGGATTCCTGCTACGGCATCGGAAACATGGCAAAAGGCACGAGTTTGATCGACTCCATACACGTTCAGAGGAACTTCCCCACGATGTATACGCTGCATGAACTGAGGAATAACGTGCTCAAAACCCATGCGCGGACCGTAAATATTGTGAAATCGAAAAATACAGAAGGGCAGACCATAAGCTTTATCATAGGAGACGCAGGCGCTCTCGCCCAACAACTTGCTGGCCCCATAGGACCATCGGGGATTAGTAATATCCTGAATGCATAGAGGAATATCCTCCCCGGAGGGGATAAATTTACTCCCTTGCATCTCCACAGTGCCTGCATATACCTCAGAGGATGAGGCATAAAGAACTTTAATATTACCATGATCTCGGGCATAATCCAGCACGTTAAGCGTTCCGAGAACATTGACTTTAAGCACCTGATCCGGAATGTTGTAAAAATTTTCGGTACCGTTGATGGCTGCCAGATGGTAGATCTCTCCGATACTGTCTGGATCAATCATAGCCAAAGGATTTGGGGTCGTCAAATCTACCGTGTGAAAGGTGACGGCCGGATGGGCCAGCAAACCTTCAAAATCCTGATCATGACGTCCTCGCTTAAAATTATCGACCAAAATTACCTTGCGTCCATCTTCCACCAGTGATCTAGCCAGCCAATAGCCGACAAATCCAGCGGCTCCCGTAATCAGAGTTCTCATATTCCTACTCCCATGTAGCCCACACCATCTAACGTCATCACGCTATCCCTGTCCAGTATGCGCCATCCATCATACACCAAAGCTGGACGTGCTAGGCGTTCTGCCATGTCCAGCAGATCCCACTTGCGATAAGACGGATGATTGTTTGCAATAATTACCACATTCACCCCGTCAAAGCCCTGCGGAAGGGCTACTGGCTCCACACCCAAAGCAGATATTTCAGAATCCATCACTACCGCATCGTATCCCTGGATTCGACATTGCGGTGCATAGGCCTTCAACTCCCGCAGCAACCATAGGGTGGTAGAGTCCCGCAGGTCCGCCGTCTCCGGATCTCCCTTGAAGGCGAAACCTATCACCAGCACCTTGGCATGGTTTAGATCGCTTCCCAACCGTACCATCTCGGTTTGTATCCGCCTGACGATCAAACCGGGATAGCCTTCGTTAATCTCCCGAGCCTTGGCAATCAATTGCAGAGGATATCCATGACGGCTGGTCGTATCCATCAAGATGTAGGGGTCTTTAGATAGACACGCCCCGCCTACCCCTGGTGAAGGTACCGGAATGCTATTGCGCGGATAATGGATATTGGCCGCCCAGATTATTTCATGGATATCCAGACCAAGTGCCTCTGCCGCCTGTGCCATTTCGTTTGCATACGCAAAACGTACATCCCGATAGGTATTATCGATCAACTTACACATCTCTGCCGCTTCAAGGGATGAGAGATGGATCACTGCCGGTGTCATACGCTGGAAGAAAATGGCGGCCTTTTCGGTACAGCCGGTAGTCAGTCCCCCCACTACCTGGGGGTTATTGCGCAACTCGGTCAACGCCTTGCCTTCGATGGTCCGTTCCGGGGTGAAGGCTAAATAGAAATCCTCCCCCCCTTTCAGACCAGATATCCGCTCCAACAAAGGTAACACAATGTTGCGGCTGAGTCCCATGGGAACCGTGGAACGTATTAACACCATGGCACCCTTCTTCAAGTGTTTGCCCACATCCTTTACCACTTCTTGGATGTGGTCTAAGTTAGGGATATGTTGTCCGGGCAACAATGGCGTACCGACGGAGATCACAAAGATATCTATGGGAATATCCGGGACGCCCGATTCAATATGCAACGTCTTTCTGGCCAACTGATGCCGCAACCGAACATCCAGATTTTCTTCAAAGAAATGGGGATTCCCCTGACGAAGTTGCGTTACAACCGATGAATTGATCTCAATACCATAGACATTGTAACCGATCTCTGCCAGAATTACTGCTAACGTCATCCCGACATATCCCATTCCCATCACGGCGATCGTGTCATACATTGTTTAGAGTCCTAAGTAAAATGAATTGAAACATTCCCATCAAAGCCGAGGTGTTTGTTCTTGTAAGCCGCTCAAAGCGAATTCTGGGATGCTGATCACTTGAAGACGGCAACTGCTCTCACCATCGGCAGAGGTCAAGCCTACTGCGAACAGGCACAAAAAGTAGACTGCTTACAGAGGGAAAGAGCCATTGCTCTGTGGCATTGGCGGGAAAATGATGGCATTCGTCTCTCGATTCAACCGACGGTCGGTCCCCCGAATTTCAGATCACCAGCATTCAGTTAGTGATCTGAAATTCATTATTATTCGTACTATGGCGATGCCAAACCGGGTAAAAAGCAAGGATCAGAAGTTCCTCATGAACGCCGAGAAGATTTCAGCAATGTGATTCAACCCTTGCATCCCGACAGAAGGGTGGCATCCAATAAAGAAACAATGGTCCCGAATTAACTTAGATACAGGTAGATCTCCATGGATGCGATGGTGGAGTCCGACGTACCCGGGTTGATCAGGCAAGCACCCCCCCATCATGGGACGGGTCTCAATGTTGTGCTTCTCCAGAAATTCGCAGAGAGAACGCCGACTAAACGGAGCATCTTTCTGGACCATAATAGGATAGCCATAGTATCCGCACAGATCCCCAGGCAATGGCTGCCAAGGATAGACCCACTGGGCAAAGGGAGACAGAATGGCATCCAGTTGAGCTGCATTCGCACGACGTACTTCGTTTAAGGCATCAAGTTTTCCAAGTTGAACCAAACCGATGGCCGCCGTGATATCGGTCATTCGCATGTTGAAGCCAAGTCGAGTGAAAAGATAGCGCACGTCATAATCTACCAAGTTTCCCACGCTGAGGTAGCGATCCCCAGATCCCATCCAACGACCAAATTCCCGCAGGGAGCGTAGTACCACGGCCCGCTCTTCGCTTTCGGCGAAGACCATGCCCCCTTCTCCGGTAGTAATGTTATGGGCTACATGGAAGCTCAAGGTGCTCAACTGACCATATGTGCCGACATTGCGCCCTTGAGACTGGCTTCCATGAGCCTCACAGCAATCTTCCAGCAAGACCATACCCCGATGTTTGCACAAGCTGGATAATGCCGGCATATCAGCCGGAAACCCAAGGTTATGCACCGGCATCACAACTCGGGTACGCGCACCGATTGCCGATTCCGCCTCGTTCGGATCTATGCACCAAGTCCGTGTGTCACAATCAACATAAACGGGCACCAACCCGAGCTGGTAGATCGGCGAAGAGACAGTGGCGAAAGTGGCTGCAGGACAAATGACTTCGTCTCCAGATTTAACCTCTCCGCTTTCTAATAGACTGGCTAGCGCCAAAAAATTGGCCGATGATCCCGAATTGAGCGCCACAGATGTATGCATTCCCAGGTGGCTAGCATAACTCTTTTCAAATGTTTTGGTATGATAGCCCTGGGTCAAGCGCAAATCAAGCAGACATTGTAAACCAGCTTTCACCTCACCAATGTCATAGGCAGGCCAACCTACGCTGATCCAACCCTCCGGGCGATTTGCGGCCTCCGTACGGCGCCGGGCGTCGAACTCTCCCTGCAACATTTGCAACAACTCTACACTTAGATCCGCCATCTTCAATCCTTTTCTTCATGTTTGTTCACAACAAACTAATAACATAAGATCTTCCGGTAAAAATGGTAAAAAAAATTATCTGATCCGGTTCTGCCAACATCAAGCTTTTTCTGAGGGAAGCGTACCAGAATCACTCCAGATACGCTTCCCTCAGAAAAAGCCCAAAAATCCACCAGGAACAGCACGATATTAGCACCTTTAGGGCAAAGAAGTCAAGAGCTTAAATTCAGGACTTTCCCCAAAAATTTTCACCCAAAATCGAAGGCCATCTTGCTGCTCTCTGACGCTGCCGAGATCGGTCCACGCTTTGGATATCGGGCACAGACTTCCCAGACACCATCCGCCAGGGCGTAGAATCGAAAATCCAGGATGCCGAACACCAGTTTGGCTGCCTTCATTGAAATGAGTAGCCAGGATGTCCAATTTGAGCTTGTCCCCCAGGATCTGTAATAGGCAAGGCTTAATCTGACGTTTCTGGTAGGATGGATGGAAACCAACCCTAACAGTCCGTTGATAAAACCGTTTCTCTCCTTCTATTTCCCACCCATCTGCCCAGCGCCATCTCTCCCTCCTGTCAGGTTCAATGGCAACAGCATACCAAATGATTTAAATTTTATCAAAAGGCTGATAGCATCACCTCCTGGGAGACAGGACATGGATCCAATGTCAACACGACCTAAGAACCCAAATGGGTCGAGGACATTTCATTGAAGACGTAGTTGGTGATGGCATAACCCAGGATGGCACAATCCTTGGTGAGCAGCACGCCGACTCCGGTGGGGGTCTGGCGGGTCACGCGGCATTGGAAGGTGTATTGATCCTTGCCAAGTTGGATGGTCCCCTTGCCGCACCGGTCCACATAGACGACGCTTCCGGGGCGCATGACGACAAAAAAGCCGGTCAGGCTGACATCCTCCGAGTATCCTTGCAGCGTTTCTCCATCATCGAGGCTGAGGGTGACCGGAAACTGCATGCCATAGCGTTCGTGACGCCGCTGATTGGAAGGTTTCTGGAAGCGATTGCTCCGGGATGCCGTAGCGCCCGCTTGGAATTTCGGGCCAAACGAATGGGATTTCATCACGTTACCCTTGAGTCGGAGGAGCCTGGAGGAACGGGGCTGGCGACATCTCCAGCCTGGAGATCGGTCAACACGGTTTCGAGGGACTCATCGGAGTCTTGAACTTCCAGACCCATGCCATTGGACTGGAGGTGGACCACCCGACACGAGAACTCCTTGCGGAGATTGAGCACGGAAAACCGGAGGGTGCCGGTATCACCGACCGCAACCCCGGCAGGTTGACCGGCGGTGATCAGGAAAAGACCTTTCAAGGAGAGATCCTGGGTGGTCCCGGAAACCGCATGCCCCCCGGACAGCACCAGTTCAGCCTTGTACCGGAACCAAACCCGCTCATGCCGCCGTCGCGAAGAGGCAACCGGTCTTTCCCGTTCTTCATACATGCCTGTCCCCTGGTGGTCTCATACGGTCGGCAGTACAGTCGAATCCGGCCTGAGGGGCTGTCATCTACCATACCCATACACAGCAGGTCCTGATTTCAAGATCATCTTTGAACGATCTTCTCACAGGGGCACCCCCCGGATCAAGATGGCGCAACGTCCCACAGGGTCAATACCCGGTCTTGCCATCCTCGGCAAACGGGGGTCGACGGTTGACCAGGGCTTCGAGCATGAAAAGCTCCTCGTCGGTATGGTTGATCATGGGGCCTTTGCGGATCGAGGCGTCCGGGGAGAGATAACGGGCCGAATGATGACGGGCTTCCAGGGTTTCGGCGACGCGGGGGGAGGCATGCATGCGGATGTCCACCCGACCGTAACACAAACACAGGTAATCCTGCTCCGGGGCCACATGCAGAAACAAACCGGTACCCCGAATCCCAATGGTGGCGGTGGGAGTGATCAAGGTCCGGGAGCCGGCGCCGAACACCGACAAGGCGCGACCGGAGCGCAGGGTGAAACCCGTTGTCCTGGACATCGGATCCGCTTGCGCTGGTTTCTGCGGGGTGGAGCGGGATTCCGGCTCCGGGGTGGGTGTGGGGGTTGCAAGCGTCTCGGCGTGAAAGGAAAGAACCGTATTCTCCCCCAGCAAAAAAGCATCCTCACCCATCACCAGCACCATCCGACCCTTGGGTCCGGTGGTCACCGTATCCCCGGGTCGAACCAGGCCATCGACTCCCAACGGTCCCCCATCCAGGCGAGCCTCCCCTTCGATCCGCCGCACCCCCTGGCGAATCGGCAACGGCGCGCATCCCCCCTGTCCCAAGGCCACCCCCAAAAGCACGCCCTGCAACAAAAAAAGCCGCCTCGAACAATCCCGACCGTTCAACCCGCCTCCTCCGGCACGAACATCAGCGCCAACCCGTTGTTGCAATAACGTTTTCCCGATGGCGACCCCGGATCGTTGAACACATGTCCCTGATGCCCCCCACAGGCCGCGCAGTGGTATTCAATGCGGGGGATGAACAACTTGTAGTCGGTACGGGTCTCCAAAGCCCCGGGAATGGACTGGAAGAAACTGGGCCAGCCCGTGCCGCTGTCGTATTTCATGGAGGCGGTGAACAGTTCCTGTTCGCATCCGGCACACACGAAACGTCCGGGGCGGCGCTCCCCATTGAGGGGACTGGAAAAGGGATGTTCGGTTCCCTCGCACCGCAACACCTCGTAGCGCTCAGGGGCAAGAGACCGACGCCACTCCTCCTCGGTTTGCTCACGATTGCGACTCATCACACCCCCTTTATTTTTTGGTGCCGGGCGGACACGGCCCGATTGATCCCCATCCGTATTGAAACAAAAAAATCACATCATGACCGGAAACCCGCACCTTCAACAACCGCACACCACCCCATTTCAACTGCGATTGATCATACCGTTTTGCCCATGCTCGCGTAAAGAGTTGTTTACAAGCCGATTCAAAAGGAGGCCAATCCCTTAAAAAACCAACCAGTCAACTATATGACCCTCAAAAAATATATCACCGCCTGCTTGCGGCCCATCCGGATTCAAAACGCAAGGTGACCGACAAGACCTCAGAACCGAATCCCGCCGGTCACCCGCAAAGCTTACAGGGTCACGACGTTTTCCGCCTTGGGACCCTTGTCACCGGCGACGACATTGAACTCCACCCGCTGACCTTCGGCCAGGGTACGGAATCCGCTGCCGGAAATGGCGCTGAAGTGGACGAAGATGTCCCCCTTGCCGCCAGCACGCTCGATGAAGCCAAACCCCTTACCTTCGTTGAACCACTTGACGGTTCCAGTCTCACGATCTGCCATGGTACTCTCACTTCACTCCTGATGGTTGCTAAACATTTTGGCAGAACGATCCTTCAGCATGCGGGTAAGGCTTTGCTCTCGATACGACTGCCGACTCAGACTATATATATAACACAATCACCACCCCAGGTAAACAAGATTTTCATCCCTTCACACCGACCTTGTTGGCGGAACAACCCGATCCAGGTCGTGCATGGGCAGAATGGTTTCCACCAGGGTCCAACCGGGTCGGGAGAGATCCAGGCGGATGGATCCCCCCAGAGTCAAGGCGATGAGCCGGGCGGAATAGGTCCCCAGTCCAGTGCCGCGTTTTTTGCCAAATGTTGAAAATTTATTGAAAAATCGCTCACGAATTTCCAAAGCCACCTCCCCGGGATTGCCCACGCCGATCACATTCCAAGGTTCCCGACGCTCCAGCGAGACCCATACCACCCCTTCGGCAGTCGCGGCTTCCACGGCGTTGCGGATCAGATTCGACACCATGGCCCGCAGCAACAACGGATCTCCCGCCACCATGAACCGTTGTTCCCCATTGCGTTCCAGCACTTTTTCTCCCAGGCGCACCTCGAATCGCAAACAACGTTGCCGCAATGCATCCACGATTTCGAGACGAATGCCTTCCAACAACTCCACCAGATCCACAGCCACCGGCTCGTAAACGTAGTCGCCCCGTTCCATCTTGTACAGATCCAGGGTACGGTTGATCTGTTCGAGCAACAAATACCCGGATTCGGCCACCATGCGCAGCAACTTTTCCTGATGGCTGGAAAGCTGCAATTCGTGCAACAAAATCTCCGGTGCCGCCACGATGGCGTTCAGGGGACTCTTGAGATCATGGCGCAAAATCTGATCCACCACTTCCCGTTGCAAGGCGGCCTCCTTGAGTTCCGCATTGCGCCGTTCCAGTTCCCGCTGCGCCTGACGCAACGCCAGATGGGTCCGCACCCGGGCCCGCACGATGGGTCCGCTCACCGGCTTGGTGAGATAGTCCACCGCTCCCAGATCCAACCCCCGGGTTTCATCCTCCTCGCTGGTGCGCACGGTCACGAAGATCACCGGAATAGCGCTGGTGCGAGGATCGGCCTTGAGCCGCTCGCACACCCCGTAGCCATCCAGACCCGGCAACAGGATATCCAACAGAATCAAATCCGGTTGGGGGGAGGCAGCCGCCAACTCCAAAGCCGCCGGACCGCTCTTGGCGAACACCAGATCGTGTTCGGACCATAAAATCTCCCGCAACAGTTGCAGATTGGTGGCTTCGTCATCCACCAGCAAGATCGTGTGGCGCCTGTTCAAGATGACCCTCCCGGATTGATCCGTCGCAACGCCACCAGGAGGGATTCCAATTCCAGATCCTCCAACATTTCCAGCCAGCGCGCCAGATCGACCCGGGAGACCACACCCGCACCGCTCAACGCGCACAATCCCTCCTCCACCCCCTGGATCCGTCCCAACCTCAAACGATCGATCATCTCTCCGATCCCCACGTTCGCCTCCCGATCCAACGGATTCGGCACGCTCCCCCCGCACCGCTCCGACTCCCTGATTGCCGCCTCATGCCGCCTCCACCCCCCCGACGCTCCGACCATGCCAAGCAAGGCCGACTCGAACGCCGCGATCCGGAAAGCAAGCCCCTCGGGGGAGCACTCGGTGGTGATCATATCGACATTCAACGCCGATTCCAACTCCCGGGCCGCTTTTTCCAACCCGACCGCCGCCACGGCGGCCGCTCCCCCCTTGATCGCGTGGACCACGCCCCTGGCCCCCTCCCGATCCCCCCGTTCCACGGCCCCACGGACCAACGCCCCATCCTGGGCATGACGACGCACAAAACCGAGCAACGCCTTCCGATAGGCCGCCTCGCCTCCCCAACGCGCCACCCCGGCCCCCCAATCCACCCCCAAAAGCCCATCCGGATCCGGGCGGGCGACACCTGGACCATTCTTCATTGAACCACCCATTCCATAAATGATAATCTTTTCGTGCTCACACAATAACCACCCATCCATCGGGACGGATCGCTCCACTCCCTTGCCAAAACAGTCTAAAGACAAATGCCCAAACAAGACAGAATTTTCCATCCGGATCGACCGCTTCCCCTCAGCAGGCCAGCATGAGCCAGGGAAACGACGCCACCCATCCTGTCCGCACCCCCACGCCGCCTCCCAGCGATCAGCGCCTGCTCTCCGAACCCCGATATCAAGGATTGCGGGATCATCTGGCGCGCCATGATCTGGTGGAACCCCGCACCTTGGCCCGTCTGTTGGGTCACCCCCTCACCGAAGAGGAGGTCGGGCTGGTCCAGTTTCTGACCCAGACCCAACTCATCTCCCCGGAGGAGATGAAAAACGCCAAAGAACGCAAACGCACCCGCAACGACCTCTCTTTGGCCGACGCCCTGGTGGAGTCCGGCTCTTTGGGAGAAGTGGCCCTGGCCATGGGACTGGCGGCGGTTTCCCGACTCTCCTTTTTCGCCTTCAAGCCCGAAACCGCCGACAGCACCGCAACCCGGCGTCTCGATGCCCAAACCGCCCTTTCCTGGCGGGCCTTTCCGGCCCGTTTTCAAGGAGGCGTGCTGCTGCTGGCCACAACCGATCCTCGGCGCATCGACATCGAAGAGGCCACGGCTTTCATGGATCATCCGGTGCGGGTGGGCGTCGCTCCCGCCTCCACCATTCTCCAGGCCATCGACCTGTGGTACGGGGGGCCGAAAGGACGCCAAGAGCACACCCTGTCCGAAGAACTGGATCTGCGGGGTGCCCTCGACAAGGGGGAACCGGCCATCTCAGGATCCGACGCCACCACCCTGATCAACCGGATATTGCTGGCCGCGGCCCGCATGAAAGCCAGCGACATCCATCTGGTGCCCGACTCCCGGGCCATGCGGGTGGATTTCCGCCTGGACGGCGCCATCCAACCCCAGACGACCATCCCCCTCAATCTGGCCGGACACGTGGTGTCACGCATCAAGGTGCTGGCGGGTCTGGATATTTCCGAGCGTCGTCTGCCCCAGGATGGAGCCATCCGCGCCCGTCTGGCGGACCGGGAGCTGGATCTGCGGGTATCGGTACTCCCTGCGGTGCGGGGGGAAGCGGTGGTGTTGCGGCTGCTGGATATGCAAGTAGGCATCGTCAAACTGGAGGAACTGGGCTTCGACACCCCAGACCGGGAACAACTGCGCCGGGCGTTACGCCTGCCCCACGGCCTGATTCTGCTCACCGGCCCCACGGGCAGCGGCAAATCCACCACCTTGCGGGCGGCGCTGGATTACATTCTCTCCCAGGGCAACCGCCACATCCTTACCGTGGAAGATCCCGTGGAGGTCAAGATGGACGGCATCACCCAGGTCAGGGTACATGAGAAAATCGATTTCACCTTTGCCCGGGCCTTGCGACACTTTCTGCGCCACGATCCGGACGTGATCATGGTGGGGGAGATCCGGGATGGAGAAACCGCCCGCATCGCGGTTCAGGCCGCCCTCACCGGCCATCTGGTGCTCACCACCCTCCATACCAACGACGCCCCGGGGGCCGTGGCCCGACTGCTGGATATGGGGGTGGAGCCTTATCTGCTCTCTTCAGCAATAACCTTGGTAATCGCCCAAAGACTGGCTCGACTCTTGTGCCTCCACTGCCGCCGTCCGGCTCCCATCACCCCGGAAGAACAGCAATGGCTGCTCTCCATGGGGTGGAACGGCCCCACACCGACCACCCTGTGGCATCCCGTGGGATGCGGGGATTGCAACCGCACCGGATTCAAGGGACGTACCGTGCTCCATGAATTTCTGCCCATCGACGACGAACTGCGGGGCATGATCGCCCGTCGCGAAAGCGCCTCCGCGCTACGGGCCGCCGCCAGAACCCAGGGCTTTCTACCCCTGATCGCCAGCGGAATCGGCAAGGTTCTGGCGGGGACCATCCCCTTGAGCGAAGCCACCGCCCATCTGGATGTATTGAGCTGAAAATCCATACCCCACAAAGGGTCAGGCGTGACGGTTCACCCAATGAATCGCATCGCTGGGCAAGGTGCGCTTGTTGCCGGCCTCGTCCATGTAACCGATCCGGCCCGACTTCAGCAACACCACCACCCGTCTTTTCGCCTCGTCTTCGGTGACGCCGGAAACCCGACTCAACCAGCTCATGTGATACTGGAACAAACCGAGCAAGAAATCGGGGGTCAATCCCATCGGCAATTCGGTCTCGGTTTCCATTTTCCCCTCATCTCGGGCGACAAGGGGCGACCTGCCCCGGACCTTCGACCAACAGCCGAACGGTACCCCATTGGAAACATCCCTGCGGATCAGCTCCACGGCACACCTCCACCTTCCCAGAAACGAATCCCACACCCCCCATCTCCCCCCGGATTTGAGAGTGGTCCTGCATTGCATTAATCCTTCTTCGCGATGCAGCATAAGACCATGAATCACGCGGGGTCAATCTCTTTTCTACACAACACACAAAAAAATCAAAGTTTGACATGAGTTTTTCTCATTTATTTTTATTCATAAAAAAATAATAAAAAACGTGTTGTTATAATTTTTTTATGCTATTATCTATTTTATACTATTTCTAAAGGAATCGAAAAATTCAAAAACCTTACAAAAACAAAGAGGAAAATACCCCCATCAAAAAATAATTGTGAATGTTTATAAGCATATAAAATCACCTCTGGTCCCATGCGTGAAAAAAATCCCTGTCACGCAATACGGACTCGCATCACACCCGACAATCTGTTAGATTAACAACCATCGGACATACCATTCGACAGCGTTACGAAAGAAGCCAAACCCGCATGAAAACCATCGTCGCCTGTCACCATTGCAAAGCCAAATTCAAAACCCTGACCGATCATGTACCGGCTCATGGCCGTCCTTCCCCGTGCCCGTTATGCCGGGAACCCCTCGTCCTGTGGAGAGCCGACGAGTACTATCCGGAACATTTTTCCAAAGAATTGAGCTTTTTTCTGCTGCATTGCAAACAGGCGACTCCGGCCCGGGCGGTCAAAACCGAACTGGAACACCTCACCGCCCTGGAATCCTGGCTCCGATCCCACCACAAAACCCTGGCCAACGCCACCAAACCGGATCTGACACTGTATTTAGAGGAAATCCGCACGGGCCCCTCCCGCCAGGAAACAGACGCCATCCATGACTCCTTGTACCGCTTCTACGAACTGCTGACCCAACACGAGTGGATCCGCGCCAATCCCCTTTCCGCTTTGCGCGCCTCCCCCCCGGCACCCCCTCCGCCCCTGCCGAAACCGGAACCGGCATCCCCCTCCGCCCCACCCCCTCCACAGCCAAGAGGCAACTTACGTTTGGTCGGACTGGCACTGGGGTTGGGCGGAATGCTGGCGGTGGCCATCCACTTTCTGGCCCCGGCCTGGTCCCCCTTTTTCCCCCCCCCATCCCCCTCCGCCCCCCCGGGAGTCAAAACCGAGGCCGCCAGGGAGAGCGCGCTTCCCGCTCCGACAGCCGATCCTCTGGGAGAAGAGACCCGCCGGCAACAAGCGGAAATCGATCGCTGGGCCGAAGAGGTGGTGCGAAGGGCCCAATACATCCGGGAGGCCGATCGGGCCATTCTGGCAATCCGCCGGGAGCGCGACCAGGAACACAAGCGGCAACTCGAACAAGAGCAGGAAAAAGAACGTCTCAAGTCCCGGGAGGAGTCCCAGCGCGCCACCCAGACAACCAAACCCAAAGATCCCCCCAAAAACCACTGTCTCAGCGGCAATTGTCGCGACGGCACCGGACATTTCCGCTTTGACAACGGGGACGAATACCAGGGCAACTGGCGTTCCGGTCAACGCCACGGCACCGGAACCTACACCTACGCCAAAGGGGAAAAATACAGCGGCTCTTGGCGTCTCGACCAGATGGAAGGGCAAGGAACCTTTTACTACAAGGACGGCAGCCGCTACGAAGGGGAGTGGCGCGGCAATCAGCGCCACGGCTCCGGTACCCTGATTCAGGCCAACGGGGACAAATATGTCGGGGAGTGGCGTCAGGACAAACGCTATGGACACGGCACCCGACATCTGGTGTTCGCCGATCACCTCGCCAGACAGCAACAGGCCGCCGAACTGGAAGAAAAACGGGCCGAGGCGGAACAACAGCAGGCCCGAATCGCCGAAGAGCAGCGCCAATCCGTGGAACAGGCACGGTTGCAAAACAAGACCGGCTGTGTTCAAGGGGATTGCCAAAACGGCCAGGGGGTGTACATCTATCCCAGCGGCGACCACTACTCCGGCGCCTGGTCCAACGGCAACCGGCACGGTCTGGGAACCTACATCTTCACCAGCGGTGACCGCTACTCCGGAGAGTGGCAGCACAACCAGAAACACGGCCAGGGGAGCTACCGCTTTCAGAATGGCCAACAGTACGACGGTGGTTGGCAGTTCAACAAAAAACACGGGGTGGGAACCATCACGTTCGCCAACGGCCTGCGGTTGCGCGGGCAATGGGACAACGGCCAACAAATCGGTCAATAAGGGCTGAAATGGACGGGATCGGCAATCAGGGGAGTCCGGATAGCATGCGCAACGTGAACAGAATCGCTTTCGTGTCGCTGGTTTTGCTGCTGGCCACAGCCGTCGGGGCCGAGCCACTGCCGGGAACGACCCCCGCCGGCAATGCCCCGCTCCGGGAGATCAAACCCGGACACCCGTTGATCACCATCGCCTCCGGGGAGATCGGCGGACTGTTCTACCCCACCGCCGGAGCCATCTGCCGGGCGCTGCTGAAAAACAGCGCTCAGGCCGGAATCCAGCATCTGCATTGCGGGGTGGAGCCTTCATCCGGATCCACGGACAATCTCACCGCCCTGGCGGACCGGGAGGTGGAGTTGGCCATGGCCCACTCCGACGCGATTCGCAACGCCTGGGAGGGAAACACCCCTTTCCCCCGCGCCATCAAATCCCTGCGCAGCGTGATCACCTTGTACACCGAATCCTTCACCCTGGCGGTCCCGGCCAAGGCGGGCATCAAAACCCTGGACGACCTCAAGGGCAAACCCCTGCATCTGGGGCTGTCGGATCCCACCCTGGAACACACGGCCCGGGAGATCCTGAACGCCTGCGGATTCAAACCCGAAGAGACCATCTTCCAGCCACTGGCCCACGAAGCCATTGCCACGGCCTTGAAGAACCAACAGATCCAGGCCCATCTGTTCGTGGTGGGCCATCCGGATGAACGGGTCTGGAATCTCGCCTCCTCCGAGGCCCTGACCCTGGTGCCCCTGACCGGCAGTTGTCTGGAACCCCTGTTGGCCAAAACACGCCATTACGTCAAGTCGGTGATTCCCGGCGGCCTGTATCCCGGCTTGGATAACGACACTCCCACCCTGGGACTGCGGGCCACCCTCATGGCCAGTTCCGACACCCCCGAAGAGTTGGTCCACGCCCTCACCAAAGCCGTGGTGGAAAAGCTCTACCGGTTCCGCAGCGCCCAGCCGGATGTGGAAGCCCCGGATCCCCGTTCCCTGTTCGAGGGACTGGTGGCGCCGTTGCACCTGGGAGCTTTCCGTTATTTCCAGGAGTTGCGGGTGCTGGAGTTCAAGAAATCCGGCGTGGACATTCTGTCCAGGCTTCCTCCCTGCATCGACCGGGAGGGCAATACCCAGGATCTGGCCCTGAACCCCAAAGCCAGCGAGGCTCTGAAAGCCTTGCACCCCCCCATCGGCGGACCCCGGAATGGAGAGGCGGGCATTCCCTTGACTCTGGCCACCTCGCCGGCTGCGGCCAAGTCGGGCTCGGCCCACTGGCTGGTGGTGGAGCCGGGACGACAACCGGGGTGAACCACACCCGCGTTGACCGCTACACCCATCCGGGTTAATCTTGATCCGGATCAATCTTCACTCTTTCATTCTCCATCATCCGGAAGGAATCATTCCTCATGTCCAAAGCCCTCACCTATCTGGCCAAGACCCGACCCGAGGCGGCCACCCATCTGCTTGGTTTCTACAAACACAGCGTCCAGGCCTTAGACGACAAGACCCGTCATCTGATCCAGATCGTCACCAAGGTGACGGTCGGAACCGAGCGCGGTTTGCGCCAATACGCCCCCAAAGCCCTCAAGGCCGGCGCCAGCCGCGAAGAGATCCTGGACGCCGTGCTGATGGCCTTTCCCGCGGCCGGACTCAATAAAGTCCTCGACGCCATCGACATCATGCGGGAGATGGATCTGCTGCCCGAACCCCCGGACGCGGCCCCGACCGTCAACGCCGATAAGCGGCTCGGCGCCCTGGAAGAGTTCCCCCTGCAACGCATGCATGGTCTGCAACGCCCGGAAGCCAATCTGATCGTGTACCGAACCACGGCGGACAGCGCCACGGTTTACAGCGCCCGTTGTCCCCACTCCAAGGCCAACTTGTGCCGGGGCACGGATCACGGCACCACGGTGGAATGCCGGGTCCACAACTGGACCTTTGATCTGGCCACGGGCCATTGCGTGGAGCCCCAGGGCGGCGCGGGCCTGGAGGTGATCCCCTCGGTGGTGCGAGACGGTCAACTCTTTCTAGCCTGAGATTCCACACCCCATGGATCCCACCCCGCTGGTCACCCGACTGCTGGACCGCATCCCCCATGTGTGGGCGGTCTGTGGTATGGTTTCGGCAGCCGGGTGACCGGCGGGGCGGACGATGAAAGCGATCTGGATCTGGCGATTCTGACCCCACCCGCATCGATCCGCTGACATCGATCCCGCCTTGTCCCTGGCGCAGCAACCCATTGGTGGGCTTCAAAAACATCGCCATTCATAACGATCAAGCAGTCCACTCTCCCATCCCTGTCACAATCATTAACGAACATCTGAATGATCTGCTGGACTTTTCCCAAGACATGCCGCAGCACCGCAACGCCCCTTGAAACCCTCTGTTCATCCAGATTGGCACGTTTTTCTCAAGACCTCCCTCACCCAAGGGAACCAGGTGACTTGGTGTCATTCCAACTCGAAAAGACGGTTTGCCGAATCGACCATGGAAACCAACCCGACCGTACCCCAAGGCCTGCATCCGGAGCGTGATCCATTCCACCCGGAAAGCCGGCCCATGGCCAAAAAGACCCTGAGCAAACGCGCCCGCGCTCCGGAAGAGTTCCCGCCGGCGCGCTCTGTGGAGCCAAACGAATCCACCCTGGACCGGGCGCGGGAGATCGCCGCCAAGGGGATGTTCAAAGAGGCGCTGCTGTTGTGGGAGCGGGCCAGCCGCCAAGGGAACGCGACCCCTCTGCATCCGGCCACCCCGCTGGTGTGGATGATCAACGCCCGGCAGTATCCCAGGGGTGCGCGCCATTTCATGACCCACGAATCGGTGCTGCGCTACGATCATCCGGCGTTGTGGTCTTTGACCCGGGAACTGTTTGCCGCAGCTGCCCTCACCGCCGACCCGGAATCCCGACTGCTGCCTCCCTGGAATCTCCCCCCCTGGCACCACGCCACCACCTTGCATCAGGCCATGCAGGCCCTGAAGCAAGGGGAGGAACTGATGGTCCAGACCCTGTTGACCCCCATCGGGGTGGATTCCCCATTTCTGGCCTGTCGCCGCGTCATGGAAAGCCTGATGATCTCCACCCAGGCTCCGGAACGGATTCTGGGTCTGCTGGCGGAGATCCCCGACTCTTCCCCCTTCGCGCCTTTGGCGGCTTTGGCCCGTGCCCGCGCCCTGCCCCCCGAACAGCGGGTGGCGCTGCTGCTGGACCTGCCGACAGAAGAACGGGCCACAGGGGCGCGTCTGTGCGGCGCCCAGGAAAAATGGATCAAGCTGCTGCTCAAGCTGGAGCGCACCACGCCGCCAGGACGACTGCTGGAGCTGCTGTTGAGCCACGCGGAGTTGCTGCCCCGGGTCCAGACCCGGGCCGCCTGCCTGAATCTGCTGCCGGAGAGCCTGGAATCCCGTGGCTCCTTTGAAAAAAAACTCGGGCCTTTGGAAGAGTGGGAACGGGAACGGCTGTTCGCGTTGCATCACGAGCGGCAACGCTCCTTCGCCAAGGCGGTGGGCTATTGGCGCAAGTATCTTTCGTTGCTGGAAAACAGCCCGGAAACCGAAGAAAACCGGCTCAAAATCGCTCTGCTGTACCGGCGCATGGCCCAACTGGAACAGCGGGAGGCCCATCCTTCCACGCCCCAGATTCTCCAATATCTGGAAAAGAGCCTGGAATACGATCCGGACCACAAACCCACCTGGCAGGAACTGCTCCACACCCGCAACCGTCTGGGACGGGAGCGGGCCACGTTCCACCGGCTGGCGGATCAGGCGGCGCGACGTTTTCCCGACGACGAAGGCATTCTGGCCTTCGCCATGGCGGCGGCCATGGAAAAGGGCAGTTTCAAGAAGGCGTCCGGGATGGCGCGTCGCATCCACACCCTCAATCCCGGCCATGACGACATTCTCGCCACCCGCTTGAGCGCCCATCTGCAACACGCCCGCAAACGAATTCTGGAAGGGGAGTTCGCCGTGGCCCGTCGCGAACTGCTGCGGGCCGAACGGCTGCGGGCGGAAGGATCCCAACCCCTGGGGCTTTTGGCGGCCATGCTGGAGTTCCTCGCCGGGGATCCGGACCGGGGGGAGGAAATCCTGGAAAAAGGACGCCAGCAGGCGTTGCAAAAGGCGGTTCACGCGGTCAAGGCCTTCCTGGAGGCCTCCATTCTGCGGGTGCCGCCGCTGATTCTGGACGGGTTCCGCCGTGACCTGATCCGCTGCGACGGACTGGCTCCCAACCGGGATGAACTGGTGACTCTGGCGGGCATCATCACCCGCTCCTTTTCCACCCAGCCGGACGCCACCAGCGAGGCCATCACCCTGCTTTCCGGTTATTTCCGGGCCGGGGCCAAACTGACCTTCGACCCCGGGGAGAGCCGGCTGCTCTGCGAGGCCCTGTCGTTGACCCGTCGCCATGCCCTGCTGGCCCTGTACGCCCGGGTCGCGGAAAAACGGTGGCCGGATGAACCGGTTTTCATTTATTACCGGGCCAGGGGCCAATGCGAAAACCAGCCCTGGCGACTCCTGGACGACGATTTCCAACGTCTGCTGGCGGCCAAGGAGGAAATCCAGGACAAGGATCCCGCCACCGCGGCCATGATTCACACCCTGCTGGCCATCCCTGCGGATCGGCAACCCTTTGATCCGTTGCGCAGCGTGCCCCTCTCCCCGGCCCGGATTCCCAAGCCGTTGGAAAACAAGCTGCTGCGGGAACTGCGTGCCCGGCTGCGGGATGAAATGCGCTCGCCCCAAGACGAAAACGCCATTCGGGAGACCCGCAACCGATTGCTGGAAACCCTGGCTCCCACGGAATTCGGTCAACGGGGACCGGCGGTCCTGGGTTATCTGCTGGACCGGGCCTTCAAGCTGAAGCCCCCCCGTCGTTCCGGGCACCGACGACCAACCCCCATCCCCCGGCAACTGGAAATGGATCTGATGACGGAATGAACCACATCCACCTCCCCTCCTCCCCGTCGCCGGAAACCCGGGACGCTCTGCGGGAACGGCTGGCGCGACAACTCTTCGAGACCGATGCCCCGGAGATTGCCGCCCTGCTGGCCCCTGGCCCCTGGAACGGCTCACCCCCACGACCGGAGCCCGCCGAGCTGCTGGCTCCGTTGAACGCGGGACTGAAGCGGTTCCGGATCTCCTGGTAATTCCCCGGAAAATCCCCATGGATCGCGCCACTCCCACCCCGCCGGCCAACGCCTACACCACGGCCCGGCTTTTGTTGTGGTCGTTTCTGGGGACCATCCTTCTGGGAGCGGTGCTGCTCCATCTGCCCTTAAGCCGCCACAGTGAACCGGTGCTGGTTTCGTGGATCGACGCCCTGTTTACCGCCACCTCGGCGGTCTGCGTCACCGGATTGAGCGTGGTGGACACGGGCACCACCTTTTCCGCAACCGGACAAGGGGTGATTCTGTTGTTGATTCAGGTGGGCGGATTGGGCATTCTGACCTTTTCCACCTTTTTCATCACCCGGCTGCGCAGCAGACGCAGCGGGGTGGAAATCTCCCAACGCCTGCTGGTGGAAACTGCCCATGGCCAATTGGCCCAGATTCCGCCCCATCGTCTGCTGGGGATCATCCTGGTTTTCACCCTGGTGGCGGAACTGGTGGGCACTTTGATGTTATGGCAACGCTTCGCCCAGGACTTTCCCGGGGCCGAGGCGTTGTGGATGGCGGTGTTCCACGCGGTTTCCGCCTTCTGCAACGCCGGATTCGGTCTGCTGGAAGACAACCTGATGCGCTATCGGGGCGACTGGGGGGTCAATGGGGCGATCATGGGCCTGATCGTGCTGGGGGGATTGGGTTTCGTGGTGGTGGCGGATCTGCTGGGTCATCTCAAGACCCGGCTGGCGGGCACACCGCGCCGTCTTTCCCTCCACTCCCGACTGGTGTTGCGCACCTCGCTGTTATTGATCCTGCTGGGGTGTGGAACCATCCTGCTGGCGGAATGGGGCAACCCCCGGGCCATGGGAACCACGGCGGAAGCCAAACTCCTGGAAAGCCTGTTTCTTTCGGTCACCAGCCGCACCGCCGGGTTCAACACCGTGGCCATGGATCAACTCACCAACACCACCTTGTTGCTGGTGATCGTGTTGATGTTCATCGGCGGCTCCCCCGGATCCACCGCCGGCGGCATCAAAACCACCACCCTGGCGGTCTGTCACGCCCTGCTGCGCTCCCGCGCCCGCAACCGGCCCAAAGTCGAATGCCTGCAACGCAGCCTCTCCGACGAGACGGTATCGAGGGCGGTGTGGATCGTCACCGGTTATCTACTGGTGACGGCTTGCGGTTTTTTTCTGTTGCAACTGAGCGAAGGGGGCGGACGCTCCTTTCAAGAGACCACGGGCAATCCTTTTTTGGCCTATCTGTTTGAAACGGTTTCGGCCCTGGGAACCGTGGGGCTTTCCACCGGGTTGACCCCGTCGTTGAGCGCAGCCGGCAAAGGGGTGTTGATCGCACTGATGTTCATCGGTCGCCTGGGACCGCTGCTGGTGGCCACGGTCCTGCTCGGAGAGACCCGACAGGTGCGCTACTCCTATCCGGAAGAACCGGTCAACCTCGGTTGACCAGGAGGTCAACAACATGATCACGAAAAATTTTCTGGTGGTGGGACTGGGGACCTTCGGGCGGCAGGCGGCCCTGGCCCTGGCGGAAGGGGGCGCCGAAGTGTTGGCGGTGGACTGCTCCGAAGAGCGGGTCAACCGGGTGCGGGATCGGGTGAGCCGGGCGATCTGCTGCGATACCCTGGACGACGACGCCATGCACTCCATCGGCGCCTATGACGTGGATTGCGCCATCGTGGCCATCCGGCGTCATTTCGACATCACGGTGCTGGCCACCCACGCCCTGCACAAACACGGGGTGCCGCGGATTCTGGCCCAGGTGGATTCGGACAACGAAGCCGAAGCGATCCGGGCCTTGGGCTCCACGGAGGCGATCTTTCCCCAGCGGGACATGGCCTTGCGCATCGCCAACCGGCTGATGCACCCGGATTTGGCGGAACACATCCCCCTGGGCAACCACGCGGCCCTGATCGACATCCCCTGCCCGACGCCATTCGCCGGTCACACCCTGGGAGGTCTGGCGCTGCGCACCCGTCACGGAGTCAGCCTGATCGGCATTCGCCCGGCCCGGGATCACGGCTCCAGCCAACACCCCCGGGATCCGGTGCTGCTCAATCCGCCACCGGAAACCCGTCTGCGGGCCGAAGACCGTCTCTTGCTGCTGGGCAGCCTGGAGGAGTTGGAACGGATCCAGGCCATGTCCCCGGCGCCACGATGACACCATCAGGCACTGGGGAGACGGAACGGAAACTTGCCGGATCGGACGAAAAGGGGTAGTCTGCCCCTATCGCATCGAGAAAACCGGCTCCTCCATTTTTTTATACCAAGTAACGTCACCCCCGGACCGGTTTCCCCTTTCTCTATTTAGAAGACGCGCAAGAGACACACCCATGAGTTGGATCTGGATCCTTCCCGCCCTGTTGGTCACCGCGTTGGCCGGCGTGTTTTACCCCGTTTTTTCCCGGCGAGGGGGAGCTCCCTTGCCGGCGGGTCTGGAGGGGGATCCGGGACAGGAACTGACCGCCCAACGGGATGGGCTGCTGATGCAAATCAAGGAGATCGAGCTGGAAGGAGTCTCCGACCCCATGACCCGGCTCACCCGCGCCTCCCTGGAACAGGAGCTGGCGGAACTGCTGACCCGCCTGGACGCCCTGGCACCCAAACAACCCCTGCCCGCTTCCAGTCGGGGCGCCATCACCGCCCCCCCGACTTCCAGAAGTCCCCTGGACTTGGCCATGGCGATTGTGGCCATGCTGTGCATCAGTCTGATCGTCGGCGTAATGTATCTGCTGATGGGCACCCCCCGGGAGATCGCCCCGGCCAGCGGGCAGGCGCTCACCTCCCGGGAGATCGCCACCATGGTGGAACAGGCCGCCCAACGGCTCAAATCCACCCCCGACGACATTCCCGGCTGGATGCGTCTGGCCCGCTCCTACGTGGTGATGGACCGTCCGAACGACGCCATGACCGCCTATGCCCATATCCTCACCCGCCAGCCCGACTCGGCAGACGCCATCGTGGCCCTGGGTGAACTGGAACTGCAAAGCCCGGATCCGACCAAAAACCAGGGTGGCATCGACCGGTTGCAAGCCCTGCTGACCAAACATCCCGATCATCCCGAGGCCCTGTGGCTGCTGGGTGGCGCCGCCTTCAGGGTGGGGGACCGGAGCAAGGCTTTGGGCTATTGGAACCAACTCAAAACCCTGCTGCCTCCCGGTTCCCAGGCTCTGCAAACCGTGGAACAGGCCATCGCCCAGGCCGGCGCTCCGTAAGCGGCTGCAACCGTTGTGCGAGGAATCCTGGTGCCCGCTTCCCTGTTCGGGTATCATGAAAAGGATTCGCATGTGCGACACAATCATCAGCGTCAATCCATGCCGGATTCCGCGCCACATCATCTTCAACCATTCACACCAAGGAGTGCCTCTTCATGGGATTGGGAACTTCTCACTTATTGATCATCCTGGTGATCGTCCTGGTGGTTTTCGGGGCTGGCAAACTTCCTTCGGTGATGCGTGATCTGGGACAAGGGGTCAAAAGCTTCAAGGATGCCATGAGCGGCGACAAGGATCCCCCGGAAGATCCCAACAAACCCGAAGAAAAAATCGCCGCCGCCTCCACTCAGACCATCGAGGGCCAGGCCAAACGGGACGCCTCCTGAAAGCCGTATGCAACGGAGTGAAGCTCCATGTTTGGACTCAGCTGGTTTGAATTTTTCGTCATTCTGGTGGTTGCCCTGCTGGTCATCGGACCCGACAAACTGCCGGAGGTGGCCCGGGGTCTGGCCCGTGTGATCCGACAGTTCCAGCGGATCGTGAACGATGTCCGGGACAGCATCCACATGGAAGACCTGGAAGCCAAAATGCGGGAGAGTTCCCACTATACGCCTCCCCCACCACCGCCTCCGACCCTGCCCCAGTCGACTCCCGCCACCATGGCGCCCATCCGACCCGCCGACCCCCAACCGCCCGTCACCGGACAGACCGTCGCGCCTGCGGATCCCACACCTTCGACCCCCAACAAAAACGATCCGGCCCGCCCATGATGGGACCCAACGATACCGCCCCCCTTTTGTCGCATCTGACCGAACTGCGCAACCGCCTGATGATCTCGGTGTTGGCCATCATGGTCGGATTTCTGATCTGCTGGGGCTTTTCCGAAGAGATTTTCGCGTTTCTGATCCGTCCCTTGAAAGAACTCATGGGGCCGAACGACAAGATGATCTTCACGGGCCTGCACGAGGCGTTTTTCACCTATCTGAAGGTGTCGGCCTTCGCCGGATTCGTGCTGGCCTTGCCGGTGGTCCTCTCCCAGTTGTGGCTCTTTGTGGCTCCGGGACTGTACGAAACGGAAAAAAAATCGTTTCTGCCGTTTCTGCTGATGACCCCCGCCCTGTTCTTTCTGGGGGCATCCATGGCCTATGTGTTTGTTTTCCCCATGGCCTTCAAATATTTCCTAAGCTTCGCCACCCCGGATATCGCCGCCATGCCGTCGATTTCGGAGTATGTCAGCTTGATCATGCTGCTGATGCTCTCCTTCGGCTTGGTGTTTGAAATGCCCCTGGGGCTGCTGCTGATGATCAAAACCGGCGCGATCAGCACCCGGACGCTGGCCGACAAAAGACGCTACAACATCGTACTCTCCTTCGTGATCGCGGGCATCATCACGCCGCCGGATCCCATCTCCCAGATCATGCTGGCCGTACCCATGTGTCTGATGTATGAAATCGCGATCTTTCTGGGTCGCGGCATCGAACGCAAACGCGAACAAGAACGCTCACTCCCCACACAAGAGGCCGGAAAATGAACCGACAACCCCCCGCTCCCCTGGAGATCATGCCACTGGGGGGACTGGGTGAAATCGGCATGAACCTCATGGTCTATGGCTATGAGAACAAACTGCTTGTGGTCGATTGCGGCCTGACCTTTCCCTCCCCGGACACCCCGGGGGTGGATTTCATCATTCCCGACGCCCGCTTTCTGGTGGAAAACCGGGAACGGGTGGTGGGTATGGTCCTGACCCATGGCCACGAAGACCACATCGGCGCCATGCCCTACATCTGGCCCATCCTCCAGGTTCCGATCTACGGCACCGCCATGACCCTGGGCCTGCTGGAAGGCAAATTCCGCGAACACGGTCTGCTGGGTCAGGCCGACATGATCGAAACCAAACATCGGCAGCCGTTGCAGGTGGGGCCGTTCAACATCACCTTTGTCCACGTGACCCACTCCATCGTGGACTCCTCGGCGTTGGCCATCCGCACGCCTCTGGGCACCATTGTCCATACCGGTGACTTCAAGATCGATCACACCCCGGTCAACGATCTGCCCACCGATCTGTACACCTTCGCCCATCTGGGGGAAAAAGGGGTTCTGGCCCTGTTGTCGGACTCCACCAACATCAACCGCCCCGGGGCCACCATCTCGGAACAGACCGTCAGCGACGTGTTCACCAAACTGTTCCCGCGGGCCAAGGGACTGCTGGTGGTGGCCACCTTCTCGTCCAACATCCAGCGCATCCAGCAGGTCATGCACGCCGCGGCGGCGGTCAAGCGCAAGGTGCTGCTCAATGGCCGCTCCATGATCGCCAATGTCAACGTGGCCAGGGGACTCGGTTACATCGACATCCCGGACGACATCCTGATCGACATACGCAAACTCGACAACTATCCCCGGGATCAGGTGGTGGTGATCTCCACCGGCAGTCAGGGGGAACCCAACTCCTCCCTGGTGCGCATCGCCTCCGGAGAACATCAGGAAATCCAGATCCGTCCCGGTGACACGGTGATCCTCTCTTCCCGTTTCATTCCCGGCAACGAACGCACCATCTGGTCGCTGATCAACCTGCTGTTCAAGCGTGGCGCCGAGGTGATCCACGAAAAAATCCTGCCGGAAGTCCATGTCTCCGGACACGCCCCCCGGGAGGATCTGAAACTGATGCTGGCTTTGACCCGTCCCAAATTCTTCATTCCGATCCATGGGGAACGGCGTCATCTGCAAAACCATCGGGATCTGGCCCTGGGCCTGGGCATCCCGGAAACACACTCCCTGGTGCTGGAAAACGGCGACCGCGCTCTATTGAGCCGGGATTCCCTGCGTCTGGACGGCACCATTCCCTGTGGTCGTGTCTTTGTCGATGGCAAAGGCGTGGGAGATGTGGGAGATATCGTGCTGCGGGACCGGTTGCATCTGTCCGAGGACGGCATGGCCGTGGTGCTGCTGGTCATCTCCAAAGCCAGCGGCGAGGTACTCCAAAGACCCGAACTGCTCACCCGCGGCGTGGTCTACGAAGACGAAAACCTCGACCTCCTGGAAGAGGCCAAAGACGCGGTGGAAGCCGCCCTGGCCCTGGGTTCCAAAGGCATGGACTTCGCCGACGACGAAGTGGCGGGAGCCGCGGAAATCGCCCAGCGTGCCTTGCGTCGTTTTTTCAAAAAACGCCTTGGACGCCGGCCAGCGGTTTTCCCTCTCGTCATGGAGATGTGATCCATGACTCCCAAACGGCGCCATCCCTCCCCCCAAAAGGAACCGGAGCCTCGTCCCCAATACGGTCTGGTGATCGTGCGGGAGGCTTTGGGTGTGGTCCTGCTGTTTCTCGGGGCCTTCCTGCTGCTGACGCTGCTGTCCCACAATCCCGAAGACCCTTCGTTCAACTATGCCAGTGATAACGCGGCGGTCCACAACTTGGCGGGACGAACCGGCGCCCTGCTCTCCGATGCCTTGTATCAGGCCCTGGGCTATGGCGCCTTGTGGCCGGTGATCTTCCTGCTGGTGCCCGGTTATCGGCTGTTGCGGGCCAAGCCCGAAGAAGAGTTCTATCTGGACCGCCTCATCGCCTCCCCGGTGTTGGCCCTGGTCACCACCACCCTGATCTCCTTGTTGACCACCACCTCTCCGGGTCCCGACACCTTTCCCCCCACCGGACCGGGGGGAGTCCTGGGCACCTTGCTGTCGGAAGCCATGCGTCACGCCTTTGGCCTGTGGGGGGGAATTCTGCTGCTGGCACCCCTGGCCCTGCTGGCCCTGATGGTGCTGCTGCGGGTCTCTCTTTCCGCTATCGCCGATTCATTCCACAACGATGCCGGGGAGTTTCGTCTGCCCAAACCACCCCCTTTGCAGCAATCCAAAGAGGCGATTCTGCAATCCAGCGCCAACCACCTCTCCCGCAGCCTCGAAATCGGCAGCAAGGTGCTTCTGGCCTCCGCCGCCCTGCTGGCCATCGTGCCCGCCCTGCTGATCCGTTACCTGCCCCGGATCCGGGAGGCCATCGGCAAACTCGTCCCCCCGGGGAAAAAAACCGATCACCGGCCCCCCTCGGACCATTCCGACTCCCACGAAGTGCGTCTGGAACCGGTCATCGACGTGCCGGCTCCCCTGCCCCCCCGCCCACTGGGGAATGATGCACCGGTTCCACCCGCCTCCGAAACCAAAATGCCGGCGCCCCCCCCTTTTTCTCCGCCGCCGGAGGTCTCTCCACCCCTCGGATTCACCCCGAAGGCTGAACCGGTTGCACCAGTCACCCTCGAAACGTCCAAACCTGCCCAGGCCACCGCGCCATCGTTCCGGCAACCGGATGGCCTGTTTCACAAAAAAGACGAACCGGCTCCCGAACCAACCCGTTGGCAACCGGAGGAAAGCCCCTCCCCACCGGCCACAGCAACGTCCCCCATGCCGGATGCTGGAATGGGTCAGACAAACAAACCGGTTCATGATTCCTTCCTGACCAAGGCCCCGGAACCCGTGGAGAAAGAACCCTCCCGCTTCCAACTCCCATCCGTTGCCATCGAGGCCACGCCAGCAAAGGAGCCATCCCCCTTTCAGACTCCCCGGTTCACGGATGAGGCTCCCATGCCGGTGGAACTCGATCCGGATGACGCCTCCGATACCGCTCCCATGCCGGTGGAGCCGACTGAATCCATCTCCAGTCGTCCCCGGGCGGGGGTGATTTTTGGCGTGGGTCGGGCTGCCCCGGAGCCGCGGCACCCCCCCGCAGATCGGCCAGCCACCGACGCGCCCCCTGTCTTTTCCCAACCGCCCCGGCCGGCACCCGACTCCGTGTCCCCGGCGCCGAAACCCGGTTTGGAAGAAGAACCGGATCCGGATCTGGAGTTGGATGAAACCCTGGATCTGGACGAAGGCAACGACCCGGACGAAGAGTCCTATCTGCCGCCTCTGGAACACGACTCTTCCCCGCTGCCGCCCCTGTCGATTCTGGGGCTTCCCGAGGATACCGGCTATCTTGGCCCGGACCGGGAGGAGTTGCACACCACGGCCCGCCTGCTGGAACAGAAACTGGAGGATTTCAAGGTCAAGGGCCAGATCATCGACGCCCATCCCGGCCCGGTGATCACCACCTATGAGTTGGATCCGGCTCCGGGTCTGCGGGCCGCCAAGGTGATCGGACTGGCGGATGATCTGGCCCGCTCCATTTCGGCGGCTTCGGTGCGGGTGGTGGGCAACATTCCCGGCAAGAACGTCATCGGCATCGAAATCCCCAATCAGGTGCGTCGCACGGTCTATCTGCGGGAGATTCTCGACTCCGACACCTTCCGACAGGTCAAGAGTCCCCTGGCCATGGCCTTGGGCTCGGACATCAACGGTCGTCCGGTGGTGGGCAATCTGGGCAAGATGCCTCATCTGCTGGTGGCGGGGACCACGGGATCGGGCAAATCGGTGGCGGTGAACGCCATGATCTGCTCGGTGCTTTTCTCGGCCCGTCCCGAGGAGGTACGGTTCCTGATGGTGGATCCCAAAATGCTGGAACTATCCATCTACGAAGGCATTCCCCATCTGTTGGCCCCGGTGGTCACGGATGTCAACAAGGCGGCCACCCTGCTCAAGTGGGCGGTGGCGGAGATGGAGGAACGCTATCGTCTGATGTCGGAACTGGGGGTGCGCAATCTTTCGGGTTACAACCAGCGCATCCAGGAGTGCCTGATCGCCGGAGAAGAGCCGACCCGCCGGGTCAAGGTGGGCTTCGATCCCGAAACCGGAAGACCGGTGGAGCAGGAAGAGCCGATCCCCCTGGAGAAAAAACCCCTGATCGTCATCATCATCGACGAACTGGCGGATTTGATGATCCAGGTGGGCAAGGATGTGGAACCCGCCATTGCCCGTCTGGCCCAGATGGCCCGGGCTGCCGGCTTGCATTTGATCATTGCCACCCAGCGGCCATCGGTGGATGTGATCACCGGATTGATCAAGGCCAATTTCCCGACCCGATTGGCGTTTCAGGTCTCATCGAAAATCGATTCGCGCACCATTCTGGACTCCATGGGGGCGGATCGGCTGTTGGGCATGGGAGATGGATTGTTCCAACCTCCCGGCACCACCCATCTGCAACGGATCCATGCTCCGTTCGTGTCGGACAGCGAAGTCCACAAGTTGGTGAAATTTCTCAAATCCACCGGGCGACCGGAATACGATCACTCGATCCTGGAAAGCAGTCTGGGGGATGACGGGGATGACGGCCTGGGGGATCCCATGTCCGACGAATACGATCCGTTGTACGATCAGGCGGCTGCGGTGGTGATCCGGGCGGGCAAGGTGAGCACCAGCATGGTGCAACGTCATTTCAAGATCGGGTACAACCGCGCAGCGCGCATTGTGGAACGCATGGCCCTGGATGGTTTGATCTCCGAACCCAATCATGCCGGAAAACGGGAGGTTTTGGCCCCCAATTCCGGAGGACGCTGACACGAACAGAGCTGCGTTTTCCGGAAGATTACACCACCATCACGGGTCCAGGGGGATTATCCCCCTGGTGGGGTCCAGGGGCGAAGCCCTTGGTGGGGTTTGGGGCAACGCCCCAATCAAACATCCTCAAAAAGCTTGTTTGAAAATCGCTCGTTAAAGACAAAAGGAAAAAGGCAAAACCCTGGGAGAAGAATCTCCCAGACCCGCTCTTTTTTTCAATGGTTGTCTGGTCTAAACGCTGATCCGTTTGCGGCTCGGACGGCCCGCACCACTGCTGCTGCTGCCCTTGGTAATGGTCTCCACCGCCTCCACCAAACGATCCACCGACATGGCATCCGCCACCGACAACATCTTGAACTGCACCCCATAAAGCTGCCGGGAAACCTGCACATCCTTGGAATCCCGCGCCTTGGTCATGGAGGTGATGGTGCCGAACGTGATGATCGGCGTACCCATCAAAATCTCACCCCGAATGGAAAGCCCCACCTTGTCCCCACTTTCCAAAGGAATGGAAAGCGCATCACAGGTAAAAGACAAACCACCAGGAGAAATATCCACGATCCGAGCGGTAAAAGCCTCGGCACCACGTTTTTGCACCTGCACTTCCAGATTCATATCCTTTGGAATATCAACCCGATGCTGTTGACGCTTCGGGGAACTCTGAAAGGCCGGAGGCCAGGAAAGCTCTATCGCCTGCCCCGTCTCCACCCGCTGAACCTTGCGAAAGGTCACCACGGTACGAAACAATTCCAATCCCAAACAAAAACCGATCACCACCTTGGCGGACTTGCGAATACGCATGTTGCCTTCCGGCGGCTCCAAAGGGGTGATGAGAATCCACCGCTCATCCTGATCCGGACTGGAGGCACTCTCCCCGGGAGCCGACTGCACCTGGGCGGCATAACGGGAAAGCAACAGGTCGGCGGCCTGTTTTTTCAGACTTTCCACATCTTCGGAGAGGGTCAGAAGACGGGCTCCATACAATTTTTCCTCCCCATCGATCCGCACCTCCAGCAATACGCTCTCGCGAACGGCGCGATGCAGGATGTCCATCACACTCGCATGATTCTGTAACGCCTTTTCCATAACCGGTCACACTCCTTGCCAAACCGCCACAGGATAGATGGAGAAGCGTAAAACACATGTCTGTGCCCAAACGATCCCAATCCAATCAGGCTGCTCCCCGCGCCCCCTTCACATCACCCACCCGGTAATCATGGCGTCACCGACATGAAAACATTCCAGCCATCAACCGCCCATTGACAAACCCATTATTGATAACGCACCCCCTTTTTCGGATCCGCCGGAGGCGGCGGGGGGGTGACCGGGCCTTCCGGACCCAGGGCCGGGGGCAACGGTGGCGGATTGACCAGCTTGAAGTTCGCCGGAACCTGAAACAAGGCCCCATCCTGCGCCCCTTCACGAATGGCGGAAAACTCCATGGTGGCCTGTCGCCCCTCCCCCATGCGCACCGGCAGGCGCAAGGCCACATCGATCCATTGGAGATAACGGTTGCGCTGTTCTTTGAAACTGTGGCTGAATTCCCACTTTTCCGTATCCCGCCCATCGATCTTTTCGACGCCCAGGAGCTTGCGCTCCATGACAGGACCGTTCTCGGGTTGCTGACGCATCACGATACGCCGCTGGGAATCGACCCAGATCGAAACCACATGACTGGCTCCCTCTTTTCCGGAAGCCCTGATGGTCCACTTTTCAGTCTGGATGCCGTGAACCGTCTCGTCCCCTTCCCGGGTGCAAGACAATTGCGGATCGGTCTTGCACGGCCCCTTGGGATCATCCGGCATCCGTTCCACATCGGGCTTGGGGGGCATCAACGCCTCGCTCAGACCGTCATAATACTCTTTTTTGTCGGGAAACAGGGTGAACGCCTTGCGATCCGCCAGATTGACGATCAAAACCTTTTTGGTGCCCTGATAGATCCCCTCGGCCCGAAAACGATCCGGACCCACGAACAGCTTGCCCGCCGCCCGATCCTTGTCGTCCACCGGATTGATCATCAGGATGTCAGCCGCGAAGGGGGAGGTATACCACGTGGCGGCCCGGGATTGGGCCGGAGTCAGAAGAAAAAATGCCGCCAGCACGACCGTCAGGGAAAAACGAATCATGGACATCAACACCCCCCTTGTGGACAATGGGTCGAATCGAAGCTCATCCCGATCAATATATCTTGGCGGGAAGCCAAAAATCAAGCTATACACGATCCGGCATCCGGCCCCGAACCTCGCGTGTGCCCATGCCCAACCCCAAACGTCAGCAAACCCAAAACTCAAGGAGAGTACCGCCGTGGCCGTTCAACGCACCCTTTCGATGATCAAACCCGATGCTGTGGCCAAAAATGTCATCGGTGCCATTTATTCCCGTTTCGAGGCCGCCGGACTGCGGATCGTGGCATCCAAGATGCTCCATCTGACCCCGGCGGAAGCGGGTATTTTTTACGGCGTCCACAAGGGCAAGCCCTTCTATGACGATCTGGTGGCCTACATGAGTTCCGGACCGATCATGGCCCAGGTTCTCGAAGGGGAAGAAGCCATCGCCAAAAATCGTGAAGTCATGGGCGCCACCAATCCCGCCAAGGCCGCGCCGGGTACCATCCGTGCCGACTTCGCCGACAGCATCGAAGCCAACGCGGTCCACGGTTCCGACGCCCCGGAGACCGCTGCCCAGGAGATTGCCTTTTTCTTCAATCAAATGGAAATCTGTCCCCGCTGACATCAAGCCTTGTCCACCACCATGCCACTGCGTCTGACCGGCCTCACCCGCGGGGAGTTGACCGACCTGATGGTCCAATGGGGCGAAAAGCCCTATCGGGCACAGCAGGTCTGGTCCTGGGTGTTCGTGAAACTCGCCTCCTCGGTGGAGGAGATGAGCGATCTGTCCAAACCGTTCCGCGCCCGTCTGGCCGCCGCAATCGCGCCGCTGAGACCCCCAGCCATCTCCCACCGGGTCTCGGCGGATGGCACGGAAAAATGGGTTTTGGCCTGCGCAGACGGGGTGAACATGGAGACGGTGTTCATCCCGGAGACCAACCGGGGCACGGTCTGCATCTCCTCCCAGGCCGGATGCAGTCTGGCCTGCCCATTCTGTCGCACCGGCACCCTGCCCATGCGGCGCAACCTGACCGCCGCCGAAATCGTCGAACAGGTGACCTTCGTGCGCGGCACCCTGGCGGCACGGGGAATCCGGGTGACCAACGTGGTGCTGATGGGCATGGGAGAACCCCTGTACAACCTGGAGGCGGTCACCCGGGCGGTGAGCATCATCATGGATGGCAATGGCCTGGCCATCGGCTGTCGCAAGCTCACCCTCTCCACCTCCGGGGTGGTCAACCGCATGGAAGAGGCGGGGAAGAATCTCAACGTCAATCTGGCCATCTCCCTCCACAGCGTGCGGGACGCGGTGCGGGATCAACTGGTGCCCATCAACCGCAAGTTCAATCTGGCGGCGCTGAAACGGGCAGCACTGGCCTGGCCGCTGCGGGGTCGGGGTCGCATCACCTGGGAGTATGTGCTGCTCGACGGGGTCAACGACTCGGAACAAGACGCCCGGGAACTGGTGGCTTGGCTCAAGGGGATCCCCTCCAAGGTCAATCTGCTGGCTTTCAACCCCTGGCCCGGCGCCCCCTACGCCCCGTCGTCTCAAGAGACCATGCTGCGCTTCCAAGAGATCGTGGCCAATGCCGGACTGGTCACCATCATCCGCGACAGCCGAGGCGGCGATGTGGGGGCGGCCTGCGGTCAACTGGCGGGAGACGCGGATCTGGTGAATTCCCCCCTCGCGCAACTTGCGCCCGAGGAGAGTTCCGGGTAAAGTGCCCCCTTCCAAAAAGGCAACCACCCCGGATGGGAGATGACACGGCAGGGATTTCTTGCGACGTGGCGTAGCAATCGCTTGACTATTCGTGCGAATTGCATAGAATATGTTGTTTTTCGTTCCGGATGCCCCTCCATGAGGCAACGGTTACACTGACTCACTTTCAATAAAGACCAAAAGAGGCACAATCCATGGCGGTACGTATTCGCATGCAACGCAGAGGATCCAAAAAACGGCCCTTCTACGCAGTGGTCGCGGCCGACTCCCGGATGCCCCGGGATGGACGTTTCCTGGAAAAACTGGGTGTTTTCAATCCGCTCAAGGAGACCGACCGGGTTTCTCTGAACATGGAACGGATCAACCACTGGATCGGCGTCGGCGCCCTTCCCTCCGACACGGTGGGCCGTTTGATCAAACAGGTCCAAGAGGCCACGGCCTGACATGTCCAACGAGGCCACCCCCTGGGTGGTCCTCGGACGCCTCAAGGGGGCGTTCGGCGTGCGCGGCGAGATTCGGGTCGTGCCTGTATCTCATCCCATCGCCCGCATCCTTCCGGACCCTGGCCCGGAAGCGGACATGGATGGGGATTGGCTGACCCGGCAACCTCTGTGGTGGCTGGGATCACACAGCCCGCCGCAACACGAAGTCACTCTCCTGTCCGGTCGTCGCCATGGGGATGAACTTCTGGTGCGTCTCCAGGGACTCGAAAATCGGGAACAGATCCAGGGGTTGGCCGGTTTGAAGGTGTGGCTGCCCGAATCATCCCTGCCGAACCTGGGGGCCAATCGTCACTACTGGTTCCGCCTGATCGGTATGCGTGTCCTGGTCGCTCCGGACGAAACGGTTTCCCCGGAAAACGCGCCTCCGGATACGACCTGGGAGATGGGGGTGGTGGACAGCCTGATGGCCACAGGATCCAACGATGTGCTGGTGGTACGGGAACCCTCCGGAGAAGATCGCCTGCTCCCTTTCATCCAGGATACCATCCTGCGGGTGAACGAGCCGGAAAAAACAATCCTGGTCCGACTGATGCCCGGTTTGTAACCGAACACACCCGGCGGGCATAACGAGGAATCAACACACGTATGCGCTTTTCGATTCTGACCCTATTCCCCGAAATGTTTTCCCCCATCCTGGAGTGTTCCATCCTGGGACGGGCGATCAAACGGGGAGTGATCGAATCGCGATTGGTGCAACTCCGGGATTTCGCTCTGGACAAACATCAACGGGTGGATGACGCCCCCTTTGGCGGCGGTCCGGGCATGGTCTTGAAACCCGATGTGCTGGACCGGGCCGTGGAACAGGTCCGAAACCAACAACCGGGTCGGGTGATCTGGCTGTCACCCCAGGGCAAAACCTTCTCCCAGGAGGATGCCCGTCGCTTGGCCACACTGCCCCACCTGATTTTGGTGTGTGGTCATTACGAAGGGGTGGATGAACGGTGGGTGCAACACGGTGCGGACGAGGAACTCTCTTTGGGAGACTTCGTACTCACCGGCGGGGAACTGCCCGCCATGGTCATGGTGGATGCCGTGGCCCGACTGCTCCCCGGCGTACTGGGAGACGACGAAAGCGCGATTGCGGAGTCCTTCGGCGAGGGGTTGTTCGATCACCCCCACTACACAAGACCCGCAATCTGGCAACCGCTTCGTGGCAGTGAAGCACAACCGGTTCCGGCCACGCTGCTTTCGGGCAATCACGGGGCCGTGGCAGCATGGCGGCGACGCCAATCCATGCTGCGCACCCTGATCCGACGCCCGGAGCTTTTGCAACGCATCTCCTGGAGTCGTCAGGAACGCCGGGTGATCGAAGAGTTGGCCAAGGATCTGGAGGCCATGGAACACAACGGGGACCCCCGCACGAACGGGGATTTCTTGGAATCGCTTGATGGGAAAAAGGAATTATGAACGAATTACAGTTGTTTGAACAGTCTCAGATCAAGTCCGAGCCCCCCAAGTTCGGGGCCGGGGATACCCTGCGGGTCCATGTTCGGGTCATCGAAGGCACCCGGGAACGCATCCAGATGTTTGAAGGGGTATGCATCGCCTGCCGCAACGCCGGCAATCGTTCCACCTTCACGGTGCGCAAAGTCTCCTTCGGCGAAGGCGTCGAGCGTCTCTTCCCGCTCTACTCCCCCAAACTGGAAAAGATCGAAGTGCTGCGCAAAGGTGATGTGCGCCGCGCCAAGCTCTATTATCTCCGTGATCGTACCGGCAAGGGCGCACGTATCCGGGAGAAACGGGACTGGTAGCCAGATCCCGCGCCGGAAGCCTTCCCGGCCTCACCCTGGAAAAAGAACAGATCGCGGCCGGTTTCTCCACCATCTGTGGCGTGGACGAAGTCGGTCGCGGTCCGTTGTGCGGACCTGTGGTGGCTGCCGCGGTGATTTTGCCTCCGGGGGACTCCCTGCCCGCCTCTCTCATCGGGCTGGACGACTCCAAGCGTCTCTCCCCGTCCCAACGGGCCTCCCTGGCCTCAAGCATTCAGCGTGACGCCCTGGCCACCGGCATCGCCTTGGCCGATCCCGACGAAATCGACCGCATCAACATACGACAGGCGACCCTGCTGGCCATGTCCCGGGCCATCACGGCGCTACGCGCCACCCGGCAGGCTTCTTCCCCATCCGCCCCCCGGACCGAATGGATCCGACCCGATTTCATCCTCATCGACGGACGGGATCTGCCCGACGCGCTCCCGTGTCCCGCCAAAGCCGTGATCAAAGGGGATCAACTCTCCGCCTCCATCGCCGCCGCCTCGATCCTCGCCAAAACCCATCGGGATGCCCTCATGGCCCAATGGGCCATCCGCCATCCCGGTTACGGCTGGGAACGCAACGCCGGATATCCCACAGCCGAACATCTCCGGGCCATGGAAACCCTGGGCGTCACGCCCATCCACCGCAAAAGCTACGCGCCTGTCGCACGACTGATCCACGGAAATTGAGAAGAATTCAAGACCAAGGGCCGACGTCCGGGGGAGGGTGGTGTCGAGCCCTTGGCCTGAGACGCGGCAAAGCCTACGTCCCATCTCGGTTGAGCGAAGAAACCCAATCAAAAAATGACCAGGGGTCCGACTTGAGGGGGGGGGAGGTCGGACCCCTGGCGGGAGACGTGGTTTGATCCACATCCCTGTCCCGGCTATGATAAAGAACCAAGGGTCGGCTTGAGGGGGGGGGAGGCCGGACCCTTGGTCAGGGACGCAAGCGTCCCGTCTCGAAAATCACTGAAAGATAAAAAATCAAGGGTTGGATGGGGGGGAGGGTATCCAACCCTTGATCCGGTCATGTGACAACATGACCAGTACTACCAAACGACCACAACTTTGATGTTGCACGACTCACATCACCTGACATCCGTATCTCGTGCTCTCGTCCGTGTTCGTTTTATATATATCAAGATGCGCGCCAACTCTGAAATTAACAAAAAATATTTCAAAATCAAATACATAAAAAGACACCTCCCGCATACCGCAATGCAAGGAGGTGCAAAATTTTAAACGTCGAATCAGGTGAATCCGGAACAATGCCGCAGCGCAATAAAGCGAAGTGGATATTTATCAACCTAATAAAAGGGGGTGGAGATTTTTTTTACATCCCGGGGCCGGGCGAAAAAAAATCACCTATCACCAAGGTTAGGGGGTCCCGTTTAATCCAGGGGGGGAAGAGGCGCTTTTCTTCAACTGCTGCAAACGGTAATTGAGGGTCTGACGGGAGACTCCCAACAAGGTCGCCGCCAGACTCTTGTTGCCCTGGGCCCGTTCCAACGCCTCTTCCAGCAACAGGATTTCCGCCTCCCGCAAGGTGGGCAGCTTGCCGCTCAAGCGCTTGAAAGGATTTTCCAGCAAATCCACGGACAGGGTGTCTTCGGAAGCGCCATTGCTCAAGACGCTCTCCCGGAACCGCTCCAAAGAGAGCACTCCGGAGTGATGGCGGGCCACGGCGTCGAAGACGATCGCACGCAACTCCCGCACATTGCCCGGAAAGTCGTAAGTGTTGAGCAGATGAAACAGTTCCGGTGGCGGAATCGGGGGGGACTTGCCCATGGCCTGGGCCGCCTCTTCGATGAAGTGGGTGGTCAAGAGGGGCAGATCCTCCTTGCGCTCCTTGAGGGGTGGAATGCGCACCTGGTGGGAGGAGAGCCGAAAATACAGATCGGAACGGAAGGTCTTTTCGACCATCATGAATTTCAGATCCCGGTTGGTGGCGCAAATGATGCGGGCATCGGTTTTCATGTAGCCGTCGGAGCCGAGGGGGTAGTACTTGCGCTCCTGCAACAGACGCAACAACTTGACCTGGGACGACTCCTTGAGATCCCCGATCTCGTCCAGAAACAGGGACCCTCCGGCGGCGGCGGCGATCATGCCCTCCCGGTTGTCGTTGGCGCCGGTGAAGGCCCCCTTGCGATGGCCGAACAGGGTATCGGAAAACATGTTGTCATCCAATCCCGCCACATTCAGGGCCACCAGCGGCCCACTGCGATGGCTCACCTGATGGATCGCCTGGGCCAGCAACTCCTTGCCCACGCCGGTCTCGCCGATGATCAAAACCGGCTCGGAGGACGGGGCAATGGCCTCGACATACTGAAACACCGCCCGCATCTTGCGGCTGTGGGTGATGATGGCGGAAAAGGCTTCCGCGTGTTGCAAGGAGTCTTCGAGGAGATACTGCTTGAGGGTGCCCAACTCCCGACGCAACGAGCGCACCTCCATGGCCCGCTTGACGCAGGAGATGAACCGGCTGTTTTCCGTGGGTTTGACCAGATAGTCGAAAGCGCCATCCTTCATGCACTGGACCGCGATGTTGACCTCCTGGTTGGCGGACATGACAATCACCGGGATCTCCGGAAACCGCTCCTTGATCCGGGGCAGCAACTCGGTGCCCGGCGTGAAGGGCATCACCAGATCCAATACCACCACCGCCGCGCCATTCTCCTCCAGAAACGCCATCAGGGTGCGTCCATCGGTCATGGTGACCACCGGAGAGACATCGGCGGTCCTCAGGAGGATCTTCGAGCTGAACAGCACAGCCTCCTCGTCATCCACCAGCACAATGGGGAGACTTTTTTTGATCGGCTCGGTCATGTTGGATCTCCGCGCAAGGATTCGACATCGAGGGGCAGACGCACGGTCACGGTGGTGCCCCGATCCAGTTCGGACTCGAAAGACAAAACGCCCGCATGGTTTTCGATGATGGTTTTGGTGATGGACAAACCCAGACCCATACCCCCGGCCTCGGTCTTGGTGGAAAAGAATGGATCGGTCAATTTGTTCAGATGTTCCGGGGCGATGCCGCAGCCTTGATCGTGGAACATCACTTTGAGATGGGTCTGATCGGGTTCCGGGATCACGGAGATATCCACCCGCTGGCACCGGTTTTCCAGGGCGTGCAAGGCATTTTGCAAAATATTGATAAAGGCCTGTTCCAACTGCTGGGCATTGCCCCGCACCATGAGAGGCGCCGGCGCCGGATTGAAGTGGCAATGATCGGTGGCTTCCCGGATCTGGTTTTGCAGGATCATGAGGGCGGAACGCAGTGGATCCTGTATATTGATTTTCTGGGTCAGGATGCCTTTGTCGTGACGGGCCATGTGTTTGAGTCCGGCGATGATGGCCTGGATGCGTTGGGAACTCATGCGGATGCCGTCGAGCAGACGCGGGACCACCTCCATGGCCTCGTCGCACGGCATGCCACCCAGATAAAACGCCCCGGACGCCTCGTGGGCATGGAGCAGAATGGGACGGGCGTCCTCCCAGAGCGCCGAGAGAATCGGCACATTGAACTGGATGGCATTGTTGGGATTGTTGATCTCGTGGGCCACACTGGCGGACAGCACCCCCAGGGAGGCCAGACGGGCATTGCGCAGATTCTGGGCCTGAAGGGTATGTTTTTCGGTGACATCCTGACAGACGGCCAACACCTCGGAGACCTTGCCGTCGTGGAAAATCGGGGCCAACCGGGCCTCCCACCAAGCGGATTCGCTGTCCGTGAAGGGAAACTCCACCGCCTGACCGGTCTGAAACACCTCGGCGATCCGTTCCCGCAGATAAGGCAGTCGCACCCGGGGGAAAAAGTCGAGGGGATGTTGGGAGCCGGTCCGGTTGGTGAACTGGACCGATCCTTCCCGATCCAGGGTCATGAGGCAGTCCGGGGAGTGGTGAAACAGGGTCAGCAGTTTCTCTTCGGAGATTTGCATGGCCCGTTGCGCCCGACGCCGCTCCTCCGCCTCGCGAAACTTGAGAATGCCGAACGCCAGATTGTTGGCGAGATTTTCCAGCAGTTGGATCTCCTCGGGATCGAAGGCGTCCGACGCACTGCTGTAGATGTTGAGGGTTCCCAGGGGCAACAGATCATCCACAGGCAAAGGCAAGGCCAAAGAGGAGACGTAACCCCGCCGTGTGGCCTCCTGACGCCAGGGAGCGAAATTGGGATCCGACCGGATCTCCCGGGCCAGAATCGGTTTGCCGGTCCGAAACGCCGTACCGGTGGGACCCCGTCCTTTTTCCGCGTCGTCCCAGGAGATGTCCAGGTTGTCCAGATAACCATCGTCGAAACCGTACTGGGCCGCGGGCAGAATCCGACCGTCGGCGGTGGCGAATCCCACCCAGGCCATGCGATAGCCCCCCTCCTCCACGATCAAACGACAGATCCGTTTCAGGAGTTCTTGTTCCGAGGTGGCCTTGATCATGGTTTCGTTGCCATGGCTCAAGGTCAACAGGGTACGATTGGCCCGACGGATCACCCGTTCCGCCTGTTTGCGGGGACGTATATCCCGAGCGAAATTGCAATGAATCTGATGGCCTTCCATCTCCAGCAGAGTGGTTTGCACCTCCAGATGGAGAATGACGCCACTCTTGGTACGCACCACGGTTTCCATGCAGCGGATGCGGGCCATTTCCAGGTCCCGTCGGTGTTCATCCCATTGTGCCGCCGACCAGTCGTCGTGAATCTGGGCAATGTTCATGGCGAGCAGTTCGGCTCGGGAATACTCCATGGCTTTGCACATCGCCTCGTTGACATAGATGAACCGGCCATTGGGTTCCACCCAGCAGATCATGTCGGCGGCCTGATCGACGCTGAACTGGGTCCGTTTCAGCAGCCGATCGGTCTCCTTGTGAACCTGCAAGGCATTGTCAAACAGGGCCAAAGCCTGATTGATGAACGCAGCCAGCAGACCCAGTTCATCCCCCGCGTGTCCGGGAGGCACGGTGATGGGCTGACGGGCAGGTTGGGCGGGATCCACGCTGGCCAACTGGCGTCCGAGGCTCAAAATGGGGCCGGTGAGCAGACGGTGAAAAATGAAGGTCAGGATTGTGGCCAGCAAAATGGCCTGAATCAGGCTTCCCAACAACGTAAAGCCCGCACGCATCAAAAAATCCCGGGCACTCGCGGAGGCGTCCACGCCAATGGTCAGATCGCCGGCTGGCTGGTCATTGAAGATCAAAGGTAAGGTGACGGTGAAATCCTCATCCAACAATCCGGAAGCCATCCAACGCAACAGACCGGTCATGGGACGGGGACGAATTTTCTGCAAAAACGACAGCCCACCGGAGGTGTGCAAATGGGCCTGATGGACCCCCTGGCAATGAAACAGACCCGCCAGCACTTTTTCTGCCTGCACCGAATCCTGATGATGGGTGGCCTGGGCCGCCGAATCACGGATGATCTCCATCATCTGGGCAATGTTGGCGCGGATACGTTGCCGTTCCTTGAACAGATCCACCGCCACCTGCCCCAGGCCGAGCAAGAGTCCCACACACAATCCGACGAGTACGGCTGTCCGGGCCTGACGGTAAGAGAGACGCTGACGAACGGGCAAACGAACGGATGGCACGGCGATGTGTTGATTCATGCATGATCTCCCCTTAAGCCGGGATCATAGCAAAAAATCCCGCTCAAGGAAACCGGGCGTCATGAATCCCCACCGAAATCCAGGCTCCTCACCCCTGCTCTTCCCCGCCTTCCAACCGAATTTTTCTGCGACTCTTTCACCATGCGCGCAGGGTCCACCCCTCTCCAGGCAACCCACCAGTCAAGAATTCATGCTCTTCTTCTTCTGAATATGCACCATTTTTAAATGGTTATCAAATTTCGATACTGCCGGTACTCGCGGAAATACTCCTTGATCCTGCCAAATTATCATGCATACTTGATCGTTGGCATAAAGCGCGTCATACACCCTTTTTTTTCCGTCCCAGGCTTGCCTCGTAGCCCGGACTGTCAGCCACCCCAATCCAGATTGTCGCCATGATCACTTGGTTGTCACGCTTCCCAAAAATCTTCCCGGTTACCGGACAGATGAATGGCATCATGGACCGGCTGGGGGGTCGGATCCTGGTCTATGTGGGAGTCACCTTCATTGTCGGCTGGCTGGGTCTGTCGGCCCTGGTCTCCCGGATCCACGAACACCTCATCATGAGCCAAAACGAACGGGCCGTGTTGTTGGTCACCAAAAGCGTGGCCAGCGGATTGCGCACCATCATGCTCGCCGGCGACGCGGAAATTGCGGCTGATTTCATCAAAAATCTGGAAAGTGTGGCAGACGTGGTGGATTTCCGCATTCTGCGTCACGATGGCAGCGAAGCGTTCCTCACCAACGACACCATCCGCATCGTCAATGGCCGTCTCGGAGGCGACCGTTTCCCCCTGCGCAAAAAAGAAAATAAAGTTCAGGTATTGGCCAAGGATTCCGAAGCCTTGCGCAAGGTGCTCACCACGGGTCGCGAGGTTCCGCTCTACGAACAGGATCCCGCCAAGGGCACCCCACTGCTGACCTTTGTCGCCCCGATCCCCTCCCAGGAGGAGTGTCGTGCCTGCCATGGTCAAACCGAACCACTCCGGGGCGTGATCAAGCTCACCATGTCCCTGGCCAAGGCACGGGAGGATGTGGAAAAGGCCCGCTGGTGGATCTTCGGTTTCGGCACCCTGATCGCCGCTTTGGTCATGACGATCATCCATCTGGCGGTACGTCGTTCGGCGGTGACTCCTCTGGAACGCATGGCCCGCATCCTGACCACTCCCGAAAACAACAACCTGAGCCGGGCCATCCCCGAAGAGGGATGCGCCGAATTCCGTCAGGTGGCCGCCGCCTTCAACCAGATGACCACCCAGTTGAGCACCGCCTGGGACAACCTGCGGGGCGAACACGACAAACTCAACACCATCGTCCTCGGCTCCCAGGAGGGCATCGTGGTGACCGACCGCCTCGAACAGGTGGCCCTGGTCAATCCGGCTGCCGAACGACTGCTGGGCAAATCATCGGATCAAATCCGCGCGGAAGGATTCCTGCAACTGTTCAACGATCCGGAACACATGCAGGCCCTGTGCAAAGATCACGCACACGAACTGCCGGGACTGGCCTGGTTCAACAACCGCATGCTGCAAACCCATGCCGCGACCATTATCGATTCCCATGGTGCCCCCATCGGATCCGCCGCCATGATCCGCGACGTCACCCGGGAAAAAGCCCTGGAAGACGAACTGCGCAAACTCTCCAATACCGACGCCCTGACCGGACTCTACAACCGCCGCCGCTTCGACACCGCCTTGGTGGAGGAGTACGACCGGGCCAAGCGTTATGGCCTGATTCTGGGTTTGCTGCTGTTTGATGTGGACCACTTCAAACGGTTCAACGACGAACACGGACACGATCAGGGGGATCGTGTCCTCAAAGGGATCGCCCAGGTGATGCAGGGGCATTTCCGCTCCGTGGATTACCCCTGCCGCTATGGCGGCGAAGAGTTTTGCGTCATCATGCCCAGCACAGGACAGGCCGGCGTGGGCCGGTCCGCGGAACGGTTGCGCCAAAGTATCGAAAGAATGGTGATCGATGACCTGAAAGTCACCGTGAGCATCGGCGTGGCCATCTTCCCCGAGGCGGGGAAAGAGGGGTCCGCAGCCTTGCTCAAGGCTGCGGACCTGGCCCTCTATACCGCCAAAAGAAAGGGACGCAATCAGGTCTGCCACTTCACTCCGGGGTTGACGGACACTCCCCAGGAGTAGGTCCGGGAGTCAGAGACAGCACCATTTTCAACTCCATGGGTTCGCCGCCGGCGTGGGTCTCGAAGGAGAACTTCTCCAACAGCTTGCGCATGGGTTTGTTGTCCACCCGCACCACGCAACTCAAAGCGACCAGAGAGCGGGAGCGGGCGATATCGATCATGGTCTTGAGCAGACTGCTGGCCATCCCCTTGGCCCGATTGCCCTCCCGTACCACAAAGCTGGCATCCCCGGTATTCTCCGACTCCATCCAGAAATAACGCCCCACCGCCAGAATGGCTTCATGCGGCCCCTTGCGCCGCACGATGCATAACGCCAGATCGCGACTTTGATTGACGTTGACCATGTGACTGGCCTTCTGACGGGACATGCCGTCCGGGCGGTACCGATAGCGTTGCAACACGGTTTCGTCGTCGTGGGAATAGAAGAAATTCTGATAGATCCGCTCATCCGCGGCCCGCAACGGTCGCATCTGGTAAACCCCGCCTTTGAGACGCAGTTTGACCACCTGGGGATCCCCCAACTCCTCGATCCGACTGGGCTGGGCAATCTGGTAATCCGGAACCCAGTGCTGGGTGCGCACCTGGGAGAGCAACGTATCCCGGAAATCGGGATGGGCCACCTGAATCAGTTCCAGGGCGCGTTCCCGGATGCTTTTCCCCCGCAGGGTGGCGATACCGTATTCGGTCACCACATAGTGGACATCCCCCCGGGAGGTGACCACCCCCGACCCTTCGGTCAGAAACGGAACGATCTTGGAAATGGTGCCGTTCTTGGCGGTGGAGGGCAAGGCGATGATGGGTCGTCCCCCCGGACTCATGGCCGCACCCCGAATGAAATCCACCTGTCCGCCGATGCCGCTGTAGAAACGTCGTCCCACCGAGTCCGAAACCACCTGACCGCTTAAATCCACCTCGATGGCACTGTTGATGGCCACCATTTTATGGTTGCGGGCGATGATGGCGGGATTGTTGACATACTCGGAGGGGTGAAACTCCACATGCGGATTATTATCCACAAAATCATACAATTTTTGGGTTCCCATGCAGAACGAAACGATCATCTTGCCTGGATGCAGCGTTTTCTGCGCGTTATTGATCACCCCGGCGCGAAACAGGTCGATCACCCCATCGGAAAACATTTCGGTATGGATACCCAGATTCTTGTGTCCCGGGAGGGCGCGCAGCACCGCATCCGGAATGCGTCCGATGCCCATTTGCAAGGTGGAGCCATCCTCGATCAATTGGGCCACGTATTGGCCGATGCGAATGGCGGTGTCATCCAGTTCCGGGGGGGCCAGCATCGGCATGGGCAGATCGGCTTCGATGCAAGCATGAATGGAGCTGACATGGATGAAACTCTCACCCAGAGTGCGGGGAACCTGGGCATTGATCTGGGCAATGACGCACCGGGCGGATTTCCAGCCCGAAGCGACGATATCCACCGACGGTCCCAGAGAGCAGTAGCCGTACTGATCCGGCGGCGAAACCTGGATCAGGGCCACATCGATGGGCAATACCCCGTCGGTGAACAGGGAAGGAATCTCGGACAGGAAACAGGGCGTGTAATCCGCCACTCCGGAGGCCACCGGCTTGCGGGTGCCGGGGCCAAGAAACAGGGAGTTGACGTTGAACGTTCGGCCATATTTGGCTTCGGTCCACGGATGGGGACCGAGTATGAGAATATGGACCATCTCCAGATCACGAAAGTCGCCGGCGTGCTTGACGAGATCATCGGTCAAGGCGTGGGGACAGGCGGCGTTCGAGCCGATGAAAATCCGGTCACCGGACTTGAGATACTGTTTCCAATCCGTAAGCCTGGGGGGCAGCGTGTATTTGGCCATGATCTCTCCTTAAAGACATGATGACGATCTGAAGCAATACCGACGATCCTAGGGGGATGACGTGTAAAGCTCAAGAGAAATCACGCAGGCCAAGGAGTGGCCACACGTCTGCCGGGTCGGCCCGAGTGAAAGATCAGGAGTGGGCGGCCCCTTTTTGCACCGCCAGCGGGGAGATGCTGACCACATAAGCCTTGGAGGCCATGTAGCTGGGCACAGAGTTTTGTTGATTGATGACCTGAAGGGTGGCCGCAGATTGATTCTGGACCTTCTGGAAAATTTTCTGAGAGGCTTCGCGGGCACGAACCACGTTCATGCTGCTGATATCGGTCATAAGACTGCTGGTGACGTTCATGGGACGATCCTTGCCGATTGAAGAGTGGATGGAATCCAAAGGATTCCGCCATTGTCTCTCCAATTAGCAAGAATCGCTCCAGGATTTTGGCAACCCCGAGCGTGTCAGGGGTTTGACAAAACGACGCCCTGGCCCACTCCCGACCGCAGCGCGGCCCGTTTCGGGATGGTTTGGGTGGCGTACATGTTGATCAGGGCGTGCTTGACCGAACTGGGATCCATATCCAACTGCTGGCAGATCCATTGAAAAGAACCAACGCCCCGCCGGTTGGAACTGACCCACTCCATGGCCTCGGCCCGGGTGGTTTGTTCCTGGAGATCCAGAATGGCCCGTTCCAGGACCGCAGCCCAGAGACGACGGGCATTTTCGTTGTCGGCTGTCCGATGCTCCGCGTCGAAGATGGCATGACGCATCGACGGCGGAGGACGAACGGGAAGGGGTTGCTTGTGGGACATGAGTTGCATGGTGAATCTTCCTAATGCGTCAAGGGTGAGGTCTTGCGACCATCCGATTAAACAAACCAAGCACATCTCATGCCAAATTTGATTAACGGATCATACTTCCCGGACGTTTCAGTGGAAGACCACGGTGCGGCCCTGCCATTGAATGATTTTGCGCTCGATGAATTTGCGCAAGGCGGAAGCCAACACCTGTTTTTCGATATCGGCCCCCACCTGCTTCATGTCGGACACGGAGAACTGATGACCGATGCGCACCACATCCTGATGGATGATGGGGCCTTCGTCCAGTTCCCGGGTGACAAAATGGGCCGTGGCCCCGATGAGCTTGACGCCACGCAGATAGGCCTGCTCGTAAGGGTCGTTGCCGATAAAGGAGGGCAGAAAGGAGTGATGAATGTTGAGGATGGGAACCCGGGCCTCCTCCAGGAACGAACCGGAGAGGATTTTCATGTAGCGGGCCAGCACCACCAGATCCGGGCTGTAGCGATCCAGAATGCGCAGTTGATGCTGCTCGAAGTCAACGGTCTTTTCCCGGGTGGGAACATGATGAAACGGAATGTCGAGCTTTCGCACCACCGGATCGATATCCAGATGGTTGCTGATCACCGCCCGCAGATCGATGCGCAAATCCCCGCTGAGCCAACGGGAGATGATCTCCAGGGGACACGACAACGTCTTGGAACACAACATCACTACCCGAGGCCGTTCCATGGGATCATGAAACGAATATTCCATATCCAGTTCCCGGGCGATGGGAAAGAATTTCTCGGTCCAGGTCTGAATGGATTGCCGTTCCCCCTCCTCGCTGCCTTCGATGCGGATAAAAAAACGTCCCCGCTCCGAATGCTGGGAGAGATCGAGAATATTGAACAGCTCCCCGGCGAAAAATCCGGTGATGCGGGCATCCAGTCCAACCTGATCCGGACAATGGCCGAGAAAGATGATTTCCGAAGGCGTATGACTCATGACCACAGGATCCTTGTTACCATCGGACCAGGGCCGATCCCCAGGTAAACCCGCCGCCAAAAGCCACCATCAGCACCCGGTGTCCCGGATGAATCTGTCCGGCCCGCACCACCTCGTCGAGAGCCAGAGGGACACTGGCCGCCGAGGTGTTGCCATGGCGATCCACGGTGACGGCGACCCGTTCCATGGGCATGCCGAGGCGTTTGGCGGTACTTTGGATGATGCGAATGTTGGCCTGATGGGGAACCAGCCAATCGATCTGCTCCTTGGCCAAATTGTTGGCCAGCAGGGTTTCGTCCACGCAAGACTCCATGGCCTTGACCGCCTGTTTGAACACCTCGTTGCCTTGCATACGGATCACCCCCATGCCCCCGCCGGCGGGAACGCCTCTGGAGATGCCCCCATCCGTGAGCAGCAGTTCCATCTGGGAGCCGTCGGCGTGGAGATGGGTGGACAGAATCCCCCGTTCACCGCTGAGTTCCCCTTCCAGCACCACGGCTCCGGCCCCGTCCCCGAACAGGATGCAGGTACCCCGGTCACTCCAGTCCAGGATGCGGGAGGTGGTTTCAGCGCCGATGACCAAAACCCGCCAACAGGTGCCGGTGCGAATGTATTGATCCGCCACCGACAAGGCGTGCAAAAATCCCGCGCACACCGCCTGCACGTCGAACGCGGGCATGCGGGTGGCAGAAACCCCCAGTTTGTGCTGCACGATGGCGGCGGTGGAGGGAAAAATCAGGTCCGGCGTGGTGGTGGCCACGATGATCAGATCCAGGGATTCGGCGGGAATGCCGGCAGCCTGCAAGGCGTTGCGACCTGCCGCCACCGCCAGGTCCGAGGTGAACTCCCCATCCGCGGCGATGCGCCGCTCGCGGATGCCGGTACGGGAGAAGACCCACTCGTCGGAGGTCTCCACCATGCGGGCCAGATCCTGATTGAGAAGGCGTTTTTCCGGAAGATAAGACCCGGTTCCGATGATGCGGGCACTCAATCTGGACATGCGTTCACTCTCCCACAGGGGCGGCAGACGCCGCGATGTCACGACGGATCTTGTCGTTGACCCGGTTGGCCGCCAATCCCACCGCCACATCGATGGCACGACTGAAAGCATACGGGTCGGCGGATCCATGACTTTTGACCACGATCCCGTTCAGTCCCAACAGAATGGCCCCGTTGTATTTGCGCGGATCCACACGGGAACGAAAGACAGTCAAGGCGGGTTTGGCCGCCAGATAGCCCAGTTTGGTCCAGATGGAACCGCTGAAGGCCTCTTTGAGGAAATGGGTCAGCATGCGGGCCATTCCTTCCGTGGACTTGAGGGCCACATTGCCCACAAAACCGTCACACACCACCACATCCACGCCACCGGTAAAGATGTCCGACGCCTCCACGTTGCCGATGAACCCTTCGCCACCGGTCAACCTGAGCCGTTCCGCCGCCTCCTTGACCACTTCATTGCCCTTGATCTCCTCCTCGCCGATATTGAGCAGGCCGATGCGGGGCTTTTGAATGCCCAGCACCGCGGTGGCGTAGATGCGGCCCATCAAGGCGAACTGGCACAGGTGATCCGCCGTGCAGTCCACATTGGCCCCCACGTCGAGCATGAGGGTTTGCCCGGTGATGGAAGGCATGACCGCGACGATGGCGGGACGGTCCACTCCCGGCAAGGTTTTGAGCACATACCGGGCTGTTGCCATCAACGCCCCGGTGTTGCCCGAGGAGACAAAGGCATGGGCCTCGCCGCTTTTGACCAGATTGGCCCCCACCCGCATGGAGGAGTCCTTTTTGGTACGCAAAGCGACGGAGGGTTTTTCGGCCATGCCCACCACTTCGCTGGCCGGATGGATCACAAACCGATCCGGCCCCACGCCAACACGCGCCAATTCACCCTGGATCACATCGGGCTGACCGACCAGGGTGAAGGCGCACTGGGGATGTTGTTCCAGGGCGATCACCGCCCCTTCGATGGGGGAGCCAGGGGCACGATCACCCCCCATGGCATCCAAGGCAATACGAATGGTCACGATGCGCCATCCTCTCCCGACGAACCGGGGACTACTCCTTGACCGCCATGACCTCCTTGCCCTTGTACCAGCCACAATGGGGGCAAACCCGATGGGGCGGACGGGGTTCCTGACAATTGGAACACAGCGACAGGGCCGGAGGGGTCAAGGCGTTGTGAGAACGCCGATTGCCGCCACGGGAGGGTGAAACTTTCTTTTTGGGAACTGCCATGGATCTTCTCCTTCACCAGATTGATATTCAGCAACGTTGACTCCCGAACCACCGCGTCCAAGGGGTTCAGGTGGATTGCAAAGTTTTCAGAACCGCGAATGGGCCGCTTGACACCGTCGCACGGCAACCACAGGGGTTGCGATTCAGGTCCACCCCGCATCCGGCACACAGACCGGCACACCCGGAGACGCAAATCGGGTTCATGGGCAGGGCGAGCAACAACTCTTCCTCGACGAGATGCCGGATCTTGAGCAATCCGTCGGGAAGAAACTCCAAATCTTCTTCGATGCGCCAGTTCTTGTTCTTCATGGCCGGGTCCGGACCCACGGCGAAGATGGCGTCGATACGGGCGGCAAGCGGCAACGGAAACTCCACCAGACAACGGACACAGCTCAAGCGCATCACCCCCCGGCAATGGCCCCGCACCTGCACCCGCACCCGACCCGCCCGTTGGATCGGTCTGGCCTCGACATGGACTTCAATCGGGCCATCCACCGTACCCACCTGGGCGAGTTCCTCCATGGCCACAGGAACCAGAATGCCCGCCGCAGTCCAGAGGGTGGAGCGACCCACCAGGCTGCCCAACTCCAAAGTGACCGCGCTCAAGTCACGGGGGGATTCACCCAGTTCGCCCCAGCGCGGCTCAGCCAAGAACCGTACATCCTCCAGGCTCCCAAACCGATCCTCCACGCTCACCCTCCCCGCGCCAGATAGACCACCAACAATCCCAAGGCCATGAGAAAAAAGCCGGTGCGTCTCAACATGGAGTCGGGCAACTCCGTGATGCTGGCCACCCACTGCCGCATCCGACCCGGTGCCAGGAAATAGGGCACCCCTTCCAGAATCAACACCAGCCCCAAGGCACTCAAAAAATCCCGCATAGGTACTCTCTGTATTGCTGTCAGCGGGGAGCCGGAGTCGGGGTTGGAGCCTGAAGATACCGGAAAAAGCCCGTGGGTTCCATCACCACCGTGGTGGAATCCTTGCCCAGGGACTTGGTGTAGGCCTCCAGGGTACGGGTGAACTCGAAAAAGCGCGGATCCTGACGATAGGCGTCGGCATAGACCTTGGTGGCCTCCGCATCCCCGGCGCCCCGGATCTGTTGGGCGGTCTTGTAGGCTTCGGCCAGCAGGATTTCCCGCTCCCGCACCGCCTTGGAGCGAATCTTCACCGCCTCCTCCTCACCCTGGGCCCGATACTGCTTGGCCTGCCGATCCCGCTCGGTCTGCATGCGCCTAAAGACCGCCTTGGAGTTTTCCATGGGCAGATCGGTCCGCTTGATGCGCACATCCACGATCTCGATGCCGTACTTGTTGGCCTGGGTGTTGGTCTGCTCCCGGATGCGCAAGGTCAGATCGGCCCGGGACTCCGAGACGATCTCCATCATGGTGAACTGTCCCAGCACCTCGCGGATGTTGGAATAGATGATGTCGTTCAAGCGGTCCGCCGCCCCGTTTTCGTCCCGCACGGTCTGATAGAATTTCAAAGGATCCACGATCCGCCAGCGGGAGTAGCTGTCCACCTTGAGATTTTTCTTGTCCGCCGACAGGATCTCCTGGGGTTCCTGATCGAACTCCAGCAAACGGCGGTCGAAAAAGTGAACCTCTTGCAGGAATGGAATCTTGAAATGCAATCCCGGTTCGTGAATGGCCGGTTCCACCGGCTTGCCCAGTTGCACCACCAGGGCCTGACGCCATTGGGAAACGGTATACAGGGACTGGGACAAAATCACCAGAATGGCCACACCCATCAGGGTGAAACCCACCGAAAGATTTTTGTTCATGGGGCGTCTCCCTTGCCTGGGGAGGCGTCGCCTTTCGAGACGGCATCCCCCCGGACTCCACGGCCAGGAACCGGAATCGGCAGATACGGCAGCAGGTTGTGTCCCGCCTTGGGATCGACGATCACCTTGTTGACCCCACTCATGACCTCTTCCATGGCTTCGAGATACAGCCGGGTTTCGGTGACATCCCTGGCGGTTTCATATTCTTTCAAGATGGCCAGGAAACGATGGACATCACCCTGGGCCCGGGTCACCTTGGCGGCCCGATAGCCTTCCGCCTCCTGAATGGCCTTGGCCGCGTCGCCTTTGGCCTTGGGCAGGATGTCGTTGGCATAACCCTGGGCTTCGTTCATGGCCCGTTCCCGGTCTTCCCGGGCGCTGGCCACATCCTTGAAGGCATGCACCACTTCCGGTGGCGGCGCGACTTTTTGCAGTTGCACGGCGACGATGAGGATGCCGCTGTTGTAACTGTCGAGAATCTTTTGCATGGTCTGCTTGGCATCGGACTGGATTTTCTCCTTGCCCGCTGTCAAGGCGCTATCGATTTCGTTGCGTCCGATCACCTGCCGGATGGAGGATTCGGCGGCGTCACGCACCACCTTGTGGCGATCGCCGGTGGGATTGCGCAGATTGAACAGATAATTGGCCGCGCCACCATCCTTGATGCGGTATTGCACGCTCATGTCGATGTCGATGATGTTTTCGTCGCCCGTCAACATGAAGGATTCCGCGGGCACATCCACATCGTCACCGGAGGAGCGACCATCGGTGCGGGCACGGGAACGGTAGCCGATTTCGATCCGTTCGACCTTGGTGACCTTGGGCATCAACACCGAGGAGATGGGATAGGGAAGACGCCAGTGGGGTCCAGGGGAGGTGGTCTCCACATGACGACCGAACCGCAACACCACCCCGTTTTCGTCCGGGCCCACCACATAGATGCCGGTTCCCATCCACACCACCAGCGCGATCACGATCAGGACAGGCCAGAATTTGGCGACCGGGGCATTATTGTGCATTCGTTCCTTCAACACCCGCACGATCTGATCGATATCGGGGGGCTGAGGCGGCACGCCCCCTCCCTGTCCCCAGGGGCCTTGCTGTCCCCCTCCATTATCGTTCCACGCCATGGCCCGCACTCCTCGTTCAAGTCTGGACGCTTTGCGCCGGACGCCCAAGAAAATAAAGAATCCAGGGAGACGACCGGCTAAACACATCATTTTCCATCAGGAAGCCGCCGGAGTAAAGGCGTTATTTTGCATGCACCGAAACCGATCCGCTCGCCCCGCCCCGGACAGACCCGAAAAGGCGGGGCGAGCGGTCAATCGGAAAAGAATCAGTGAGTCGTTTTGGCAGGAGCGACAGAAGCATGACTGGCAGGGGCGGAGGCGCCGTCGGCGTGATAACGATCCACCGTCGGGTGCCAACCCACCAAAGAAAGCATCACGAAGAAACCGATGATATAGGCCACAGTCACATGCCAGCCGTGACGCAACCAGTTGCCCACGGATTTGGCCTCGGGGAAGTTGTTGGAGATGGCCACGCCCGCCGAGGAGCCAAACCAGATCATGGAGCCACCGAATCCGACGGAATAGGCCAGCACGCCCCAGTCATACCCCCCCTGCTTGATGGCCAAAGCGGTCAAGGGGATATTGTCGAAGACGGCGGAGACGAATCCCAATCCGAAGGCGGTCTGCCAGGAGGCCAGGGGCAATTTTTCCACCGGCATCAGCGAGGCGCACACCACCAGCGACAGCAGGAAAATGCTCCCCTTGAAGGTTTCCGGCATCAAGCCCCAATCGGGTTTGCGTACCGGTGCCGACAGCAGCAACGCCACCCAGACCGCCACCCCGATGAAGGGGAAGGTATCGGAGACTTCGTTGTATTTCACGTTGATGATGATGTTGACGGTAATCGCCATGACCAGAATGAAGGCCACGATGGCCACACGGGCGCCATCGATCTTGATGCCTTCCGGGGGATTGGCATTGATCGGGGAATATTTGTGTTGTTGCATGGCCGCCGGAATGCCGCTCAGCACCAAGGCCACCACCGCCGCCGCATAGGCGTGCAACACGGCCGAAGGCTGAATCCCCGCGATCCACATCATGGTGGTGGTGGTGTCACCGACCACGCTCCCGGATCCCCCGGCATTGGAGGCGGCGACGATGGAGGCCAAATACCCCACATGCACCTTGCCCCGGAACACCACGTTGGCAATGCTGCCACCGATCAAGGCGGCGGCAATGTTGTCCAGAAAACTGGAAAGCACCCCGATCAAAAACAGCAGCACAAAACCACCCATCCAGCCACTGGGCAGAAACTTGGGCAGAAGATCCGGCACTTTGCTGTGCTCGAAATGGTTGGAAAGCAACGCGAATCCCATGAGCAGACACAGCAGGTTGGCCAGAATCACCCACTCGTGCTGGAAATGGAGGGCCAGACCGGTCAGACCCGTACCATGCTTGAAGCCGGTGAAGATCAGTTTGTAGACAATGATGGTGGTCACACCCGTCAGCGCCACCTGGAGGGTGTTGTTGTGAAACAGGGCCACACCCACCAAAACCAGGGCGAACAGGACGAAATCCACCGGAATGCCAAACACTGTCGGCCCCTCAGGGGCAACGCCGGATCCGGCCCAGGCATTCAAGGGAAGCAAAAGAACAGCAAACAAGATCAACAGATATCGTTTCATTGCTGAGCGATCCTTATGAAGCTGATTGGTTGAAGATCACAAATTGTAACATCATCAACTCTATAAGTCAATCCTTATTAAGATATTTTGAACTAACGATTCCATCATGTTGATGAATACAAACTCAGGAAAGACCAGGGGGTTTGCCGCCGCCGAACAGACCCGCGCCCGGAAATCCACCGCCTCCCAGTCCGGGGAAACCGCCCCGCATGAATCCCTTGTTACCCAGCTTGCCGAACCGTTTCATCATGGTCTGGGTCTGGATGAACTGTTTAAGCAGTTGATTCACCTCCTGCACACTGGTTCCGGAACCCATGGCGATACGCTTTTTGCGGGAGGCGTTGAGCAGTTGATGCTTGCGCCGTTCCACCGGTGTCATGGAGAGGATGATCGCCTCGACCCGCTTCAAGTGGCGTTCGTCCACGTTCATGTCCCGGCCCTTCATGGCCTGCTTGACTCCGGGAATCATGGCCATCAACTCATCCAACGGTCCCATTTTCTTGATCTGCTGCATCTGGGCCAGGAAATCCTCCAGGGTGAAGGCGGAGGTCATGAGCTTTTCTTGAAGCTTGGAGGTCTCCTGGAGATCCACCTTCTCCATGACGTTTTCCACCAAGGAGAGAATATCCCCCATGCCCAGAATCCGGGAGGCCACCCGGTCCGGATGGAACGGCTCCAATCCATCCAGGGTTTCGCCGGTACCCAAAAACTTGATGGGCTTGCCGGTGACGTGACGGATCGACAGGGCCGCGCCCCCGCGGGCGTCACCATCGGTCTTGGTGAGGATAACCCCGGTGATATTGAGTTTCTCGTCAAAATTGCGGGCCACATGCACCGCGTCCTGACCGGTCATGGAGTCCACCACCAGCAGGATCTCGGTGGGTTTGACCAGTTCGGCCACATCCACCAGTTCGGTCATCAACTCCGCGTCGATGTGCAGACGACCGGCGGTGTCGAGCAGCAGCACATCGAAACCACCGGTGCGGGCGGTCTGCAAGGCCCGTTTGGCGATCTCCCGGGGATTTTCGCTAGGCAGGGTGGGCATCACCTTGGCCCCCACCGCCGCGCCCACCGTGGCGAGCTGATCCATGGCCGCGGGACGATAGACATCCAACGAAGCCAGCAGAGGCTTGCGACGATCCTTTTCCAGCAGACGCTTGGCCAACTTGGCCGTGGTGGTGGTCTTGCCGGATCCTTGCAGACCCACCATCACCACCACCACCGGAGGTTGGGCGGCGAGATTCAACCGCTCGTTCACCCCACCCATCACCTGGATCAACTCCTTGTGAACCAGATGAATCACCTGCTGACCCGGCGTCAAGGAACCCATCACCTCGTGACCCAGGGACTTCTCCCGCACCCGGGCGATGAAGGACTTGACCACGTCCAGATGGACATCCGCCTCCAGCAGGGCCATGCGCACCTCCCGCATGGCGTCGCGGATGTTTTTCTCGTTCAGGGAGCCTTGTCCCTTGAGCTTCTTGAAGACCGCTTCGAGACGGTCGGAGAGAGAATCAAACATGGGCAATCCTAAAACCTTGACTTAACGGGGGGTGTCGCCGGCCACTACCGGCAGATCGCACAAACGCCATTCGGCCATGGAACCGTCGTACAGACGAACCCGCTCCCAGCCCAGATGACGCAACAAAATCCACGAATGGGCCGCACGGTGCGCGGTTTCGCAATACAGAATCACCTCGCGTCCCGGATCCTCCAATCCCAGGGCACCACACTGGGCACGCAACCGCTCCACCGACTGCAAGCGGGGATCCTGGCGTCCCACCAGGGCATCCATCCAGTCCCAATGCAAAGCGCCGGGGAGATGTCCTCTGGGGGCGCGCAGGGTCAATCCCACATACTCGTTGCGGGAACGGGTATCGAGCAGTTGGGCCTCGCCTTGTCCCTGGGTCAAAGCCAGCACCGCATCCCGCTCCGCCAGCCACGACTCATCCGGCTCCGGCACGCACACCACCGGCGTCACCGTCGGCACACGGGATTCAAGAGGACGCTGTTCGTGATACCAGACCGACAAGCCCCCATTCAAAACCCCACAGCCGGCCCGATGTCCCAACGTGGCCAGAGTCCAGGCGAACCGGGCCGCGTCGGTCCCCCCCGACAGATCGTACACCACCACCGGGGTATCCAACGTAATCCCCAACCGACCCAACAAAGGCGCCAGATCCTCATCCTCGGGCCGCATGCCCGGCAGGCCATCCCGCTGGGTGGTGAACGCCGCATAAGAGACCAGCACCGCACCCGGCACATGCAAACGGGGATAATCCCGCTCCCCTCCCACCTGCACCACCCGCAATCCCGCTCCTTCCAGACGGGCCTGAAGCCAAGCCCCATCCACGAAAAAAGGTACTCTTTCCTTGCTGCCGCTCATTCCCCCTTGCTCCCCACTCCACATTCCGTCCCCGATTCCGGGACAGATGGCAAATCGGCGAGTTGCGCACGAATGCGCAGAAACTCATCCAGGTTTTCCAAAAACAGATCCACCAATCGGGGATCGAACCGCTTACCCCGACCACTGCGGATAAACTCCAGCGTGCTTTCCAAAGACCAAGCCTTTTTGTGGAGCCGCTCATGGGCCAAGGCGTCGAACACCTCCACCAGGGAGACGATCCGGGCAAACAGATGAATCTCCTCATTTTTCAATCCCAACGGATAGCCCGCTCCGTCCCAACGCTCATGGTGCTGCACCGCGATGATGCCCGCCATGCGGAAAATCCGCCGGTTCGATCCCTTGAGCATGCGCGCCCCCAACAGGGCGTGATCCTTCATCAACTCCCATTCGACGCTGTCGAGTTCGCCGGGTTTTCTGAGGATCGATTCCGGAATGCCGATCTTGCCCAGATCATGCAGGGGCGCGGCCAGCCACAACATTTCCAGGTCATCCTCCCCCAGACCCGCCAGCCTCCCCAGCAACCGGGAAAACTCCGCCACCCGTTTGACATGATGGCCGGTTTCGTTGCTGCGCCCCTCGATCAACTCCCCGAGGGTGAAGGTGAGATCCTGTTGCGTCTCGAAGATCTCCCGGTTCATCAACACATTATCAAACGCCAATCCCACATTGGCCGCATAAAGCCGCACCAGTTCCCGGTCCCACTCCTCCAACGGACCGATCCCCTTGAGCAACAAGAGATTGACCGAACCCTGACGGGTACGAAAATAACCCATGAAACAGTCGTTTTCAAACAGACTCTCCTGTCGCGCCAGAGCCTGCCGGACGGTCTCCATGGTGTCCAGATCCACCACGCTTTCCAAAGATTCCCCGATCCGGTCGCTGAAACGACCGGTCCCGGCGTACAGAAACAGTCGTCCGCTCTCTTCGTTGACCGCCAACCCGGAAGCCTGGGCATACAAGGCGCTTTCATCCAGTCCCAGAATGGAAACCAACTGGGTCAAGGCGCCAGCGGCCAGTTTGGTGATGGAGCGCGGCTCAAACAGACTGCCGGTGGCATGAATGATCTTTTTCAGGCCCCGACGGTTGTGCTCGATGATCATCATGTCCCGATACGAGCGCAACGAAGTGATCACCGCCGTGGTCAAACGGATGTCGGTCAGATCGGCTTTTTCTTTGTAGTCGTTGATGTCGTAATCCAGGATGACCTTTTGTTCCGGGGCATAACCCGGCTGACCGGTGCGCAGGATGATGCGGACAAAACGATTCTTCAAGGTTTCACGAATGAAACGCACCGCCTCCAACCCGGCATGATCACTCTCCATCACCACATCCAGCAGCAAAACCGCCGTATCCGGATGTTCTCCCATCAACCGTTCGACATCCATTCGGGAGTAGCCATGGACAAAGTTCAAGCCCCGTCCCTCGAAGCTGAACTGACGCAACACCAGACAACTCAAGGCATGCACGTCCGGATCGTCATCGACGATCATCACTTTCCAAGGACGCAGTTCCCGCCGGGGAGGGGATGGCTCCCGCCGGCGGGGGAATGGCGAGTTCCCGACCGGGGGAGAATCGTCGGCGAACAGCAGATCGCTGGCGTTGCTCATGCGGACCGCTCCGAAGCCGACAGCGACTCCGCCAGGGAGCGTTCACGACGGGCGGGAAAGGTAATGGTGAACGCCGTGCCCTGACCCGGCGCGGACTGGCAGCGAATCTCCCCACCCAGGGTGGCGGTGGCCAGATTGAAGACGATATGCATACCCAAGCCGCTTCCCCCCTTGTGCCGGGCCGTGGTGAAAAAGGGTTCAAAGATGCGCCCCCGCTCCTCTTCACCCATGCCCCGCCCGTTATCCGCGTAGTGAAGCACGATCTCGGCCCCACTGCTGGCCATTTCGATGCGCATCTCTCCGGCCTGATCATCCATCAGGCCATGCTGCAACGAATTTAGCACAAAATTGGTAATGATTTGAGAAAAAACATCGGGCCGACCGAAATGGACCAGATCCTCGGGACAGACGACCGTCACCTTGTGGGGTGTTTTTTTCAGGCGTGGATGCAGACTTTGCAGAATCTGATGGATGACCGTATGAAAATCAAACAACCGGGAAGCCTCGCTGCTGCTGTCCACCGCCACCTGCTTGAAACTGCGCACCAGTTCGGCGGCCCGGATCAGATTGGCCAGAATCATCGTCGACGCTTCGCTGGCATCTTGCAGATAGGCTTCCAGGTCGGCCCGGGACATGTTCCCTTCGAGATAACGGTTCTGGAACTCCCGTGTCTTGCTTTCCAGAAACGAAGCGGCGGTCACGCCGATGCCCACCGGGGTATTGATCTCATGGGCCACTCCCGCCACCAGACCTCCGAGGGCCGCCATCTTTTCCGAGGCCAACAGTTGCACATGGGTCCGTTTGAGCATGGTCAACGACGACTCCAGCGCCTGATTGGACTGGGCCAGACGCGCCGAAGCCTGAGCCTCCCGGGAGCGGGCCTCTTCGATCTCTGCGGAAAGCATGTCGAACTGCTGAATCATCTGGCGCAAGGCATTGCCGGGAGCGGCGGCGGACAAGGAGAGATTCAGGCGTTGCCGGGCAAACGTCACCATCCGCCGGGTCAAGTTCTCCATGGTCCGGCCCATCCAGTAAATGATGAGAACAAATACGGCAATCATCAACAAATGACCAATCGCCCACTGTTTTCGGCCTTCTTCCACCAGATACATGGACAACTCGTCCAGACGGCTCTTGGGAATCAAACCGGCAAAACGGATGTAAACCGTGGATGACAGACTGTCATCGGCGATCTCCTTGCCGAACATCAGGTAATTGGCTTGCAACTCCTTGAGGGGCGTGGCGCCCGCCACCCGATCGGGACGACTGCTGGCCATGACCCGCTGACCGGATTCGTCCAGAAAGACCAGCATGCCATCCTGGTCACGCAAGGCGTCGAACGACAACAAAAAATCGTTGTCCAAAGGGGCGACCAGCAGCAGCACGGCCCGGACCCCACCGGCGGGACCATCCAAAGCGGCACAACTCATATAATACGATATCCCTCCGTCAACCCGCAAAATACTGCCGGTCTCCACGGAGAGGCACTCTTTGGCGAACGCCTCCATGGTGGTCAGGGGCAAACTTTTGCCTTTGGCGGCCTGAAGTTCCCGGGGACGCCCCAGACCATCCACCAGCAGGGCATGGACCTCGTAACCCAGTTCCCGCAAGGTCCGGCGCACAGGCCACCAGCCCGGAGGCTCCTGATGACGGATCAGGGCCACGCTGCCACTCTGGGACCAGCCCACCCCCTCCAGTTGGGTGACATAATCCACAAACGCTTTGCGTTCCACCAGCAGACGGGTGGTGCGCACCTGCAAACGCAACCGCTCATCCAACCGCAGCCAGTCGATATGCACGGCCCGGCGCAGATCCTCGAACAGATAGTTCTGCACAATCTCCCGCAGCCTTTGGGTATGCAGGGAATCTTGCAGAAACCAGAACATCACCCCCGCCGCCCCGGTGACAATCAGGGCCTGCACCGTCAGGGGCACGCCATGCCGCAACCGTTCAAACCGCAGAAGCAAATGGCGCAGAAGCCGAGGCATGTTCACACGACCGGCATCCCGATCCGGTTGAGCATGCCGGTCAAGGCGATGAGGGGCAATCCCATCAAGGAGGTGGGATCATCCCCTTGCATACGGGAAAACAACGCGATGCCCAAACGCTCGGATTTGAATCCTCCGGCGCAATCGAAAGGCCGATCCCGCTCCAGATAACGCTGGATCTGATCGTCGCTCAGCGTCCGGAAAAACACCCGGAAAGGAATCATCGCGATCTGTCGGCGCGGTTCGGTGGGACTCAACAGGCACAAGCCGTTGCAATACACCACCTCCCGCCCGGAGGCCAGACGCAACTGGGCGGCGGCGTTTTCGACAGTGCCCGGTTTGCCCATCACCCGTCCGTCGATCACCGCCACCTGATCCGAACCGATCACCACCGCGTCGGGATCAAGCGACGCCACGGAACGGGCCTTTTCTTCGGCCAGACGGCACACCATCCGCTCCGGGGGTTCCCCGGGCAAAGATCTCTCCTCGCCACCGGGAGCGGCCACGGCAAAAGGCAATCCCAGTCTTTCGAGCAACTCCCGTCGATAAGGGGAGGTGGAGGCCAACACCAATCGGGAAAAACTCATGGTTGGGCCACCTCGACCAGCAGTTGCCCTCCGAACTGGATCTCCCGGACCCGGGCAGCGAGTTTACCGCTCCAACTGGTGGGGATGTCATCGGTGGAAACCAGGAAAGTCCGTCCGGTACCAGCCGGCAAGGGTTCGGACTGATCACCAAAAACCCCTCCCGAAACCACCATCGGATTGATCGGGCGCGACAGCAACACCTCTCCATTGGCGTTCAGAAACTGAATATCCACCCGGGCGGCCATCAACGGCTGACGCCCCTGATTGTACACCCTCCCCTGAACACGCCGCTCTCCGCTCTCCATGACCAACACGGTCAGTTGATCCACACTCACCCCCTGGACCGAAAGAGAAAGGGAAGGAGGCGGTTCCGGACCTTCGATTCCGGAGGGCAATCCCGTGAGCGGACCCGTCTGACGCACCGTTTTTTCCCCTGGTGCCACCTCGTGATGCGCCTGCTCGGCCCCGGACATGCCTTTCAACAATTTGGTGGCGACCAGCCAGCCGCCACCCGCAATCAACACCGCGCCAATAACCAGCGCTCCGAGCAGGAGGCGCTTGTTCTTCCCAGGCTTGGACCCTTCTTGTTCCGAGATTTCATCTTCGTCCATGGGTCTTCTCCCGACTCTTCAACCCGCCATGTCACGCCCCATCCAACCAAGACCGGGCATTGCCAAACATCCGGGACCAAGGCGCCTCCCCCTGGGCGCCATCCGGAATCCAGGAGTGCTGCACCCAACGGAACACCCGCTCCGGGTGCGGCATCAGGATGGTCACACGGCCATCCCGACTGGTCACACCGGCGATGCCCCCCGGTGAACCATTGGGATTGGCCGGATAGGTTTCCGTCACATGTCCCCGGTGATCCACATAACGGGCGGCGATCAAGGCGTGATCCGACACCATCGGATCGGCCCGCCCCTCCCCGTGGGCGCAGGGAACCAGCAGGCGGGAACCGGCCATGCCCGACAGCAGCACCGACGGCGTGGCACCGATCTCCACCCCCACCAACCGGGCCTCGAAGCGACCGCTGCGGTTGCGCTCGAATCGGGGCCATCCCTGGGCGCCGGGAATCAACTCCTGGAGGGCACTCATCATCTGACAACCGTTGCACACGCCCAAAGCAAAGGTGTCGGCGCGATGGAAAAAACGCTGAAACGACTCTTTCAATGCGGGATTGAACAGGATCGACCGCGCCCATCCCAGTCCGGCTCCCAGCACGTCGCCATAGGAGAACCCGCCACAGGCCGCCAGCCCCCGATAACGCTCCAGTTGAATCCGACCGCTCACCAGATCGGTCATGGTGGCGTCTACGGCGTCGAAACCGGCAGCGTGGAAAGCGGCGGCCATCTCCACATGACCATTGACCCCCTGCTCCCGCAGGATCAACACTTCGGGTCGGGCACCCCGATTGATCATGGGAGCCGGGGAGAAAGTCATCCGCACCGACAGACCCGGATCCCCGGCGTCGTACAGGGCATCGTACTCCTGACGGGCACACAGGGGATCATCCCGCAAGGCGCGCAGACGCCAACTGGTCTCGGACCACAACCGACGGTAGTGAATCCGCTCCGCTCCCAGCACCTCCTGCCCTTCCCGGGCGAAACGGATCCGGTCACCTTGCACCGGCGCACCCACCCGGATGGCCAGAATGCCCTGCCGGCTGAAACGGTCCCGGATCATCTCCAGTTGGGAACGCCGCACCTGCAACACCGCCCCCAACTCTTCGGAAAACAGTGCCGCCAGGGTATCCTTACCCAATCCATCCAGTTCGATCTCCAACCCGGTGCCACCCGCGAAGGCCATTTCGCACAGGGTCACGAACAATCCGCCGTCGCTGCGGTCGTGATAGCTCAAAATCATCCCCGCGTCGGTCAAGGCGCGGATCTCGGCGAAAAAGCGTTTGAACGCCGCCGGATCATCCAGATCCGGGGGTTCATCCCCCATCTGCCGGAACACCTGGGCCACCGCCGATCCTCCCAACCGATCCCGGCCATGGCCCAGATCCACCAACAGCAGATCCGTCGGTCCCAGATCGGTGCGCAACTGCGGGGTCAGGGAGCCCCGCACATCCTCCACCACCGCGAACGCGGAGACAATCAACGAAACCGGCGAGGTGACGGAACGGGGAGAGCCTTGTTCTTCCCAGACCGTCTTCATGGACAAGGAGTCCTTGCCCACCGGGATGCCGACCCCCAAAGCCGGACAGAGTTCCAGCCCCACGGCCCGCACCGCCGCGAACAAGGCGGCGTCCTCACCGGGATGGGAAGCGGCGGCCATCCAGTTGGCGGAGAGCTTGACCTGTTCCAGGGATTGCACCGGCGCGGACACCAAATTGGTGAGCGCCTCTCCCACCGCCAGCCGGGCCGCCGCCGCCGGATCCAGCAACGCCACCGGGGTACGTTCCCCCATGGCCATGGCTTCGCCGGCAAATCCCTGATAATCCCGCAACGTCACCGCCGCGTCCGCCACCGGCACCTGCCAGGGGCCCACCATCTGATCCCGATGCACCAGCCCGGTGACGGTCCGATCCCCGATGGTGATCAAAAATCCCTTGTCCGCCACGGTGGGCAGACGCAACACCCGCTCGGCGGCTTCGCGCAAGGAGATCTGGCGCGTATCGAACGGCATGCGCAACGGCACCCGGTTCTGGGTGCGACGGGTCATGCGGGGAGGCTTGCCGAACAGCACCTCCATGGGCAGATCGATGGCGATCTCCCCGGTGCGTCCATCCTCCAGCACCAGATCCGGCTTTGCGGTGGCCTGACCCAACACCCGGAAAGGACACCGTTCCCGGGCGCAAAAACCGGCGAACAACGCCTCATCCCGAGGCTCGATGGCCAGGACATAACGCTCCTGGGCCTCGTTGCACCAGATCTCCATGGGGGACATGGCCAGATCGTCGTTGGGGATATTCTCCAAGTCGAGCCGTCCCCCCACCCCGCCCCCGTGCAACAACTCGGGGACCGCGTTGGAGAGTCCACCCGCCCCCACGTCGTGAATGGAGAGAATGGGATTGTCCACCCCCAATTGCACACAGGCGTTGATCACCTCCTGGCAACGGCGCTGCATCTCCGCGTTCTCCCGCTGCACCGAGGCGAAATCCAACTCGGCCAGGGAGGCTCCGCTGGTCTGGGAAGAGGCGGCCCCACCCCCCAGGCCGATCAGCATGGCCGGCCCGCCGATCTGGATGATCAACGCTCCCGGTGTCAGGGGACGCTTGACGATCTGTTCCGGTCCGATGGTGCCCACGCCACCCGCCACCATGATGGGCTTGTGATACCCCCGCACCTCACCCCCGACCCGCTGCTCGAAGGTGCGGAAATAACCGGTCAGGTTGGGTCGTCCGAATTCGTTGTTGAAGGCCGCGGCCCCCAACGGCCCTTCGATCATGATTTCCAGTGCCGAGACGATCCGTCCGGGTCTGCCGTAATCCTCCTCCCAGGGCCGGACCGCGCCGGGCAACTGGAGATTGGAAACGGAAAATCCCGTCAATCCCGCCTTGGGCCGGGAACCCCGTCCCGTGGCCCCTTCGTCGCGGATCTCCCCCCCGGAACCGGTGGCCGCTCCCGGAAACGGAGAGATGGCCGTGGGATGGTTGTGGGTTTCCACCTTCATCAAAAGATGCAGATCACCCGGCGTGGCCTGATACACCCCGGTGGCATCCGGGACAAACCGCTCCCCCGGTCCGCCCCGCATCACCGCAGCATTGTCGCAATACGCCGACAAGGCGGGAAACGGGGTGCGGGCCTCGGTTTCCCGGATCATGCCGAAGAGGGTCTCCGGCTGCTCCCGACCGTCGATCACCCAGGCGGCGTTAAAAATCTTGTGCCGACAGTGCTCGGAATTGGCCTGGGCGAACATCATCAGTTCCACGTCCGTGGGATGACGTCCGACCCGTCGGAAATGATCCGCCAGATAATGAATCTCCTCCAGCGACAAGGCCAGCCCCAACTCCGTGTTGACCCGTTCCAGCTCCTCCACGGGCACCGAAACCAGAGGGCGGGCGGTATCCGTGGAAAACAGTCCCATCGCCTCCACCAGATTGTCGCACACCGACTGGGTCATGCGGTCGTGGAGCAACGGCGCGAGCCGTTCCCGTTGGGCGCGGTTGACCCGATGGTCGCCGAAGTCGTGCAGCACGCCCCGTTCGACCCGGGAAACCCCGGTCAATCCACATCCCCGCACGATTTCCGTGGCCTTGGTGGACCAGGGGGAGATGGATCCGAAACGGGGAATCACCACCAACGGTGGACGGACAAAGGCATGCAGCGCCAACTCCCTGGGAACCGCGTTCAACAGGGCGGCGAGCCGCTCTTCTCCCTTGTAGCCCAAAGGCTCGGAAAGGGCGATGAAATAGACGTACCGGGCCACAAAGACCGGAACCTCCAGCTCATCGGGCCAGAAAGAGAGCTGCAACCGGGAGTCGCACACCTCCCCCGGCCACACGAGGACGGGGCGCGTGGTCATGAGTCGAGAGCCAATCCCATGCGCCGGGCCACTTCGCGATAGGCCTCGACCACACCGCCGAGATCACGACGAAAACGATCCTTGTCCAGTTTCTCCCCGGTGACCAGATCCCACAGCCGACAGGTATCCGGCGAGATTTCATCCGCCAGCACCACCTGACCCGGCTGGGAGGCCAGACGTCCGAATTCCAGTTTGTAATCCACCAGACGGATGCCGATGTTGGCGAAAAAGCCGATCAGCACATCGTTGATGCGCAGGCAGGTCTGTTCGATCCAGGCCAGTTCCGCCTCCGAGGCCCAGCCGAATACCAGCACATGGTCGCGGATGACCAGGGGGTCGTCCAAGGCGTCGGCCTTGTAATAAAACTCCAGGATCGGCCTGGGGAGGGCCTGACCTTCGGGCAGTCCGAGCCGCTTGGCCATGGAACCCGCCACCACATTGCGGATCACCACCTCCACCGGGATGATTTCCACCTTGCGGATCAGTTGTTCCCGGGCGTTGAGACGCTTGACGAAATGAACCGGAATCCCCACCGCTTCCAGGATGGTCATCAGCTTGGAGGCCACCAGATTGTTGACCGCGCCTTTGTCGGTGATGGTGCCTTTTTTCACCCCATTGAAGGCGGTGGCGTCATCCTTGAAATATTGAACATACAGGTTGGGATCCTCGGTGGCGAAAATCACCTTGGCCTTGCCCTCGTACAGCCGGTCCCGTTTTTCCATGATCAACCAATCCTTATTGAAATGAGTAACTTTCGCTCAACCCCGCGCCGACACGGGCCGGGATGATGGTTTGACAGCGCCCGGTCTGAAAATCAGCCCGGACGAGTACCGCGCACAACATGCCCTCACCCGTGGCAGGCTCGAAACGGGTGGGCAGTTTGGTCAGGAATCTCGGCATCACGGTTTCGGCCTGCATGCCGATGATCGAATCGTAACAACCGGTCATGCCCACATCGGTGATGAATCCGGTTCCCTGCTTGAGCACCCGGTGATCGGCAGTGGGCACATGGGTATGGGTACCCACCACCGCCGTCACCCGTCCATCCAGATGAAACGCCAAAGCCGTCTTTTCGGAAGAGGCTTCGGCGTGCATGTCCACGATCCAAAGATCCACGTCCCGTCCCAGCCGGTTCGCGTCCAGCACCGCGTCCGCGGCGCGAAACGGGCAATCCAGATCTTCCATGAAGACCCGGCCTTGCAGATTCAGCACCCCGATGCGCGCCCCGCTGCGGCTGGTGAACACCCCGAATCCCCGACCCGGCGCACCGGGGGGAAAGTTCAAGGGACGCAACAGGCGTTTTTGATCCGCCAGGGCCACCTGAATCTCCTTGTGGCGCCAGATGTGGTTGCCGGAGGTGATCACATCCACACCGGCCTTGAACAGCTCGTCGGCCACATCCGGGGTGATGCCCACACCGGCGGCGGCGTTCTCGCCGTTGGCGATGACGAATTCGGCGCCGGAGGCCGTTTTAAGGGCTTCCAGATGCCGGGCAATGGCCCGACGACCCGGACGACCGAAAATGTCGCCGATCACCAACACGCCGATCCGCCGGGAGTTTGCCCGGGGTTGATTTATGGCCATGCCAGCCGTGGATCAAACATTGAGTCCCACTCTCCTTGAGTTGCCCGGCACTATGCAAAATCACGCGAGGAAAAACAATGGGGTTGCTTCAAGAAGACGCCAGCCAAGTATGGACTCCTCGATCCATGCACCCGTCCCGAGGCTTTTTTTTCAATTCCGCATTCTCCCCATGATACTACCCGTCCGGCACCGCGGAAAGGTCTCACAAACAAAGGATGAACAGCGCATGCGCCAACGGGGGAGCCGGGGCGGAATCGGGGCTGGATGGAGGCCCGATTCCGCCCTACGGCAGACAAATACAAATGAGAATTATTTCTATTGACTCCGGAACCTCCCGTCAGCTAGCATGGTCTTAACACATGTTAACCCCTCATCACGGAGACACAGCCATGACCATTGGCGATCTGGAAGTGGGCGCGCAAGCGCGCGTCATCGGTTACAACAAAGGATCCGTCGCATACCGCTCCCGCCTGTTGGCCATGGGGGTCACCCGGGGAGAAACCGTGCAGGTACGCCGCATGGCGCCCATGGGGGATCCAGTGGAAATTCTGCTGAAAGGATTTGCCCTGGTGCTGCGCAAAGACGAAGCCAGCGCCGTTTTGGTGGAAAGGATCGGTTGAAAATGAACACCAATCGAGTGATCGGGATTGTCGGCAATCCCAACTGCGGCAAAAGCACCCTGTTCAACCGTCTGACCGGCAGCCAACAGACCGTGGGCAACTGGCCGGGGGTGACCGTGGAACGCAAAGAGGGGATCTGTCGCTTGGACAACGACCGGGAGATCACGGTGGTGGATCTGCCGGGGGTCTACTCTCTGGCGGCCCACTCCCCAGACGAACAGGTGGCCCGGGATTTCATCCTCTCCGGGCAGCACGACCTGATCGTCAACATTCTGGACGCCTCCAATCTGGAACGCAATCTCTATCTGACCCTGCAACTCATGGAGATGCGGGTTCCCCTGATGGTGGTCCTGAACATGATGGACGTGGCTGATGAGCGGCAAATCGTGCTGGATCCGGAAGCCCTCTCCCGAATGCTGGGCTGTCCGGTGGTGGCGGTGGTAGCCAAAAAACGCACCGGACTGGAAGCCTTGCGTCAGGTCATCGCCCATGAGACCGCCCGGGAGACCCCCACCCTGCCCAACCGACCAGAGCTTCCGGAAGCGTTGTCCCGGGCCATCGACGCTCTGATCCCCGGGTTGGAACCGGCGGCGCGTCATGCCCGGATGGATCCCCGCTGGATCGCCCTCAAACTGATCGAAGGGGATGGGGGCGCCCCCGCCCTGTTCCGGGAGTCGGAATACGCCGCGCTGGCCACCCCCTGGCGGGACAGCTTGGAAGAGAGTTCCGGCGACGAACCCGACATTCTGGTGGCCGACGCCCGCTATCGGGTGATCGACCGGATCATGGCGCAAGCGGTGGGACACCGGGGCGTGGCCTCCCACGCCCTGACCGATCGACTGGATGCCATTCTGCTGCATCGACTGCTGGGCATTCCCATCTTTCTGGCGGTGTTGTACGGAATGTTCATGTTCACCATCAATCTGGGGGGCACCTTCATCGATTTCTTCGACATTCTGTTCGGCGCGATCTTTGTCGAAGGCACCCGGGAACTGTTGCAATGGGCCCACGCCCCGGACTGGCTGATCACCGTGCTGGCGGATGGCCTGGGTGGCAGCATTCAAACGCTGTCCACCTTCATTCCCCCCATCGGATTCATGTTCTTGTTCCTGTCGTGGCTGGAGGATTCGGGCTACATGGCCCGGGCGGCCTTCATCCTGGATCGGCTGTTGCGGTTCATCGGCCTGCCCGGCAAGGCCTTCATTCCGATGATGGTGGGTTTCGGGTGCAACGTGCCGGCGATTCTCGGCGCCAGAACCCTGGAAAACCCAAGGGACCGCATCCTGACCATCCTGATGAACCCCTTCATGTCCTGCGGCGCCCGCATGCCGGTCTACGCCCTGTTCGTGGCCGCCTTCTTTCCCCAGGGCGGACAGAATGTGGTGTTCTTTCTGTATCTGGCAGGGGTGGGCTTCGCCATTCTGACCGGTCTGATCCTCAAAAACACCCTGCTGCGGGGTGAACCGTCCCCCTTCATCATGGAACTGCCTTTGTATCATCTCCCGGCCCCTGGAGCGGTACTCAGACATGCCGCCAACCGGTTGCGGGGGTTCGTCACCCGCGCCGGCCAGGTGTTGATTCCGGTCATCATGGTCTTGAGCCTGCTCAACTCCATGGGTACCGACGGCAGTTTTGGCAACACCAATCAGGAAAAATCGGTGTTGAGCCAGATCGGTCGCCAGATCACCCCGGTTTTCACCCCCATGGGCATCCAAGAGGAGAATTGGCCCGCCACGGTGGGACTGTTCATCGGCATCTTCGCCAAAGAGGCGGTCATCGGCGCCCTGGATGCTCTCTACAACCAGATGAGCGGACAGGAAAACGCAAACGAAGAGAAAAAATCCTTCGATCTCATGGCCAAGGCCGAAGAAGCCGTGGCCTCCATCGGGGGAAAATTCTCTGAACTGGGCAAAACCCTCGCGGATCCCCTCAAGCTGCGGGTTGACTCCTTCGAAAACCTGGAGGAGGCGGCCAAAGCGGGCAAGGTCACCACCGGAACCCTGGGGGCCATGACCCGGCTGTTTGACGGCACCATCGGAGCGTTCGCCTACATGCTGTTTGTTCTGCTGTATTTTCCTTGTGTGGCAGCCACTTCCGCCATTTATCAAGAGACCGGCTGGAAATGGACCCTGTTCGCCGCCGCCTGGACCACGGGCGTGGCCTGGAGTGCTGCGACCCTGTTTTACCAGATCGGCACCCTGGCGCGTCATCCGGGATCCTCTCTGGCCTGGATTGCCGCCCTGGCGCTCTTTTGGATACTGGTGGTGGGAATGATGCGCCGACTCTCCTCCAGACCCGCCGGCATGGCGCTCCCACTCCAGATCCAACCCAACAAGGAGGCCCTCTCATGGCCACATTGAACGATATCAAAACCTGTCTCCAGGGACGGGAGGTGGTCGCCATGGAAGAACTGGCGCAGCATTTGCAAATGGACCCTGCAACGGTACGCGACAGGCTCTCCCACTGGATGCGTAAAGGAAAAGTAAAAATGATAAAAATTTCAGGTTCTTGTCAATCCGGTTGCTCCGGTTGCCCCACCGGAAGCCGGGATGAGGCCTATACATGGATCAGCGACGCGGAAAAACGCCCTTGAGACCATCGCCAATCGACCCGATACACCTTCTAAGGGCTTTCATGATCCACCTTCCAACCGTGCGTGTGCGTTGACACTCACAACTGTCCAAAAGGATTGACCATGCACAAAAGAACCACCCCTGCGCTTCTGGCCGCGACCGCCCTGATGGGGACCGCCTCGGTCGCCATGGCCGCGGATCTGCCCTCGCGGGAAGAAATGTGGAAAATGCTCCAGCAACAGCAACAAGAAATCAACGGATTGAGGCAGGAACTCCAGTCGCAGAAAAGCGCCCCGGCTCCTCAGCAAGCCGCGCCCCCGCCTCAGGCCGCACCTCAGGCGGCGGAAGCCGGCAAAGAGCCTCCCAAAAAAGAAGGCTTGAACTGGTCGGATCGCATCACCTTGAGCGGTGCGGTGGATGTGCGGGCCAATACGGTCGAGACGTTCAAGAACGCCGCCACCAGTGATGTGGTCATCGATACCGTAAAACTGGGGATCGATGTCAAGATCGCCGACATGGTGACCGGTCGCATCGTCTTCTTGCACGAAGAACCCTACAACGCCCCCGATACCGCCTTCGTGGATGTGGATGAAGCCACCATCACCCTCGGAGACACGGAACGTCAGCCCCTCTATCTGACCGCCGGACGCAAAACCGTACCCTTTGGCAAATTCACCACCAACCTGATCAGCGACCCCCTCACCATGCAGCTTGGCGAAACCAAGGAATCGGTTCTGGAGGTGGGTTTCCAGCATAAAGGCGGGTATGGTTCGGTCTACGCCTTCAACGGCAACGCCCAGAAGGCCGGCGGCAACGATACCATCGACCAGTTCGGCGCCAATCTGGGTTATGGCGGCAAGATCCGGGAAGTGACCTTCGACTTCGGCGGCAGTCTGATCAACTCCCTGGAAGACTCGGAAGTGCTGACCTCCCGGATTGCCACGGTGAACGCCATGCAGCAGCACATCGGCGGCGCCGGCTTGCATGCCCAGGTGGGCTTTTCCGGTTTCACCCTGATCGGCGAATACATCACGGCTCTGGACCGCTTCGCTCCGACGGAGTTGGCCTGGAACGGCGGCGGGGCCAAACCGAGCGCCTGGAATCTGGAAGCCGGCTACGGCTTTACGATGATGGGCAAGGAGACCACCATCGCCGGCGCCTGGCAGGGCAGTGAGGAGGCGTTGGGTCTGGGGGGCGGATTGGGCTTCCCGGAAAATCGTCTCATGGTTGGCTTTTCCATGGGCATCTACGACCACACCACCCTCGCCATGGAATGGATGCACGACAAGGACTACAACACCACCGACATCTCCACCGCGCCCGGCACCAACAACACGGCCAATACCGGCACGGTCAAACTGGCTGTGGAGTTCTGAGCTTGAACCGGATTCTGCCAGGGCTCGCGCTCCTTTTGCTGTTGGGGGGCGCGGGCCTGGGCGTGGCCATGGCCACGCTGGACGATCTGCTGACCCAGTTGCAACGTCTCTGGATTCAGGTCGGGGTCACCAACCCCGACCCGGACCTGACCGGGACGTTGGACCGTTTGCAAGGAGCCCTGAATCTGGTGATTCTCGCTTTGGGAAGCGGCTGCGGCGTGCTCGGGGCAGGCCTGTGGATGCGCCGCAGCACGCTCCGGGATCAAGCCGACTGGCAATCCCGCCTGACCCGCATGCTCGCCGACACCCACGAAACCCGCCAAACGGAAATCGCCCGGCTGGAAACCCTGCTGACCGCCCAGACCGAAACTTCCAAGGAAATGACGGTCGCTCTGACCACCCAGACCGAAATCTTCAAAGAGATGGCGGCAACCCTCGCCAACCAAACCAAGGCCTCCCAGGAAATGGCAGCGGAACTGGCCACCCTCAAGGAAAGCGCCCTGCGGGCCGAAACCTTGGCGAACACCCCACCGCTCCCCCCGGTTCATGCGCCGCCGACCAATCTGTTGGCCCCCCTGACGCCGATCGCCTCACCGTTCGCCTCGCAGCACTATACCATGACTCCCCCCCACCACGCCCGACGCTTGGCCATCGGTGGACCTGAAGCCCCCCACGACAAACAGGACGAAGAGTTCGAACCGTTTTGATCCGACACTCCAGCCGTCGCCAACACCATCCGCGCCATTGAATCCCCTCCGGGCTTCAGGGTACAATCCGTCGAAAACGATGGCATCCCCAGCCCGGAGTCTCCGAACCAACATGGCCAGACTGCTCTATTTTTCCTGGGTACGGGAGAAGATCGGCGTTTCATCCGAGACCCTCCCCCTGCCCCCCGAGGTGGTCACGGTGCAAGCGCTGCTGGATTTTCTCAAGACACGGGATGAAGTCCACGCCTCGGCCCTGGCCCATCCCGCCTTGCGGGTGGCGGTCAACCAAACCCATGCCCGCCCGACGGATCCGGTTGCCGATGGAGACGAAATCGCCATCTTCCCCCCGGTCAGCGGCGGTTGAAAAAGGAAGCTTTCATGCCCACACTCCCCCCGGTCATCGGTTTCGTGGCCCCGAGCGGTACCGGAAAGACCACCCTTTTGGAACAGGTGATCACCCATCTGGTGGCTTCAGGCCTGAAGGTGGCGGCCATCAAACATGGACACCACCCCGCCGACCCGGACATTCCCGGCAAGGATACCCACCGCTTCCGGCAAGCCGGGGCGCAAACCGTGCTGTTCGCCTGTCCCGAACGTTGGTTCATGATCCAGGATCTGCATCACCTTCCGGAACCCACCCTGGCCCAACAGGTGGAGCGTCTGATCGGTCATGATCTGATTGTGGTGGAAGGCTACAAGGAGGAGGCGCACGCAAAAATCGTCATGGTACGCCGCGAGGCCGGAGTCCATGCCCTGCACCAAAGTCTCAAACAGGTTGTGGCCGTGGCCACGGACGACCCGGAACTGACCACCCACCTGCCCATGCTGCCCCTGAACGATCCCCGGCGGGTGGCCGGTTTCATTCAGGAGTGGCTCCGGACCGCCCCAACCGTCCAGGATCCCCGGACGTGAACACCCTCCAGACCCTCACCGGAGACATCACCCGACTGGCGGTGGATGCCATCGTCAACGCGGCCAACGCCTCGCTGCTGGGTGGCGGGGGTGTGGACGGGGCCATCCATCGGGCCGGAGGAGTCGCCATTCTGGAGGCGTGCCGACAGATCCGCCAAACCCGCTTTCCGGATGGTCTGCCCATGGGAGAGGCGGTGGTGACCACAGGTGGACAACTGCCCGCCCGTCTGGTGATCCACACCGCCGGCCCCATCCATCACTCCGACCCCGACCCGGAAGGCAATCTGGCCCGTTGTTATCGTCGCTGCCTGGAACTGGCGGTGGAACACGACGCCCGCCGGATCGCCTTTCCCGGCATCAGCACCGGGGTGTATGGTTTTCCCAAGGAGGATGCCGCCCGTATCGCCATCCAGACGATCCGACACTTTTTCGCCCGGTTTCCGGAAGCCGGATTGCACGTGACCCTGGTGGCCTTTTCACCCGCAGACGAAGCGATCCTGCAACGTCATTTGAAATGATAAAACGTTGCGTTGAGATAGGCGACCACATCCGCCTCATCTTCCGGGAACCATTTGGATTGAAGCGCCTGCTGATTGCAAAAGGCCACCTGAGCCTTCAATTTCTCCAAAGAGTCCTTGCGTCCCGGACGCTGATACAAGGCATTGGGATCCCCCTTGCCCTTGGCCGCATGACATCCGCTGGTACAACTGGCATCGTGCAGCGCCTTGCCCTTGACCGGATCCGCCGCCCAGACGGATTGCGCTCCCAGAAGCAAAACCGCCAGCCCCACACCCCAACACATAACTTGTTTCATCCTGGTTGACTCCCCCATAAAAAAGGATTGGACATGAAACAGCACGATACACCCCCCGGCGACAAACATCCAGAAAAGTCTCAAGATCCCCCATCCCCCCCCACGGTGCTGATCGTGGGCACCGGGGCGGTGGGGGGATTCTACGGGGCCGCCCTGGCCAGGGCCGGAGCGCAGGTCACCACGGTACACCGTTCCGATTTTGACACCGTCAGACAACACGGTATCCACATCGACAGTCTGAATGGATCGTTTTTGTTTCGCCCCTACCGGGTCACCAACCGGGTCGAAGCCTGCGACACTCCGGATTTTCTGCTGGTGGCCATGAAGGCGCTGCCCGGTCAGCCGGTGGCGGAGATCATCCGTCCGGCTGTGGGACCCAATACCGTCATCATCATGGTACAAAACGGCCTGGGGGCCGAAGAGCCGGTCCAGCAAGCCTTCCCGAACCATGAAATCATCGCGGGTCTGGCCTTTGTCTGCCTGCAACGCACGACTCCCGGACACATTCAACATCTGTGTCACGGCAAGATCACCCTGGGGCGTCATCCCGAAGGGATCTCTCCGGCGGTGCGGCGTCTAGAATCGTTGTTCCAGGCCGGGGGAGTCCCCTGTCAAGTCACCGACTCCCCGGCCAGGGCGCGCTGGACCAAACTGGTCTGGAACGCGGCGTTCAATCCGGTGTCGGTATTGGCCGGGGATATCACCACCCACGCCATGCTCGCCCTGCCCGAAGGGGAAAAACTGATCCGCACCCTCATGCAAGAGGTGATCGGGGTTGCCAGAGCCCTGGGCCACCCCTTGCCGGATACCCTGATCGATGATCATCTGGCGGCCACCCGTTCCGTGGCGCCCTATCACACCACCATGGCGCAAGACCATATGGCAGGCCGACGGATGGAACTCGACGCGATCCTTGGCGCGGCCATAAAAGCCGCGCACTCGGTCGGATCGACGATGCCACTGTTGGAAAACATCTTTATCTTACTGAAACTGCTGGAAAGAAAAAACGGGGAATCAAGCCGGAACCAGTGCCCGAACGAGCACTCTTAACCCTCTAATGCCGAATCCAGGAGACCAGAATCATGACCTGAACCACGGCCATCCCAATCAAACCATAGGCTCCCCCCACATACAGGGCGTTGAGAACCTTAACCGTGAACTTGGAACCCTCCTCCAATTTTTGACCGGTACGCATGTCCTGCATGGCTCCTCCCGTGCGAAAGGGTGATCGGTTTCCTTGTGTAGAGATGATTTTCGGTCCAGGGCCACCCCAAACCCTGAACCGAAAATCCTTCCTGCTTGACGCTTGACCTGCCTTCAAGCAAGAATCAATCCAACCATCACAGATGCGACAGAAACACCCCGATGGGATTGCCGGATGGGAGTCTGGCCATGGCAAACAGGGTCAACACCACCAGAATCATCAAACCAACACTCATCCGATCATCCCGGCGCCGCAACCGCATGCCATTGAGCAGCAGACCGCCCAGGGCCACCAGCACCGTCAGCCACATGAAGAACCAGCTCAGGGTCATCAAGTCCCGATTCCAGTGTTTGGCTACCCCCATCTCCATGAGCCGATGAAAGAACGACTCATCCGGTGGCTTGGCCAACTGGGCGAAATACATGGCCATGGACCAGAACAAATAGCCCACCCACTTGCACCACAACAGCGGATTGCTTGCCGGATTGTACGCTGTTTTGCGTCGATTTTTCCGTTCCTTGTGGACCGGCACCTGTTCAGCCATTCTCATGCACCCCTATCAAGGAGATCAGTTGTCACCCGGAGCCGACGCGTCACCCGCTCCCCGCACCTCGGAAGTCCGCATCACTCCGATTTCCACCAGATAATGGGAGGCGTCATGCCGTTCCCCCGGCACCTCACCCAGTTTCTTGGCCGGCGAAACCACCCGGACCCGTCTGGGGTCGATACCCCCTTCACCGATCAGATATTCAGCCACCGCCTGGGCTTCCACCATGCCGGCGGCCCAGGGATTCAACAGACCCGCCAGAGGCGGGGGCGGTGCGGGGTCGGGAAAGCCGGTCACCTGGATTTCATTGCGCAAACTTTGCAACATGTTGGCAATCTGACTCAACTTCAACTTGGCGTCCGGATGGATTTCCAGGGTCTTGGGTTTGAACAGGCTCTTTTTGGCCAGTTTCAGGAAGATGCCCGATTCGCTCTCCCGCAGTTCCGCCTCGCCATTGTCCACCAAGTTGTTGACCATCAACTCCAGCTTCTCGACCAACTGCACCAGCTTGATCTCCTGCTGAAAGTCCACACTGACCAGACTGTCGCCACCCACCGGATTGACCTGCTCCGAACTGTTCAAGCCAAAGGCGTGACGCATGGTGCCTTGGAGTTTCTTGAACTTGGTGGCGTTCACCGTGGACATGGAAAACAGAATCACGAACAAACACAGCAACAGCGTGGCCATATCCGCCCAGGAGATGAACCAGAGCGGTGTTCCTTTTTTGCATGTGGGGCATTTTTTGGCCATGGTCCGGCATCCTTATAATCTGGAGAGGTCCGTCAGACCATCATCTCGCGGTGCTTGCGGGAAAGAGCCGAAATCAGGGACTTTTCCAGGATCCGGGGATTGACGCCACGTTGAATCCCCTGCACGCCATCCATGACCAACTCGTAAATGACCCCCTCATGGGTACTGTAATGATGCAGCTTGATGCCGAACGGAATCACGATCAGGTTGGCGACGATGGCGCCGTACATGGTGGCGAGGAGGGCCGTGGCCATCGAAGGTCCGATAGCGTCCGGGTTGCTCAAGTTGGACAGCAACTCCACCATACCCACCAACGTACCCACCATACCCATGGCCGGTCCGGCCTCACCCATACTTTCAAACATCACCACCCCCACGTGGTGACGAATCTGCATGTATTCCAGCTCTTTGGTCATCATCTCCCGCAGATAGACCGGATCCACCCCATCGACGCAAAAGGTGATGGCGGTTTTCAACACCGGATTGTGAATCTGCACCTTTTCCAGGGCCAGGATCCCCTCCTTGCGGGCAATATTGGAGCAGTTGACAATCTGCTCGATGATCTCTTTGGGATGTTCCTTGGGCACCTTGAACAACTTGGAAAGGATACCCGCGGTATTCATGATATCTTCGATATTGAACTTGATGAATGTACTCGCAATCAGGCCACCAATAACGACAATGGTCGCATGCATACTCCAGAACAAACCGATATTGTGCCCCATCAAGCCGATAATGATCAATGCTCCGATCAACATGCCAATGACGGTCGAAATGTCAAGTTTCATTGTCCTTACCCCAGAGCCTGTTCAAAATGTCAAAAAACCGACAAACCTCGTCAATCCGCCTGCATGATCCCGATTGCCAACACAGGTCAACCCGGATTCACGACTGTGACGAAGGGGTATCTTGCACAATACAGGCCATATGAAACTGAAACTGAACCGGAAACACGTGAACTCAACGAGGCGGAAATGGAAAAGCGGAAAGTGGAGCGGCGGAAAACGCCCCACCCGAAAAATCAGAAAAGATTCCCGGGTGGGGGAGAAACAAGGCGTGACCTTCTGCAAACAAAGGCTACAGCGCGGATGGCAGGGGTAACCTCCTCCGGCTCAAACGGTTGCTTTTACCGAACGCTGCTCGATCTTGGACCAAGCGTCACGCAGACTCACGGCGCGATTGAACACCGGACTGCCCGGCACCGCATCCCGATCCCGATGGAAATATCCCAACCGCTCGAACTGATAGGGCAAAATCCCATCGGCCTCGGCCAACTCCGGTTCAAACCGACATCCGGTCAACACCTCGATGGAGTCGGGATTGACATGTTCCACGATCTCCCCTTTCAAGCCATCCGGTTCGGGCATGGTGAACAAAGGGGCGTAAAGCCGTACCTCGCCGCTCACGCAACGGGAGGCGGAGACCCAATGGATCACCCCCTGCACCTTGCGTCCCACGGGATTGGCGTTGAGGGTGGCGGGATCGTGATCACAACGCAGTTCGCAAATCTCGCCGCTGACCGGATCCTTCACCACCTCGCGGCAACGAATCACATAGGCGTTGCGCAAACGCACCTCCCCGCCGGCCACCAACCGTTTGTACTGCTTGGGGGCGGATTCGCGGAAATCCTCCTGTTCGATGAAAATTTCCCGGGTGAAATGGATCGTCCGCCGCCCCATGTCCTCATTCTGGGGATGAACCGGGACCGTCAAAGCCTCTTCATAACCTTCGGGCAAAGAGTCGATCACCACCTTCAAGGGACGCAGCACCGCCATGGTCCGGGGGGAACGGGTTTCCAGATCGCTGCGCAGACAGTTTTCCAACAGGGCGTGTTCCACCCGGTTCGGAGACTTGGAAATGCCGATACAGCGACAAAACTCCCGAATCGCCTCCGGGGTGTAACCCCGACGCCGCAGCCCGGAAATGGTGGGCATGCGGGGATCGTCCCAGCCGGACACCACCCCGGATTGGACCAAAGCGTTCAGCTTGCGCTTGCTCATCACCGTGTATTCCAACGACAGACGGGAAAACTCAATCTGACGTGGCCGACAGGGCAGATCCAACTGGTCCAGGATCCAGTCGTACAGCGGTCGATGATCCTCGAACTCCAAGGTACACAAGGAGTGGGTGACACACTCCAAAGCGTCGGAAATCCCGTGGGCATAGTCATAGGTGGGATAGATCAGCCAAGCCATGCCGGTACGGTGATGTTCCACCCGACGGATCCGATACAAGGCGGGATCCCGCATGTTCATGTTGGGAGAGGCCATGTCGATCCGGGCGCGCAGCACCCGGGCGCCATCCGGAAATTCCCCGGCACGCATGCGCCGGAACAGATCCAGATTCTCTGCCACCGACCGGTCCCGAAAAGGACTCTCCCGCCCCGGTTCGGTCAGAGTGCCCCGGTATTCCCGCATGTCGTTGGCGGACAGGTCGCAGACATACGCCTTGCCCTTGAGGATCAACTCCTCGGCAAACTGATAAAGCGGCTCGAAATAATCGGAAGCGTAGAACTTGCGCTCCTCCCAGTCGAATCCCAACCAGCGCACATCCTCCTGGATGGAGTCCACATACTCCACATCCTCTTTTTCCGGATTGGTGTCATCGAAACGCAGATTGCATTTCCCTCCCGGATTCTCCGCCGCCACGCCAAAATTCAGACAAATGGACTTGGCATGGCCAATGTGCAAATAGCCATTGGGTTCGGGTGGAAAACGGGTCTGAAGGCGTCCGTCGTTGACCCGGGTTGCCAGGTCGTGGGCGATGATGTCGCGAATGAAGTCTGCGGGTTGGGTCGATTCGGTCATGATTTCGGAGTACCAGCGCGTCAAAAGGGATCCAGGAGTAAAACCAGTGCCAAAATCTTTGCAACTTTCAATCCTACTCCGAACCGTCCGTGACATCAACCCGACGCATCAGCACTTCCTGACGTGCGGCCAGTTGATGGATGCGCTCATGGATATCGGTGAGGGTGTCGTTGAGAGAGTGGAGCAGATCGTTCTGATTGGCGAAAATACGGTTGCTCTCCTCCTCCTGCTCTTCGGCCATGCGCATCAACCGCTCCTGCCGGATGGTCAGTTCGTCGAGCTGTCGGGGAAGCGTGGCGGAAAAGTGTTCCAGACGTTCGCGGGTGGTGCGTTCCAATTCGTCCAGACGCCCCACCAAAGAGGCGTGACGCTGATACAACTGGTCGAGCCGCACCGTGAGATCACCGGAAATCGCGTCGCATCCCATTGGAAAGAACCGTTTCTCCTTGGCCATGAACGCCTCCGCGAATAAATGAGTATCAAGCTGGGGAGTCTATCATGCCCGGTTCAAACCGGGAAGCTTTTGTTCATGCGGTAGACGTAGGCCAACACCTCGGCCACGGCCTTGTAAAGGGTGGGCGGAATGGCATCGCCGACGGCAACCTTGCCCAAAAGATTGACCAGATCCGGATCCTCCATGAGGGGAATGCCCGCCTCCCGGGCTTTTTTCATGATGGTTTCGGCGATCAATCCCCGTCCGGAGGCGGTGACACGGGGGGCGGTGTCCTGGTTGCGTTGATAGCGCAAGGCCACCGCCTTGCGCCTGGGCAAGCCACGCTGCGGGTTGTCGCCGGAATCCGCACCCGAGACACTCATCCCCCCACCTCCGCTACAGCCACTTGAGTCGCTTGAAAAACCACACCTCGATCACGCCGATCACCACCAGAATGATTCCTTCCATGGTGAATCCATGCTCGGTGGGAAACCAGGCGCTGTCCGTGTTGAGATACAACCCGCTGACATTGCTGCCAAACCACCCCACCACAAACGACAGGGGCATGAAAAAGGCCGACATCATGGTCAATTTGAACAACAGGTCATTCAAACCTTCGTTGACCACGTTGGCCACCGAGTCTTGAATGATCCCGGCGGTATCGCGAATTTCGTCCAGGTCTTCCATGTGACGGGTGGTTTCGTTGATCACCTCGTGAAGACGGGGTTTGTATTCCGGCCCCATCCAGGGAAACTCTTCGCTCATCAGCCGAGTGATGGCCTCTTTTTGCGGCGACAGATAACGACGCATGGCCACCGCCGCCACCCGCAAACGCCCCAGTTGCTGACGGATCCGGGGTCCGTCGCGGCGGGCCTCGTAGGGATCCCGCTCGGTGAGGGTATAAGCCTCCAACTCCTCGATCTGGGAGCGCATATGTTCCAGAATCGGTTCCATGCGGGCGGTCAGCCGTTCCAGGAAGGTCACCAGCAGTTCCGCCGGGGTTTTGGGGCCGTTACCGTTTTCCAGGGCGTGATAGACCTCTTCGACAAAATACATGCGCCGTCCACGCAGGCTCACCACCCCCGTGGCATCCACCCACAGGCGCAACGCCACCATGTCGTGGAAATCGTGTCCTTCGTTTTCGTTGACGCTGCGCAACAACAAGACCGCGCCATCGTTGAACCGGGAACAACGGGGTCTGGTTTCGCTGGCCATCAACGCCTTGACGGCACTGTGCTCCACCCCGGAGCGACCCTGGATCCAGTGGGTGGCGGTATCGGAGTTGCGGTTGAGATACAGCCAGAACGGTTGCAGTTTGGTGACGTTGGAGGCCTGAATCTCCGACCATGTCAGGGGCTTGCCCCCCCCGACACCATCAAACCGCCAGGCATGAATGACAGGATATGCGGCAACCATGATCGATCAGCCTCCCACCTGTTGCTGAAAAAGGGTGGCGATGAAAAAGTAGGCTGTCACCCCCACCGCATCCAGCACCATGACCACAATCGGCCCCTGGGCCTTGGAAGGATCCACACCAAAACGTCGGAAGATGCCAGGCAGACCGGTGGCGATCAGGGCCGCGAGGACCATGTTCACCAGAATGCTCGATCCCACGGTCCGCGTCAGCACATGGTCCTGAAAAGCCACCCAGGAGACCACCCCGGCCAAAGCCCCGTACAACCCCCCCATCATCACGGCGGTGCGCACTTCGCGCCACACCAGAACGAAATATTGACCCGCCGACAGCACATCCGCAGAGAGGGTACGGGAGACCACGGTGGCGATCACGGTGCCGAAGGTGCCGGACAACCCCAGGATCAATGGCAAAAAGGCGGTCAGGATCAAGGCGCGGGTGAGATCGTGGTCAAAATAATTGACGATCAGGCTGCACATCAGGCCGCCGGCGAACGAGGCCATCATCCAAGGCAGACGGATGCGAAAAATTTTCCAGGGCGAAAGGACATCGATCTCCGAGGAACTGGTACCCGCCACCTTGAGCAGTTCGTCGGTAGTCTCCTGCTCCATCACGTCCATGACATCATCGACCGTGACCAATCCCAGCACAATGCCGGAGTCATCCACCACCGGTACGGCCAGCAGACGGTAACGTCCCACCACATCGGCCACTTCGGATTGGGGCGCATCGGCCCGCACCTTGACCACCTTTTTGTTCATCATCCGTTCCAAGGTGGAGTCCGGATTGGCCAACAGCAACTGGCGCAAGGAACTGACCCCGGTAAGACGGCCATCCGCATCCACCACATACAGATAAAACACCATCTCATAGGCCGCCAGACCACGCACCGACTCGATGGCCTCGGCCACGGTGGTCGCCTCGGGCAGGGCGAAAAACTGGGAGGTCATCAAACCACCGGCGGTGTCCGGGGCATATTGCATCAGGCTTTTCAAGTCCCGCTGGATCTGGATATCCATCTTGCCCAGATAGCGGGAGGCCAACTCCGGCTCCAGCAGGGCGATCAAGTCCGCACGGGTATCCGGTGCCAGCTTTTCCAGAATGGGCAGCACATCGGTGGGCGGACTCTCCGACAGGATGGTCTGCTGCAAAAAGACCGGCACCTCCTTCAACACCAGGGCCGCGTGCAGAACATCCGGGATGCTCATGAAAATCTCACGGGCCTCATCCCCGGGGAAACTCTCCATCACCTTGGCCAGATCCGCCGGAATGATCCGCATCAACAATTTTTGCAAATTGGCCGTGGCCTTCATGTGCAACAAACGGTCGATGGTTTCGACCAGACGGTGGTTTCTTTTCTTGCCAAATTCCTGGGAAGACAACTTCTCTTCGTTAACCATGTCACCCATCCCCTGCCGGTCTTGAAGGTTTCTTAAAGCTTGAACACAAAATAGGCCACGGTCAAATAGTTGATGGAGCCCACCATGTCGATGAAAGCCAACGCCAACGGTCCCGCCGCCACCGCCGGATCGGCACCGAGACGCTTGAAGAAAAACGGCAAGGACATGGCAATCGCCGCCGAACAGATGATACTCAAGGTCATGGCCACGCCCAGGGTGATGGAGAGCAACGGATTCTGGAAAATCGCGTAGGAGGCCACCGCCAGACAGACCCCGTAAAAGCCTCCCTGAATGAAATTGACCCCGAGTTCCTTGAACAGCAGCTTGAAGAAATGGGCGTTATGGATGGTCCCGAGGGCCAGACCCCGCACCACCACAGCCCCGGTCTGACTGCCGGCGTTGCCCGACATGCCAATGACGATGGGGAAGAAAAAGGCCAATTGCACCACTTTTTCCAAGGTATGCTCGAATCCTTCCAGGATGGCGGAGACGATCAGATAGGCGACGAAGGCGGTGATCAGCCAAGGCACCCGGGTCCGGAAAATGGCAAAGGGGGATTGGGCCAGAACGTTGGTATCTTTGGAGCCGATACCAGCCATTTTCAGGATGGAGTTGGTATTCTCCTCCTGGATGATATCGATCAGATTGTCGATGGTCACCTGTCCCACCAACACGTCGAACTCATCCACCACCGGCATGGCCAACAGGCGATAGCGGGAGATGAGATTGGCCACCACCCCTTGCGGCGTATCCACATGCACCTTGACCAGTCGGGTTTGGGTAAACTCCCGCAGGGTTTTGTTCGGATCCGCCAGGATCAAACGACGCAACGAACACACGCCGATCAAACGCTGCATGTCATCGAGCACATACAGATAGAAAATGGAATCGTGGGAAGAGAGCGCCTGCACCGCCTGGATGGCATCCTTGGCAATGGTCTGATCCGACATGGCGATGATGTTGACATCCATCAGGCTGCCGGCGGTTCCCTGCTCGTAGCTGAGCGGTTCATCCATCACCTCGGGGGATTCGGCGCGGGTCAGGGCATGGGACAGACGGGTGCTGTTCTCTTCGTCGAGTCCGGTGAAGGCCATCTGCCGCACCTCGGCAGGCAGAGTCAGGAGCGTCTCCGCCATCTGTTCCATCGGGCCGTTGATGATCACAAAACGACGATGATCATCATCCAGTTCCGTCAGCACCTGGGCGGCATGCTCCGCCGGCTCGATTCTTCTGAAGATCTCCAGGGCGCGGGGTCCGGGAAATCCGTTCAATACTGTACCGATGTCGGCGGGTTTGAGTTTGCTCAACAGTTGGGTGAGGTGGGCGGAAGCGCCCCGTCGGTGCAAACGCACGATCGCCTCGGCGATATTGTTCTTGAGAGGCGGTTGTGCGGTGGGCTTGTTGTCATCCAGAACCATCATGGCCATGGCGATAAACCTTTCTTTTCGAGTCGTTGCAAGAAAACGGCGGCGCGGTGAACCTTACAGCCCGTAGACCAGGGTGGCGATCAGCAGATAGTTGATCACCCCCAGGACATCGACTGTAGTCAGCACATACGGCCCTCCGCCCACCGCCGGATCATGTCCGAGTTTCTGCAACAAAAGCGGCAGACTGGAGGCGATGACCCCCGCGTAGGTGATGTTGCTTAAGATGCTGATGCCCACCACAAAGGCCAACGTGGTACTCTTGAAGACCACCAGGGCGTAGCCCGAAAGACACACACCATAAAACATTCCGATCAGAAGGCCGGTCTGGGTCTCCTTGAACAGCAAAGCGAAATAGTCGCTGACCTTGATCACGCCGGTGGCCAATCCACGCACCGCCACCACGGCGGTCTGACTGCCCACATTGCCCGCCATGCCGAAGATCATGGGCATGAAGAAGCTCAACTGGATCACCTTGGACATGGTGTCTTCAAACATGCCGAGGATCCAGGCCGCCGACAATCCGCCAAAAAACGGCGCGATCAGCCAGGGAAGACGGGTACGGGCCACACTGGTGATGGCCTCGGAAAGGATGCTCATTTTGTGTTCGGCGTCCGCGCCGACGGATTTCAACATGGATTCGGTATCGGCCCGCTGGATGACGTGGATCAGGTCGTCCACGGTGATGATGCCCCGCATCACCCCCTGGTCGTTGACCACCGGCACGGCCATGAGATCCATCTCCGTGACCAGTTTGGCCGCTTCGGTTTGGGCGGTATCGACGTTGACGGTGTGAACCCGGTCATCCATGATATCCCGGACCAGGCGATCCGGCTTGGTGAGCAGCAGACGACGCAGGGAACTGACCCCGGTGAGACGCTGGTGTTCATCCAGGACGTAGACATAAAAAACGAACTCATGGTCCGCCAGACCCCGCACGGCTTCCAGGGCCTCTTTGGCGGTGACGGTCTCCTGGATGGCGAAAAACTGGGAATTCATGATGTGACCCGCCGAATCCGGCAGGTATTGCAGCAGGGTCTGCACCTCTTTCTGGGTTTCCCGATCCAGGGCGTTCATCAGGTGCTGCCCCACTTCGGGATTCAGCTTGCCGATGATGTGGCCACGGGTATCGGGTGGCAGTCCCTCCAGGATCGCCACAGCCCGGTCCAGACCGCACACCGAAATGATGTGGATCTGGAAATCCTCGTTGACCTCCTGAAGGGTTTCCCCGGCCTGCTGGGGATCGGTGATCAGATTGAAGATATCCGCCGCCTCTTCCACGTCCTCGGAAGAGTTGATGACCAGGGCGATATCACCCGGCAACAGCTTGGCCAGAATGCGGGAGAGCTGGGCATTGGCACCCTTGATGTAGAGGCGACGGATCGTCTCGACGTACATGGGAGAGTGACCAGCTTCCATGGGGGTTTGCGGTTCATCGACCACGATCATGCTCATGTCTCGTCCTTCCTTCACGGTTTCCGTGAGGAGGTGAGGAGACGATCGATGGGCTGCGACCTTGCGGACCCGATCCACCGAAACAGATCGGAAGAACCGGGCATGACCATGTCAACCATCCTGCCGGAGCGTTCGGGTATACACCGAAATCCTTGGCTGCTCCAGTGACCGGAAAACATCTTGGGCCGGTTGATCCACAAAACCGACGCCTTGTTTTCCGAATCACCCCAAGGAGAATCGATACTGTTCTTCCGCCTTGCCCTCTTGGCGCGCAAACAGGCCAGAAAGGCAAAACAAAAAAAAGTACACCATCCCTGTGCCGGGATTTTGCAAAGCTCTCTAAGGATTGCCGTCGATTCTTAAGGAAAAGCCAAACGCCTATTCTACGTTTTTTCGCGGGAGAATAAAACGGGCATCCCTTCTTGTGGTCAAGACAAGCAAGGCATGAGTCTGGAGCGGGTAGGCAGGAAAGGCTCGAAGGAGATGGAGTCTCTGTCGAACCGTATCACCGTCCAACGGCGAACCAGAGTCGCAACCATCAATGTGTCCACACATCCTCCGATAGTAGTTAATACTGGCGCGCAGTCTAACCCAACCCCCGGAAAGCCGTCAAGATTCAACTTGCTTAACCACCTAAAAAAAAGCCGTTCCACCCCACCGGATCTTGGAGAACCGATCCCGAACGCTTGAAACCTTGCGCATCCATCTGCTACTCTACACCGGCATGGTGTGGCGTCTTGACGCAAAGGCACTCCCGAAGGCGCGACGCAACGCACCCAAACCACACGACACCTTGGGACTACACAGCACATGAATGACCACGACATCGAGGTTCCGGAACCCTGCAAGGTCATCCTCCTGGCCACCGACGGATCGGAGTTTTCCGCCGGAGTCGAACGGGTGGGCATGGAGATGGCGGTGCAAAACCAGTCGCATTTGCATGTGTTGCGGCTGTTGCTGACCCAACCGGGCACCGACGAGGCCATTGTCGAAGAACAAGACGCCATCGCGAGCCTGGAACAGATCGGTTCGACCTGCACCCAGCGGGGCATCAACCATACGCCGGTGATGCGTCGTTGCGAAGAACCCGCTCCAGGCATTCTGACCGTGGCCCGGGAGATTCAGAGCCATTTGATCATCATCGGGCGTCGCGGACGCCGTGGACTGGCCAAACACAACGTGGGGGAGGCCACCACCCGCATCCTCGACAAACAGGCCTGTTCGGTCCTGGTGGTGCCCCGTTTGTTCTCCTTTTGGAGCAACGGCGTGCTGCTGGTGATCGATCCGGATAATACCGAAGGGGATCGGGTGGCCATGGTGGCGATCCAACTGGCCAAATCCGCCGCGATCCCCCTGACCATCCTGCTGGTGGCCGACGCAAGCGGCGACGAAAGCCGGGAAGCCAATCAAACCGTCAACCGTCTGGTGGCCATGGCCGGGCTGCAAGGAGTGCATGCCGAAGGTCTGATCCAATCCGGCGACATCGATGATGTGATCCTGGAAGTGGCCAGACAGCGTTCCGCGGATCTGATCGTCTGCGAACCCCGGGACCGCTCGGTTCTGGATCGGCTGTTCAACATCAACAAACTGGTCCAACTGATCGGCAAGGCCCACTGCCCGGTGCTGGTGGTCCACGGTGCCCAGAAAAACGGCGCTGCGGAGTGATCCAGCCTGCTTCCAAAAAACCGACGACCCGCTGGCAACGGTTGCGACGCTATTGGCGCGCCTGCACCTTCATCGAACGGGAGGTGTGGGACCGTCCGACCCGTTTCACCCACTGGGCACTGACCGTGGTACTGGTGGCCGCCCTGATCACCGGCTGGTTCGATCCCCCCTGGCAACTGGATCGCCATCTGATCATCGGGGGCATGGTGGCGGGTTTGATGCTGTTCCGTTTCATCTGGGGGGTGTTCGGACCGGAATTCAGCCGTTTCTCCCATTTTTTCGTCAGGCCCACCCTGGTGCGGGAGGATCTCTCCTCCCTCCTGGATGAACGGCTCAAACTCGCCTCCCCGGGACTGAATCCCCTCAACGCCTGGGTCAGCCTCGCCCTACTCCTCACCCTGGTGGCCCTGATGGGGACCGGCCTCATGGCCTATGGCGGCGAAGAACATCTGGGCCCCCTCGCCACGCTGGTGAGTTTCAAGACCGGAGAACAGAGCCAACAGTTGCACGAATGGCTGTCGATGCTGCTCATCGCCCTGGTGGTCCTGCATTACTGGATCATCGAGCGGGAAACCCGTCTGACCCGCATTCCGATTCTGCGCAGCATGATCACCGGCTGCAAGCCTTTGGATCCGGATCTGCCCAAACTCCCGGCCCGTTCCGGAAACGCCACCTGGGCCATGCTGTTGGGTATGGGGTTGATGTTCGGCATCGATCACGCATCCAAAACCCTGGGACAACTCCCCATGGATGGCTGGCGTCCCCTCCAGTTTCCCACCGCCTATCAGGAAAAGTGTGGTCAGTGCCACTGGACCATCCATCCCAGCCTGATGCCCGAAGAGCGCTGGCGGGATCTGCTGCACCATTTGAGCGACCACTATGGCAAAAAGGTGATCCTCACCGGCCCGGAAGCCATGGCCATCAGCACCTTCATACTGGTTCACGCCGCCGAGGACTGGAACACGGAAGCCGCCCACCGTTTCCGCAAAGCCGCGCCCGCATCGGTTCAGGCCGTCTCCGACCATCCGATCTGGGAGAAAATCCACGCCCGGATCGATCCCGAACGTTTCAGCGCCCCCCCGGTCCGCTCACGGACCAACTGCCCGGTCTGTCATCACGACGCCCTCAGTGGCCGCTTTGATTCCCACGCCATCCACACGCCAGCCGCCAACACCCCCACCACCCTGCCCCCGTAACGCGTCTCACGCCTCGGTGCGGAATCCCCCACCTCCCTCCGTGGTGCCCATGCCGAGAAATTCGGCCCGTTCGGCCTTCATGCCCCCCTCCCCCAGCATGGTCAGATCCAAGGCCCGCAGCGGCAATCCCGCAGCCAGCAACCCTTGCCGCAACGCCCCGATGTCGCCCCGCAACGCAGAGAGTGTCTCCTCCTCCCCGGCGGCGATTCCCACCGCCAGCATCCCCTCTCCCAGCACCAGACGGGCCTGCACCGTGCCCAGACGGGTCATATTCAAAGACAGCAGCACCGACAGCACCGATTCGTCCCCCTGACGCCCTCCGCGCTTGCGCTTCTCCCGTTCCTTGCGCCAGACCACCTCCCCCAACCCCCCTTCGTTCAACCAGAAGAGCCGATAGCCCAGCAAAGCCGCGCCATCCTCCGGGGCCGGCGCGGTGTGAGGCAGAATCTGTTGCATGGCCAACAGATCTCCGAGGCGCTGCAAGGCGTGACGGGCACCGGCCACCTCGCTTCCTTCCCCGGCGGCCCCGGCCACACCTCCCCCACCGCCCCCTTTTCCGGCCTCCTGCTGGATCAGGTCGGCGGCCTGGCGCACCAGACGCACCGCGCTGGTCACCTCCTGACGGCTGCCGCCTTCCAGAAGCTGCGTCAGGCCCGACAAATCCCCCTTGAACAGCGCCTCGGCGGAAAGATTCGGCAAGGCCCGCTGAATCACCGACGCCAGACTCTCCCGCCCCACCAGCAACACCGGCGCCCGCCCCCCCAAAGAGGCGGTCAACGCACTGCCGGTGGCCCCACCACGGGACAAACCCGTCAGAACCATCAAACGTCCCATCAGATCCGGGGCGCGGGCCAGACTTTGTTCGGCGTTTTGGGCCAATGCGGAGGCGCTGCCGGATTCGCTGGCCACCAGTCGCACACCGATCTCCGGGACCAGTCGCGTGACTTCCAGCGTCACCTGTTCGCCGACCCGCAGGGATTGTCCTCCGGAAAATGAAAAACCACTGCCATTGGGAAATCGGATCACACCGTGACCGTCCGGACTCAATTGACTGATCCGACCGACCAACAGCCGACCCTCCAGCAACTCGGGGGGGGATGGCGGGGTAAACAGATTGGAAGAAACCGGAGCGGTTTCTCCCGGAGGGAGCGGGACTCCCGAAAGGATCATCGGCCCACTCCGCCGATCATAGATCCCGATCCTCCTGCTGATTGCGATGCAGACGCTTCAAAAGACTCACTTCTTCCACCGCCAGACCGGTCTCGTTGACCACCCGGTCCTCGTCCACGCCGTTGGCGAGCAACAGACGGGCTTCCCGATAAGCATCCGACATGCTGGCCGGTCCGTTGTTTTCGGAAAGTTTGCTCCCATGTCCCCCCATGTTCATCATATTGCCGGAGCCGGGACCGGGACGGGCCATGAAACGCAAATCCGACTGAATCCCCTGCAAATCCTTTTGCAACTGCTCGGGGATGGCGCGTATGGCGGAATCCAGACGCTCTTCCAGGTTGGCGATCTCCCGGCGCACCGTGTTGACGCACTCCAGGGTATCCACCGGTTCCACATCCGGTTCGGCAGCCCGGACCGCTTTCATCTCCTCACGCATTTTCTGCACCTGCAGAAACACCAGGGAGACAGCCAGATAAAGGGCTATGAAACATAGCACGATGAGAAGATTCCAGATATTCACGTGATTCGCCCCGATCCCCGTCGCATCCGCGCCCGCATGCGCATGGCGGCCTTGCTGTGCAACTGGGAGATGCGGGACTCGGTCAAGCCCAGCACCTCCCCGATTTCGCTCATGGTCAGCTCCTCGAAATAATAGAGCGTAACCACCAATCTTTCTTTTTCCGGCAAGGCGGAAATCGCCTCGGAAAGAGAGAAGCGCAATTCATTCAATCCGATGCTGTCCACCGGATCCACGATGTCCGGATCCGCCAGAATGTCCAGCACATCCCATTCGTCCTCGTCCAGGGAAGGACGCAGATCGTCGAACGACAAGATGGCAATCCCGCGCACCGCATCAAGATTGCGATAAAATTCGTTCAGAGACAAGCCCAGATGGGCCGCCACCTCCAGATCCTCCACCGCCTTGCCGTGCTGGCCTTCCAGGAGCAGATAGGTCTCCTGGATCTGGGAAGCGGTCTGACGCACCGCCCGGGGTACCCAGTCCATGGAACGCAATTCGTCCAGAATCGCCCCACGCACCCGGAATTCCGCATAGGTCTGAAACTTGATGCCCCGATGGGGATCAAACTTGGATACCGCGTCGATCAAGCCCAGAATCCCCACCTGGATCAGATCGTCGATGTCCACCGACTGGGGCAGCTTCATCGAGATCCGGCTCGCCACGTACTTGACGATCGGGGCATATTTGAGGATCACCTCATCCCGGGTCAATCCTTCCCAGGTCTGGCCCTGATCATTGTCCGCAGGATCCCGGACGCTATCCGCTTTCTTGGACATCACGCCCCCTCGATCACGATCCGGATTGCTCGTGGGTGTCCCGCAACAGCCGCCGCCAGAAAAAGATCATCCTGCCCTCCTCCTGACGTTTCTCCCGCCACAGACGCATCAGGCTCGTGGACAGTTTCAGGAACGCCCTGGAAACCACCGCGTCCGGATGGGAGACGGAGACCGGCTTTTGCACCCGCACCGACTGGGCCAACAACGGATCCTCCGGGATCGACCCGACAAAATTCAACACAATGTTCAAAAACTTGTCCGCCACCTGGGACAAGGTGCGGTAGACATCCTTGGCTTCGGCCTCGTCGCGCACCTGATTGACCACCAAGTCGAAATGGGAAGCCCGATGGTTCAAAAACAGCACCTTCATCAAGGCGTAAGCGTCGGTCACGCTGGTGGGGTCCGGCGTGGCCACCACCATGATCCGTTCCACCGCCAGCACAAAAAATCGCACATTCTCCGAAATGCCCGCGCCGGTATCCACCAGCACCACGTCAAACTCCGCATTCCAGTGATCGATGTGGTCCATCAAGGCCAACTTCTGCTCCTCGGTGAGGGCTGACAAACCCGCCACACCCGACGCTGCCGGCAGAATGGTGATCCCTTCCGGCCCCTGGATCGCCACCTGATCCAGAGTCAGGTGCCCCTCCAGCACATCCTGGATGGTATATTCCGGAGAAGAGATCCCCAACACCACGTCGATGTTGGCCAATCCCAAATCCGCGTCGATCAACAGCACCTTCAGCCCCTGACGGGCATACTGAATCGCCAGGTTGACCGTCACCAGGGTCTTGCCCACCCCACCCTTGCCACTGGTGATGGCCATGGTGTGAGGCACCCGACGTTGCGAAAGCTCCTCGTTGACCGGAGGCGTAGCCAACGACCCCCGCGTCAGGGCGCCGGTCCTGCGACGCTCGGCAAGTTCCTTCAATGTGGCGACTTGATTGTCCAGATCCTTAATCATGACTCCCCCGCCACCGCGACATCCCATAACCGGGATCCGCCGGATCAGCACGGATCAAAAAGTTGGTATCGATACATCTCATGCAATTCGCATTCCAAGCATGCAATCCCTCGCTTTACTGATCCAGATCCCGCTCTTCCAGAAACCAGCGTGCCATGGTCTTCGGAGACATCCAGCCCAGATTCTCCGGCACCCTCTGGCCATCGGTATACATGGTCAAGGGCAATCCGGCCCGCACCGCCACATTCAGGATGCCCCCGTAGGTGACGGTCTCGTCGAGTTTGGTGAAGATCAATCCCGTGGGCTTCAGCACCGAAAACCGTCGGAAAATGGCCTGCTGCTCGGTTTCGCGCACATTGGCGGCCATGGTCAGGATCACCTCCCGGTCATCCCCCATGATGGGCAGCAGTCCGGCGGTGGAGTTGACCTGACGCCGGTTATAGGGGCTGGAGCCCACCGTATCCACCAACACGAAATCGCAACGGTTCAAGGAGTGCAGCCCGGCTTTGACCTCCGACAGGGTGCGGGCCACCACCAGACGCACCTGCAACAGCTTGGCGTAGGTTTCCAACTGGGCCACGGCCCCGACCCGGAAGGTATCCAGGGTGATCATGCCCACGGAACGTTGACGATTCAGGATCAGATCCGCCGCCAGTTTGGCCAGTGTGGTGGTTTTGCCAACACCCGTGGGCCCCACCAGCACGATCACCCGTGACTTGCCATCCAGCGGATCGCGAAATTTCAGGGTGCGGGAGAAGGCCACATCCAGCCCCCGTTCCTTGCCGGATTGATCCATCATGGCGATCTTGCGGGCAATCGGCTCTTCCACGCCGTGCATCAACAAGGTGCCGTAATGACGCTTGCCCATCACGTCCAGCCCCGAGGCGTCCCCCACCAGGGGAAACTCCGGCGGCAGATCCCCCAGACTCTGCACGATCGGCGAAGGCATCACCGGTTCCGAATCCCGGTTCGCATCCCGGTTTGAAGCCTGGGTGCGGGCGGTGGTTCCCGGTCCCACCGATCCCACGGCCCGGGTATTGGCCTGGGCGGAGTTACGCTCGGGTCTGGCGCGGGGTTCCAGGGCACGGGACGGCATTTCCGGTTCCGGACGCTCGATGGGATCATCCACCACCGCCGAAAAACGACCCGGCTCGCTGCGTGCGCCCCCTCCGGCGCCTCCCTGGGCCGCCGGACTAGGACAAGCGCTCACCTCGATCATGGTCTTGCCCAGAGCCAACCCCCCTGGTCCTTTCTCCCGAATGCTTCGGGTGGAGAGAATCACCGCATCGGGACCCAACTGCTCCTTGACGATCTGGAGCGCTTCCCGCATGTCCCGGGCCTGAAATTTTGTAATGTTCATGATACGGTCGAATCCTTGACAGTTTTGACATCACGCCCTTACGAGAGCGTCACCGTCCCAAGAGAGTGTACCGGAATGTTGGTGGGAATTTCGTTTTGCGACAGCACCGCCAAATGGGGCAAGGTGGCCTCCGCCGCCTGCTTGAAAAAGGGCCGCGCCCGGGCACCGGTGATGATCACCGGCTGTTGCACCTGAGAGGCGATGCGATCCACGGATTCCCGGATGCGCACCATCAGCAGACCCGCGGCCCGTGGCGCCAGCGACAGATAAGAGCCATACTCCCCGTCCACGATCGCCTCGTTGACCAGATTTTCCGCGTCCGCCCCCAAAATCAACGCCGAAAGGCGGCCATCCTCGTCCAGATAACGGGTCACCAGAGAACGGGCCAATGCCTGACGGGTCAACTCCACCAACTGGGAAGGCTGCTTGACCACCCGGGCATAATCGGAAATGGTCTCCAAAATGGTGCTCATGTCCCGCACCGAAACCCGTTCCCGCAACAATCCCTGCAAGACCTTCTGCAACGTTCCGAGAGTGATCACATGGGGGATCAACTCCTCCACCAGCTTGGGCTGGCTCTTGGCGGTCAGATCCAACAGGTTTTGCACCTCCTGACGGTTGAGCATCTCATGGGCATGGGTGTGGACCAGTTCCGTGATGTGGGTGGCCAGCACCGTGGCCGGATCCACCACCGTATAGCCCATCATTTCGGCCCGCTCCCGGTCGTGGGCGGAGATCCACAACGCCGGCAGACCAAAAGCCGGTTCGATGGTCGGATAACCGTCGATCCGTCCGGAGACCGCGCCCCCTTCCATGGCCAGAAACTGCGATGGCTTGAGTTCGCCCCGACCCACTTCCACACCCCGGATCATGAAGGCATACTCACCGGGTCTGAACTGCAAATTGTCCTTGATGTGGATCGGCGGCACCACAAAGCCCATATCCGCGGCAAACTGCTTGCGAATCGAACGGATCTTTTCCAGCAAGGTTCCCTGTTGGCTCTCGTCCACCAAAGAGATCAACCCATAGCCCACATCCAGACGCAGCAGGTCCAGGGCGAGGAAATTTTCGATGGGTTCTTCCACCAGGGCCTCGGTTTGCGCCCGTGCGGTCTCCTTGCGGGCCGTGACCAGTTCCACGGTCTCCAGCCGCTTGAAGAGAAAATAGGCCCATCCGCCCATCAAGATGGCCAGCAGCGCGAACGGAATCGTGGGCATGCCCGGCATCAGGGCGAACAGTCCCAACACACCGGCGCTCAACAGGATCACCCGGGGCTGGGCCGTGACCTGACCACCGATGTGATCCCCGAGATTTTCGTCCGAGGAGGCGCGGGTCACCAGAAAACCGGCGGCGGTGGAGATCACCAGGGCCGGAATCTGCGCCACCAGACCGTCACCCACGGTCAAAATGGTGTAGATGTTGGCCGAATCCGCCGCCGACAGCCCATGCTGACCCACGCCGATGATGAAACCACCGATGATGTTGATGAAGGTGATGATGATGCCCGCGATCGCATCCCCACGGACGAACTTCGAGGCACCGTCCATGGCTCCGAAGAATTCCGATTCCTGTTCGATTTCACGCCGGCGGGTTTTGGCTTCGGTCTCGGAAATGAGACCCGAGTTGAGATCCGCGTCGATGGCCATCTGTTTGCCCGGCATTTTGTCCAAAGTGAAACGGGCCGCCACTTCGGCGATACGCCCGGCACCTTTGGTGATGACCACAAAGTTGATGATCACCAGAATGCCGAAGATGATCATACCCACCACCGGATTGCCTCCGACCACGAACTGGCCGAACGAGCGGATCACCTCACCCGCCGCGCCTTCCCCCTCGGCGCCGTGCAACAGGATCAGACGGGTGGTGGCGATGTTCAGCGCCAGCCGGAACATGGTGGTGATGAGCAACACACTGGGAAAGGAGGAAAACTCCAATGGCCGATGGACATAAACGGTCGTCAGAAGAATGACGATACCCAGTGAGATGTTGACGGACAAAAATACATCCAACAGCCACGAGGGCACGGGGATGATCATGATCGCCAACACCGTCATGACCCCACCGGCCATGACGATGTCATTGAGTCCCTTGAATCGACTGAAGAATGGCACCATATTCTTTCGCTCCCAAACATCCGCGACGGCTTGGTCCGGGCTCGTACCGGGGAATCCTTGACATCGACAAAGCAACTATCATGCCCAGATTCCAACACTTCCCCCCTTCACCCACCCCCGGTTTCCTTGCAGATCCCCGGCCATGACGCCCCTTCCCTTGATCCACGAAAAAAACGTACAATCGAAAACGCGCAAGGCCAAATCACCGTGAGCCACCTCCAAGCCTGCAAGGAACCGATGACCACCACCGAGCCATCCCACTCCCACTCTGTCGGGATCGTGCAAACCAGGCACGCGGAACTCTTCACCGATGGTTCCAGCGCCCTGACCCTCGATTGCGGCGCCTCGTTGGCCCCGGTTCGGGTCGCCTACGAAACTTACGGTCGCCTCAACGCCGACAAAAGCAACGCGCTGCTGATCTGTCACGCCCTCTCCGGCAATGCCCACGCCGCCGGACGCCACAAAGAGGATGACCGCAAACCCGGCTGGTGGGACAACTTTATCGGTCCCGGCAAACCTTTCGATACCGATCGTTTCTATGTGATTTGCAGCAACAACCTGGGAGGTTGCGATGGGACCACGGGTCCATCCAGCATCAATCCGGCCACCGGACGCCCCTTTGGCCTGCAATTTCCCATGATCACCATCGGCGACATGGCCCGACTGCAAAAAGCCCTCATCGACCATCTGGGCATCCCCCGACTGCTGGCCGTGGCCGGCGGCTCCATGGGCGGCATGATCGCCTTGCAATGGGCGCTGGACTACCCGGATGCCCTGCGGGCCTCCATCATCATCGCCTCCACCCCCCGCCTGTCGGCCCAGAACATCGCCTTCAACGCCGTGGCCCGTCAGGCCATCATGGTGGATCCCGGTTTCAATGGCGGCGACTACTACGGCGAAGGGGTGCCCAGACCCGTCAACGGACTGGCCCTGGCCCGCATGGTGGCCCATATCACCTATCTATCGGAAAAAGGACTCCACGAAAAATTCGGACGCCAGTTGCAAGACAGGAGGGAACTCTCCTTCGGCTTCGAGCGGGATTTCGCCGTGGAAAGTTATTTGCATTATCAGGGATCGTCTTTCGTCAACAAGTTCGACGCCAATACCTACCTGTACATCACCAAGGCCATGGACTACTTCGATCCCTTCCCGGATCCGGAGACCTCCGCCAAACGACTGCAAAAGGTCACGGCCCGTCTGCTGGTGATCAGCTTCGACACCGACTGGCGCTTCGACACCTCCCGCTCCAAGGAACTGGTCAAGATGCTCAATTGGCATCAGAAAAACGTCACCTTCGAGCAGTTCCGCTCCCTGCACGGACACGACGCCTTTTTGATCGAAGATCCCCTCTACATGGAATCCTTAAGCTCGTTTCTCAAACGGCTCCACCAGGAATCCAGACACCCGGCAGCCCAAATCACCCTGTGAAACAACGGAGCAATCTGCCGTGGGACGTACCAGCGACGCCAGGGAACGCTTGATTCAAAGCGGCATGGATCTCTTGCAAGCCGGAGGCTACGCCCAGGCCGGCGTGCAGGAAATCTGCGCCCGCGCCGGCGTGCGCAAGGGAAGTTTCTATCACTTCTTCGCCACGAAAAGCCATCTGGGTCTGGCGGTGGTGGAACAGTTCCACGCCGCCTCCATTGAATTGCTGGATCAGGCTTTGGCCAAGGATCTGCCGGCCCCGGAACGCATCGAACGGTTGTTTCTCATGGTCGCCACCATCCAGGAAAACTTCCGCCACGAAGCCGGAGTGGTCAAAGGATGTCCATTCGGCAATCTGGTCTTGGAAATGAGTACCCGGGACGAAAGCCTGCGCCTCGTGCTGGCACGGGTGCTGCGGGAAACCATCGCCCGCCTGGAATCCACCATCCGCTCCGGCTCCCCTGCCGCCGAACCCGCCAAAATCAAAGAACAGGCCGAAGCGGTCTTCTCCCTGCTGGAAGGCGCCATCCTGGTGGCCAAAGCGGAAAACGATCCGGCCATCATCCGACGCATGGCGCTGTGTGCCAAGCAGATGGTGGCGGCATTGACTGAGAAATGAGGCCGCGCTGCACTCTTGAAAAGCAAAAATCAAAGGCCAAGGTCAACACCCTGGGAGAGGAATCTCCCAGACCCGCTCTTTTTTTTCAACAGGGGTCAGGATTGGGATTGGAGGGAGGATGCGGCGACGCGCCCCACCCGCAACGCCAAAGGCCATGCCACCCCCCGCCGTCTGTCCACATCCCCCCAGATGGCACGCAAACGGGGGCGCAACAACGCCACCGGATCGATTCCCCGCACCTTGCAATACTGGGCCGTGGCCGACCAACTGGAAAAATAACCCAACAATGAATCCAGATGCCACCGCGCCCTCATGGCAAAAGTCGGGGCGGGGATGGCGGCAAAAGGAAAAGACAAATCCCGATAGCCGTTTTCCACATGATACCGCTCCGGCGGCCAATGGGGACCGACTTCGTGATGATAGAAATCTTGAACCAGGGTGTTGACCTCCTCTCCTTCAACGCTCAACACCCCATAACTCCACACCGCCAACACGCCGCCCGGTTTCAACACCCGGCGCACCTCGGCATAAAACGCTTCCAGATCAAACCAATGCAGCGCCTGAGCCACCACGATCAAATCCACCGAACCCAACACCAGACCACTCGCCCCGGCCCGAGCCTGCCGATAAACCACCCCCGGACAAGGGGTGGCCTGGGCAATCTGGGCCATACTGGCATCGGTGGCCTCCACCCGCTCGAAATGCCGCGCCAACTCAACGGACGCCTGCCCGGTTCCCGCCCCGCAATCCCAGGCCAACCCCCGCTCCGCACATTGTCCGGCCAGCCAAACGAACAGCTCCGGCGGATAACCGGGACGATTCCCGGCATAATGGCCAGCCACTGTGGAAAAATGGTCCTTGAAGGATTCAGACATCACCCGCTCCCCGGAAACCTCCCCCCCATGCGAAACTGGATCGCCTCCGCCAGATGCCCGGCGGCAATGGACTCCGCCCCTTCCAGATCCGCGATGGTACGGGAGACCTTGAGAATGCGGTTGTGGGTACGGGCGGAAAAACAGAGCTTGCGACTGGCCATCAACAACAGTTCCCGGCTTTCGTCGTCCAACGCGGCAAAACGGTCGAGGGGCGCGCCATCCAGATCCGCGTTCAACACGCCGGGACCGTTGCGGGCCAACTGCCGCATTCGGGCCTCGGTCACCCGCTGACGCACCATGGCGGAACTCTCTCCCGACGGAAGCGCCGCCAGGGTTTCGGGGGGAACCGGAGGCACTTCCACATGCAGATCGATGCGGTCCAGCAAGGGTCCGGACAACCGGGAGGCGTAGCGTTCCACCTGGATCGGCGTACAACGGCAAGGACGCTGGGAATGGCCCCGAAAACCGCAGGGACAGGGATTGCAGGCGGAAACCAGTTGAAACCGGGCTGGAAAACGGGTGGAACGGGCGGCGCGGGAGATGCCCACGTCTCCGGCCTCCAAAGGCTCCCGCAGGGATTCCAGGGCGCTGCGACCGAACTCGGGGATTTCGTCCAGAAACAACACGCCCCGATGGGCCAGACTCACCTCGCCGGGCCTGGGGATGCCCCCGCCGCCGATCAGGGCCACATGGGAGGAGGTGTGATGCGGGGTGCGAAACGGACGCCGGGTCACCAAAGGGGAACGCCCCTCCAGCCGTCCGGCCACGGAATGGATGGCGGTGACTTCCAGAGCGTCTTCGATGGTGAGGGCCGGCAGAATCCCCGGCAGACAGCGGGCCAGCAGGGTCTTGCCCGATCCCGGAGGGCCGCTCATGATCAGATTGTGTCCACCCGCCGCCGCCACTTCCAGGGCGCGCCGGGCATGCTCCTGACCTTTGACATCCGCCAGATCCCGAATGCTCCCCCCGCTTCTGGGTTCTTCTTCCAGCGCCTTGCGCCAATCGGTGGGGGGAACCGGATCCAGGGGCTTTTCGCCGTTGAGATGGCGCATGAGTTCCAGCAGAGTCTCTGGAGCCACCACCCGTCCCCCGGCCAAGGAGCCTTCCACCCCGTTGGCCAACGGCACGATCAACTCGGTCATGCCCAACTCTTTGGCCAGCATGGCTGCGGGCAGACAGCCGGGAACCGGCTTCAAACGACCATCCAGGGCCAACTCCCCCAGGAACAACCGCCCACGCAACGACTCTCCCGGCAACAACTCCATGGCCGCCAGCAAACCCAGCGCCATGGGAAGATCATAGCCGCTGCCCTCCTTGGGCAGATCCGCCGGCGCCAGATTGATGGTGACCCGCCGCGCCGGCAGTTGCACGCCGGAGTTCTTCAACGCGGCCCGCACCCGATCCTTGGCCTCCCGCACCGCCCCATCCGGCAATCCCACCATGTTGAGCATGGGCAATCCCCGCCCCAGGTCCACTTCCACCTCGACGGGAATGGCCCGGATGCCATCCAGGGCGATGGTGTCAACGCGGGCAAGCACGGCAGTCAATCCCTGTTTCAGACACGATAGACCAGCACCCGCTCCTCCAGCATATCCCGCATGGCGTATTTCACCCCTTCCCGGCCCAACCCCGAATCCTTGACGCCGCCATAAGGCATGCTGTCCACCCGCAGGGAGGGCACATCGTCATGGATCACCCCTCCCACCTCCAAAGCGTCGAAGGCCCGCATCACCGTGGAGAAATCCGGCGTGAAAATCCCGCACTGCAACCCGAAACGCGACGCATTGGCCCGGGCGAAGGCCTCTTCCATGGACTCCACCGGGGTCAACACCACCACCGGTCCGAAGGCCTCTTCCGCCACCACCCGGCTGTCCGGATCCACCTCTTCCAGGATGGTGGCGGTCAGGCCGTTGCCCTGCCCCGAGGCCGGAACCGTATTGCCGGTCACCAGATGAGCGCCCAGATCCATGGCTTCGCCGATCCAGGTCTGCAAGCGTTCCCGGTTGGCCCGGTCGATCATCGGACCTAAAGTGGTGGCTTCATCCAGCGGATCCCCAGGCCGCAACGCCTCGGCGGCCTTGCGGAAACGGGCGCGAAACTCCCCCACGATCTCTTGATGCAGGAAAATCCTCTGCACCGAGATGCACACCTGACCACACTGATAAAAAGCGCCCATCACCGCCCGTTTGATCAGCCAGTCCCAGTCCCGCACCTCCCGATCCACGATCAGACCCGCGTTGCCACCCAGTTCCAGCACCACCTTTTTGCGTCCGGCCTGCTGTTTCATCTTCCAGCCCACCTCGGGCGAGCCGGTGAAGGTGAGCAGTTTGACCCGTTCGTCTTCCACCAGCATCTGACCGGCGACCCGATTGCACGGCAGCACGGAAAACGCCTTTAAGGGCCAACCCGACTCCTGGATGATCCCGGCGAGCATCAGCGCGGTGACCGGCGTTTTGGAGGCGGGTTTGAGCACCATGGGACAGCCGGCGGCCATGGCCGGGGCGATCTTATGGATGGCCAGATTGAGGGGAAAATTGAACGGCGCCACCCCGGCCACCACCCCCACCGGATAGTGACGCACCAGCGCCCGCCGACCGGCCCCCATGGGATTGATTCCCAGGTCATAGGCTTCGCCATACACCCGGGTGGCCTCCCCCACGGCGATGTCGAAGGTGGCGGCGGCCCGATCCAGCTCCAGACGGGATTCGGTGATGGTCTTGCCGTTCTCCTGGCTCAGAATCCGGGCGAACTCCTCCCGCCGCGCGATCAGCCGATCCCGCACATGCGCCAAAGCCTTGGCGCGCTGCCAGGGTTCCAGCCGTCGGGTCTCTTCCAGCGACTCCACCGCCGCATCCAAGGCCCGATCGATCTCGCCGGGTCCGCACAAGGCGACCGTGGCCACCAACTCCCCGTTGTAGGGATTGATCACCTCCAACGACTCCGGGGTATCCACCCACTCCCCGGCCAGATAGGCCAGACATTTCCCGGAACCGTTCAAAGAGCGGCTCATGTGGGCTCACCCAGTCGGGCCAGGGCCTCTTCCAGCTCACCCACCCGCTTTTCCAACGCCTCGGCCCGGATGCGCGCCTCACTCAACATCTCGTTGACCACGTTGAACTCTTCACGGGTCACCAGATCGAAATGCTCCACCCCTTCCCGCACCATGTCCTGAGCCTTGCGTTTCAGCTCTTCGCGGGTCTCCCCCACCCGGTTGAACACCCCCATGACGTTCTGGGTGATCTGATCCAAAATCGCGTTGTCGATTTGCATGTGTCGTCTCCAAAAAGATCAGGGGCGATGATAACTCATACCCGGTTTGTTGTGGAAATAGCCGTTGCAAAACGGCTCCCCGCCATTGAACTCCGCCAGCTTCGCCAATCCCTCCTCGGGGGAGAGGCGCCTGTCCACCGTATCGCGCCAGACCGCCACGATCTCGGGCATGAACCGGCTTTGCGGGGAGAGCCTCACCAGATCGACGCCCAACGCCTCAAGACGCGCAACCTCGCCGATGAGGGTGTGGACCTTTTCCGACATGGTTTGAATGCCGTTCATGGAGAGCAGACCTTCCCCCTCCTGGGTACGGGTGATCAGGCCATCGGGAAAATCCCCACACTTGTACTGACAGTTCGCCTTGGAAAGACGAAAGGCCCGCGCCGTGTAACAACGGGCGGAAAAGGTCAACGGCAGCCGGCCATGGGCGAACACCTCGAACTCCACCGGTCTGGCCCGGGGCGCCTGGATGATGCCGGCAATGGAATCGGCGGGCAGTTCCACCGGAAACACCATCCGCACCACCCCGACCTCTTGCAAAAAGTCGAGGGTGGCGGGATTGTAGACATTCACATGGGGTCCGGCCACCAGGGCATGCCCTTCGCCCACGCCGATTCCGGCCATGTCGTTGGCTTCGAGCTTCAGCCCCATCCCCACGGCCAGATCCTTGAGACGGTGCAGATTTTCCTGCTCCTCGTCGCTCATCACCAGACCCAGGGTGGAGACCACCAACTCCTTGCCCGATGGGGCCAACTCCCGCACCAGAGGTTCCAGCTCGTCCAGATGGATCCCCTGACGCTTGGAGCAGACCACCTCCCCCAGATACAGCACATCCGCCGCCGTCTCGAAGGCCATGCGGCGGTAGAAATCCTTCAATGCCGCCCGTCCCCACTCGAACAGCACCGGACCCATGGAGATTTTCATTATTGCCAGCTCTCCTCATAGGTGCCCAGGGTATGGGTGGCGCCCTCGGACGTGGCGTTCAGGGCGCGCAGCCAAGCCGGTTTGGCCCGGTAGGCCCCGGGCGCCTCATAGTAGGCGTCCACCGCCTGCCGCAAAATCTTGGTCACCGTGCCCACATAGGACTTGGTGCGCTGCCGTCCTTCGATCTTCAAAGAAGAGACCCCGGCCTCGATCACCTGGGGCAAGATTTCCAGAATGTTCAACGATCCCGGCTCTTCCATCACATGATAGACCCGATCGTTGGCCTCGAAGCGCCCCTTGCAGATGGTGGGATAGGCGGCGTCCTCCCCTTCGGCGTATTCGGCGATCAACGCCCCACCCAGACGGGTACGCAACTTGCCATCGGTATTTTCAAACCGGACCGCCCGCGCCGGGGAGCAGACCCCCTCGATATTGGGTGACACCCCGGTGACGAACGAGGAGAGATGACAGCGCCCCTCGGCCATGACACACAGGCCGCCAAAGGCGAACACTTCCAGTTCCACATCGATTTTTTCGTGGAGGGCGCGGATTTCCGGAGCGGTCAGCACCCGGGGCAGGATCACCCGGGCGATGTTGAAATGGCGCTGATAAAACCGGATCGCCTCGGCATTGCTGGCGGAAGCCTGCACCGAAAGATGAATCGGCAACTGGGGATGGCGTTCCCGGCAGTAGCGCAGCAAGGCGGCGTTGGCCAGAATGATGGCATCGGCCTTGAGGCGCGCGGCGGCGTCCACGGCCCGGTACCAAGGGGACGGATCGTTGACCTGGGGAAAGGTGTTCAAGACCACATTGGCCTTGACTCCGTGACGCCGGGCGTAGTCGATGCCCTGGACCGCCTCGCTTTCGGAAAAATTCAGCCCCTCGAAATTGCGGGCGTTGGTGGCATCGCGAAAGCCGAAATAGACCGCATCCGCGCCATTGTCCACAGCCGCCCGCAACGAGGGGAGATTGCCAGCCGGGGCCAGGACTTCCACTTTCTTCATGATGACTCTCGCAAACCCGGAAATGTTTGTCGTGTGTGGATCACAAGGTAAGGGTCAGTTTACCACCGAAGCGCGGGGAATCAAACCTTCCTGCAACAAAAACACACTGAAATCACCATCGGTCTACCTGCTGGACCATCCATTGGGATTTGGCTCCACCGGCACCCCGAGTCGGACCAAGATCCGATCCACCACAAAATCCACCAGTTGTCCCACGCTTTCCGGTACATGATAAAATCCGGGCGCCGCCGGCAGGATCACCGCTCCGGCCCGGGCCAGGGTCAGCAAGTTTTCCAAATGGATCACCGACAGCGGGGTTTCCCGGGGGACCAGGATCACAGGCCATCCTTCTTTCAAGGCCACGTCGGCGGCCCGTTCGATCAGGTTGTCCGAAAGTCCCCGCGCCATGGCCGCCAGCGAACCCATGGAACACGGACACACCACCATGGCCCTGGGACCGGTGGAACCCGAGGCCATGGGGGCATACCAGTCGTTTCTGGCATAATGGCGCAGTCCCTCCAACGAAAGCGCCGATCCGGTTTCCCGGTTCAGGTAATCCGCAAGCCTCTTGGTCCACTCCGGGCCATGCTCCGGCAACTCCAGAGCGCACTCCTGACGAATCACCTCCCGCCCCGCGTCCGAGATCAGCAGATCCACCCGGTACCCGGCGGCCAACAGCCGCGCCAACAGCCGCAACCCGTAAGGCGCGCCGGAAGCCCCGGTCATGGCCAGGGTCACAGGAATAGACTTCTCATGGATCCAACGATTCGTATACACTGATGCCATCCACCCCGCCAACTTTGGAGAACTCCCATGTCCCAACCCGACCAATCCTCCAAAAAAGAGTCCATCAAGGCCGCCGATCTGTTTGTCCAGTGTCTGGAGGCCGAAGGTGTGGAACGCATCTTTGGTGTGCCGGGAGAAGAGAACCTGGATCTTTTGGAATCGTTGCGCGCCTCGTCCATCGAACTGGTACTCACCCGTCACGAACAGGCGGCGGCCTTCATGGCGGCCACCTTCGGACGTTTGACCGGCAAGGCAGGGGTGGTACTCTCCACCCTGGGGCCGGGAGCCACCAATCTGATCACCGGCGTGGCCTATGCCCAGCTCGGCGGCATGCCACTGGTGGCCATCACCGGACAAAAACCCATCAAAAAAAGCAAACAGGGCCGCTTTCAGATCATCGACGTGGTGGGCACCATGCGCCCCATCACCAAATTGGCCGAACAGATCCCCTCGGCGGACAAGATTCCCTCGTTGGTGCGGGAGGCCTTCAAGCGGGCCGAAGAGGAACGACCCGGCGCCACCCATCTGGAACTGCCCGAAGACATCGCCAGGGAATACACCGAAGCCACCCCCTTGCGCAAGGTCACCTCACGGCGCGCCGCCCCGGATCCCGAAGCGATCATCGCCGCCGCCGAACGCATCGCCATGGCCAAACGTCCCTTGTTGCTGATCGCCGCCGGCGCCAATCGCAAACAGGTCTCCGCCAGCCTCACCGCCTTTGTGGACAAGACCGGCATTCCCTTCGTCTCCACCCAGATGGGCAAGGGTGTGGTGGACGAAAGCCGTCCCGGCTATCTGGGCACCGCCGCCCTCACCGACGGGGATTATCTCCACTGCGCCATCGACTGGGCCGACCTGATCATCGCCGTGGGCCACGATGTCACCGAAAAACCCCCGGCCATCATGGGACACGACGGCTCGGCGGATGTGATCCACATCAACTTCACCGCCGCCCAGATCGATGATGTCTATTTCCCGGGACTGGAGGTGGTGGGCGACATTTCCCGGGGCATCGAGGCGTTGACCCGCTTGTTGATTCCCTCCCCGGAGTGGGATTTTTCCTATTTTCATCAAGTGGGCGCGGATCACGCCCAACACGTCTTGGACCGGGGCGATGCGAACAACTACCCCCTCCTGCCCCAACGGGTGGTGCGAGATCTGCGCCGCGCCATGCCCAGTGACGGCATTCTGGCGCTGGACAACGGCATGTACAAACTCTGGATCGCTCGCAACTATCCGGCCCATCAGCAAAACACGGTGCTGCTCGACAACGCCCTGGCCAGCATGGGCACGGGTCTGCCCTCGGCCATCGCGGCCAAGATGGTCCACCCGGAACGCAAGGTGGTGGCGGTGTGCGGCGACGGCGGCTTCATGATGAACTCCCAGGAAATGGAAACCGCCGTCCGCCTGAAACAGGATCTGGTGATCCTGATCCTGCGGGACGACGCCTACGGCATGATCCGCTGGAAACAAGAAAGCATGGGACTGCCGGATTACGGCCTGAATTTCTCCAATCCCGACTTCGTGCTCTACGCCCAAAGCTACGGCGCCCACGGCCACCGGGTCATGACCGCCGACGAACTCTTTCCCCTGCTGCAAACCTGTCTGGCGTCGGGTGGGGTCCACTTGATCGATGTGCCGGTGGACTACACGGAAAACATCCGCGTGCTGACCGAAGAGTTGCAGGCCAAAAGCTGCCTGATGCCGCAACGCGTTTGAAGTGAGGAAAAAAAATGTTGGACTCGCTCTATATTGCCAATTTCAGGCTGTTTCGTGAACTCAAAATCAAACGATTGGGGATGGTCAATCTGTTCTCCGGAAAAAATGGCAGCGGAAAGAGTTGTCTGCTGGAGGCGTTGAACATCTACTTTGGAAACGGCCATCAGCGGTTGTTGGCCGACTTGATCGCCTCAAGAAATGAAGACAAATACCCCAATCAGGCAGATTACCTGGATCTGGAAAACGGCCTGAAGAACAACCCGTTCAGACACCTTTTCAGAGGACGCGCCTTTCCCCCCACGTCTGAAGATGGCATTCAAATTGGAAAGGCAGATCAAACAAACCTGCTCCAAATCTGCACAAGAAAAACAATCGAAAAAAACAATCAGATCTTCATCACATCAGACAATGAAGATTATATCTTTCTCATGTCCAGTCGTGAAGGAAAATTCAATCCCATATCCCCGATCAACCAATCGAAGAATAAAGGGCAACCCATTTATGCAAGAGACGGTTACGGTTACAGTCAAAAATTGCATCATTTGGATTCATACGGCTTTCTTGACAAGAATATCACCGCTCGCCTGTGGGATGAAATCACCCTGACCCCACTTGAAGAACACGTCATTCAAGCTCTCAATTTTATCAACGATCAAATAACAGGCCTGACTTTTTCTGTTACAACAGACCTGGAAGACAGAAGAATACCTGCCGTCCGGATTGGTCATTCCTATGACAGAATCCCCCTGAAAAGCCTCGGTGATGGCGCAGTCAGAATCCTGCATATCATTCTGGCCATGGTCAATGCAAAAGAGGGTGTTCTGTTGATCGACGAAGCCGAAAACGGTCTCCACTGGTCTGTCCACCCCAAATTATGGAAAATCATCTTCCATCTATCCCAGCAATTGAACATCCAGGTCTTCGCCACCACCCACAGCAAAGACTGCATCGCGGGATTTCATGAGGCTTGGCTGGAAAATCCCGAGGAAGGCGCCTTCTTTCGCCTGGATGCCGATCCGGAAGAAGGGGCCAAGGTCATGCCCTATTCTTTGAAGACCCTCGGCAACGCCTTGAAATCCCAGGTGGAGATGCGTTGATGGGGGATCCCTGCACACACAAAGGCGCCCAGGTGCTGCTTGTCGAAGGGACCAATGATTGTCATGTAATCATGGCCTTGTGCGCTCATTTCAAAATTCCCCAAACGTTCGGCATCCATGAATGCGGCAGCGACACACAAGTTCTGGAGTATGCGGATGGTCTGCTTCGGGCTCCTACGGAGAGTCCGATTCATAAATCAAAACACAAAATCGGTCTGGTGCTGGATGCCGACGAGGCAGCGGCGGATTTTCGCTGGCAAGAGATCCAGAAACTCATGGATCTTGGAGCGTATACCATACCGGAAAAACCGGGCCCCGATGGCACCATCCTCACCACTGCGGAGCTGCCCAGGCTGGGCATCTGGATCATGCCCAACAACGCAGACCCCGGCCGACTCGAAGATTTTTTGCTGGAAATGGCACCTCACGACGCGATCCAACTGGCGCAAGCGTGCGTGACTCTGGCAGAAACGCAAGAAATCGCACGCTTCAACCCCATTCATCGCCGCAAAGCCGAAATTCACACCTATCTGGCTTGGCAAAAGGAGCCGGGTTCCCCCTTGGGCCGTTCCATCACCCAACACGCCTTGCAACCCGACACCCCCACGGCCCAGACTTTTTCAAAATGGCTGCGCCAATTGTTCGACGATGAGAGCTGAAACCGTGTGGAAAAAAACGTGACCGGATTCGCCACCTGCCTGACCGTCTCCCAACTCAACGAGGAGATCCGTGACCTGCTGGAGGAGGAATATCCCTATCTTCAGGTGCGCGGAGAGATCGCGGATTGGAAGATCGCCCCGTCGGGGCATGTCTATTTCTCCTTGGTGGATGCCCAATCCCGCATTCGGGCGGTGATCTGGAAGACCACCCGAATGCGCATTCCCACCCTGCCCCGCTCCGGGGATGCGGTGGTGACCACGGGGCGGATTTCCGTCTACACCCCGCGGGGCGAATATCAATGGGTGGTCGAGGGGTTGCGGCCCGATGGCGCGGGGGGGGAACGGGAAAAGCTGTTGGCCCTGCATGCCAAATTGACCGCCGAAGGGGTATTCGAGGTGAGTCGCAAGCGGCCCTTGCCGTTTCTGCCCCGGGCGGTGGGGGTGGTGACCTCGGCTTCCGGGGCGGCCATTCACGACATCACCCGCACCCTGGACCGCCGTTTTCCCGCCTATCATCTGATCCTGGCCCATGCCCGCGTCCAGGGGGAAGGGGCGCCGGAAGAGATCGTGCAGGCTTTGCAACGACTGGCCGCAGATGACCGGGCCGAGGTGATCCTGTGTGGTCGCGGGGGAGGCTCCGCAGAGGATCTGGCCGCCTTCAACGCCGAAATCGTGGTGCGGGCCATCGCCCACTGCCCCATTCCGGTGATTTCGGCGGTGGGTCATGAAATTGACGTAACCCTGGCGGATCTGGCGGCGGACGCCCGGGCCTCGACTCCCTCCGCCGCCGCTGAAATGGCCATGCCGGAAATGGCCATGCTCGCCACCCGTCTGAACGGACTGCAAACCCGACTGCTGGCCGTGGTCATAGCCCGAATTCAAACCCGACAAGAGCGCCTCGCTTCCCTGCGCGCCCGACTGGTGCATCCCCGCCGCCGCATCGAGCAGGCCCGCCTGCGCTGCGACGAACTGCAACAGCGACTGCTGTTGGCCCTGCACCGTCTGATCGCAAGGCGTCGGCAGACCACCGAGCATCTGGCGGCCCGACTCGCGGGATGGGGGAATGGAAAACCATTGATGTTGCGGGGGACCCGGCTCCACCATCTGGAAACCAGACTCATCTCCCAGACGCGCCAAGGGCTGAAACATCACCAGGACCGCCTCCGACTGCTGAACGCACGTCTGACCGCCATCTCCCCGTTGCACGTATTGACGCGGGGTTACGCCCTGGTCCAAGATGAACACGGTACCATCGCGCGTGACGCTACGCTTTTTCCACCCGGAACCACCCTGCGGGTGACCCTGGCCTCCGGAACCCTCACGGTCCAGGTCACCGGGGTCAAGGAGCCTTAAATGCTGATTCTTCGCATGCGTTTCCCGCTGTTGTGCGCTCTGATGTGGTGGACGCTGTGTCCTGTTGCGGTCTCCGCCGCCACGCTGGAGTTGTCCGGTGATCTGCAGCCGGGCATGGCGGTGTTGTTGACCGTGAAAGGTTTCCCGCAAGGAGCCAAACTGAGCGGCTCGCTGGACCGGCAACCGTTCCCGATCACCCCCCAGGGACAGGCCATGGTCGCTGTGGACATGGAAAAACAACCGGAACGGATCACGCTTCAGGTGGTGATCACCCCCACGGGCGCCCCTCCCGAAACCCTGACCCGCACCTTGACCATTCCCAAACGCGCCTACAAGGAAGAACGCATCGACCTGCCCAAGAAAAAGGTCGATCTGGATCAGCCCGACATGACCCGCGCCACCCGAGAAACCGAAACCATCGCCGCCGCCCTGAAAGTCCGGGAAGGACGCACCGGTTTCGAGCATGGATTCAAGCAACCGGTTCTGGGACGCTTTTCCGGGGTATTCGGCAGTCGCCGGGTTCTCAACGGTCAGCCGCGCAAACGCCACAACGGGGTGGACATCGCCGCTGCCGCCGGCACCCCGGTGACCACCATCGCTCCCGGCACCGTGGTTTTGGCGGGTCGGGACTATTTCTTCACCGGCAACACCCTGGTGGTGCATCACGGCCATGGGGTGGTCTCCCTGTATGCCCATCTGGAACACATGCAGGTCAAAGAAGGGGATTGGGTGGAGGCGGGCGCCACTCTGGGAACCGTCGGCATGACCGGTCGGGCCACCGGTCCCCATCTCCATTGGGGGGTGCTGGTACGGGGCGACCGGGTGGATCCCATGGGACTGCCGGGCATCCGCCATGGACATCCAGTCGCCGAATGACCATCACGGCGATTGATTCCGGACACCCGCGATGTTATACTTTCTTTATTTATAGGGATCCGATCCGGATGGAGCGCGGGGGGAAACACGCATGAACACGATGACATCACTCGATTTCGAGCGATCCTTAAGCCGTCTGGAAGAGGTGGTCTCCCGCCTGGAAAAAGGGGATCTTCCCCTGGAAGAAGGATTGACCGCCTTTGAAGAGGGCATGAATCTCTCCCGGCATTGCCAGTTGCGTCTGGACGCTGCCGAAAAACGGATCGAAGAGTTGCTGGGCAATCCCGGCCAGGGGTTGGGCCAGTGATGACCCCCCTGGAACTGCAACACTATCTGGATGACCGCAAACTGCTGGTGGAAAAACATCTGGATGCTCATGTCCCGTCCGCCAGTCGCCCGCCGCAACGGCTCAACGCCGCGATCCGCCACAGCCTGTTGGGGGGTGGAGGCAAACGGTTGCGACCGATTCTGGTGCTGGCCGCAGCCGAAGCCGTGGGGGGAAGCATCGGGCCTCTGCTGCCCATGGCCTGCGCCCTGGAGTGCATCCACACCTACTCTTTGATCCATGACGATCTGCCCGCCATGGACGACGATGACCTGCGCCGAGGGGTGCCCACCTGCCACAAGGCATTCGACGAGGCCACGGCGATTCTGGCCGGAGACGCCCTGCTGACTTTGGCCTTCGAGTTGGCCGCCACCCCGGTCCCCGGACAAAACGATGGGGCGGTATTGGCCATGATCGCCCAATTGGCCCGGGATGCGGGCATTCATGGCATGGTGGGCGGGCAGATGCTCGACATCCAGGCCGAAGACCAGGAAACCACCCTGGCGGAACTGCAAAACATCCACATTCACAAGACCGGCGCCCTGCTGCGGTCCTGTTGTCTGATCGGTGCCCGGCTCGGCGGCGGCGACGAAAACCAGGTCCGCCGTCTCAACCGCTTCGGCGAGGCCTTCGGACTGGCCTTTCAGATCACCGACGACATCCTGGATGTGGTGGGGGATCCCCTGATCATGGGCAAACAACCCGGCAACGACCAGAAACACAACAAGGCGTCCTATCCAGCCCTGATGGGCATCACCCAGGCCCGACAAGAGGCGCAAAACATGGTGAACGCAGCCCTGGAGGCTCTTTCACCCTTTTCCTCGGCAGCCGATCCGTTGCGTGCCCTGGTCACCCTCCTGCTGGACCGGACCCACTGACAAACGAGCGATTCATGCATCCATTGCTGCAATCCATTCAAGAACCCCGTCAACTGCGCAACCTCCCGGAATCGGCGTTGCGCCAGTTGGCGGACGAATTGCGCGACTTCACCATCGAGACCGTCTCCAAGACCGGAGGCCATCTCGGAGCCAGCCTCGGAGTGGTGGAACTCACCATCGCCCTGCATTACATCTTCGACACTCCGGAAGATCGACTCATCTGGGATGTGGGCCATCAATCCTATCCCCACAAGATCCTCACCGGACGACGGGAACGCATGGCCACCCTGCGGCAACGCCATGGACTTTCCGGATTCACCAACCGCACGGAAAGCCCCTATGATCCCTTCGGGGCCGGACACTCCTCCACGTCCATCTCGGCGGCGCTGGGCATGGCCATGGCCAGCCGTCACCAGGGCAACAAGCGTCACGCCATCGCGGTCATCGGCGATGGGGCCATGACGGCGGGCATGGTGTTCGAGGCTCTCAACAATGGCGGCGAGTATCAAAAGCAGGTCAATCTGATCGTGATCCTCAACGACAACGACATGTCGATTTCGGCCAATGTGGGGGCTTTTTCCGCCTATCTGAGCCGCATCATGAGCGGACAGATGTACACCCGCATCAAGGGGGGAACCGGACGGATGCTGGGTCGCATCTCCCCACCACTGCTGGACGCGGCCCGCAAGGCCGAAGAACATGTCAAAGGCATGCTCACCCCGGGCACCTTGTTCGAGGAGTTGGGTTTCGATTACTTCGGCCCCATCGACGGCCATGATTTCAACCAGTTGCTGCCCACCTTGCGCAACGTGCGGCAGTTGCCGGGACCGATCCTGGTGCATGTGGTGACCAAAAAAGGCAAAGGGTTCACCCCCGCGGAAAACAATCCCTGCACCTATCACGGGGTCAACCCCTTCGACCGTCGCCAAGGGGTGATGCCCGCCCGGGATGTGACCCCCTCTTACACCCAGGTCTTCTCCGAAACCCTGGTGGAGTTGGGCCGGAAAAATCCCAAAATCATGGCCATCACCGCCGCCATGCCGGAAGGGACCGGACTCAACGATTTCAGCGAGCAGTTCCCGGATCGCTTCTTCGACGTGGGCATCGCCGAACAGCACGCGGTCACCTTCGCCGCCGGTCTGGCCTGCGAGGGTTACATCCCGGTGGTGGCGATCTACTCGACCTTTTTGCAACGGGCCTATGATCAACTGATTCACGACGTGGTGCTGCAAAAGCTGCCGGTGGTATTCGCCCTGGATCGGGCCGGACTGGTGGGGGCCGACGGTCCCACCCATACCGGAGCCTATGACCTGACCTTTCTGCGGGCCATTCCCGAACTGGTGATCATGGCCCCGGCGGACGAAAACGAACTGCGCCACATGCTCGCCACCGCCATTGCCCTGGGCAAACCGGTGGCGTTGCGCTATCCCCGCGGCACGGCCATGAACCTCCCCCCCGAACCGATCCGGACCCTGTCCGTGGGGGTGGGACGCACCCTGCGGGAAGGCGGTGACGTGGCTTTGGTGGCTGTGGGCCAACCGGTGCATGTGGCGTTGCAGGCCGCCTTGCAACTGGAACAAGAAGGCATCCAGGCCGGAGTGTTCGACGCCCGTTTCGTCAAACCGTTGGATACGGCCCTGTTGCGCCACGCCGCCCAAAGCCAGGCCCTGGTCACCTTGGAGGAAAACACCACCTTGGGGGGATTCGGCGCGGCGGTGCTGGAATTTCTGGCGGAAGATGGCCTGCTGGACACCGGATTGAAGATCCGCAACTGGGGTCTGCCGGACCGGTTCATTCCCCACGGCACCCAGGCGGAACTGCGGGCCGAGTTGGAACTGAACGTGGAGGGTCTGGTGCAACGTGTCAAAAAACTGTTGTCCCGATAGTCCCCACGGAGGCGGCCAGCCATGGCCCAACGGTTGGATCGTCTGCTGATCGCCCGGGGACTGGTTCCCGACGAAGCCACCGCCCGGGGATTGATCATGACCGGCAAGGTACTGGTCTGCGACCGGCCCAGCCTCAAGCCCGGCAGCCTGATTGCGGATGACGCGCCGATCCGCCTCAAGGATCCGCCCCTGCCCTGGGTCTCCCGCGGGGCGCTCAAGCTGGAAGCGGCCCTGGACGGATGCGGACTGGATGTCACCGGTCTGATCTGTCTGGATGTGGGGGCTTCCACCGGGGGATTCACCGATCTGTTGCTGTCCCGTGGCGCGGCGCGGGTCTTCGCCCTGGACGTGGGCTATGGTCAACTGGCCTGGAAGTTATTGCAGGATCCCCGGGTGGTGGTCATGGACCGCTGCAACATCCGTCATCTGCAACCCAAGGATCTGCCCGAACCGGTGGATTTTCTCACCACCGACATCAGTTTCATCGCGTTGACCCTGGCGCTGCCTCCGGCGGTGGCCTGTCTGCGGGACGGGGGCGTGGGGGTGGCTTTGGTCAAACCCCAATTTGAACTCCCCCGGGAACAGATCCCCAAAGGGGGCGTGGTCACCGACCCCCGACACCACCAGCAGGCCATCGATCAAGCGTTGGCCGTGGGGGAAAAACTGGGCCTGACCACCATCCACACCCTCCCCTCACCCATTCTCGGCCCGGCGGGCAATCGGGAATTTCTGTATTGTTTCCGCAAACCATCTTGTCACGATTGAAATCGCATCGACCCGATTGATCCACGAAAAAAAAAATCCAGCTTCACAACAGGTTTTCCAGGGAAACGACTCCCCCTGGAAAACCCGCGTGACGGATCAATGCACCAGTTTCTTGTAGTGGACCCGATGGGGACGATCGGCCTCGGCGCCCAGACGGCGTTTGCGGTCCGCTTCGTACTCCTGGTAGTTGCCCTCCAGAAACACCACCCGCGAATCCCCCTCGAAGGCCAGGATGTGGGTGGCGATGCGATCCAGAAACCAGCGGTCATGGGAGACCACCACCGCGCTGCCCGCGAAATCGGCGAGGGCGTCTTCCAGGGCTTGCAGGGTTTCCACGTCCAGATCGTTGGTGGGTTCGTCGAGCAGCAACAGGTTGCCGTTCTGCTTGAGTACCAGGGCCAGATGGGCCCGGTTGCGCTCGCCACCGGACAGCACCTTGACCTTTTTCTGCTGATCCTGACCCTTGAAGTTGAACCAGGAGACATAGGTCCGGGAGTTGATTTCCCGCCCACCCAGATCCAGCATGTCCAGCCCGCCGCTCACCGACTCCCAGAGGGATTTCTCGGGATTCAGGGTGCTGCGGCTTTGATCCACATAGGCCAGTTTGACCGTCTCACCCAACAGGATGCGGCCCGAGTCGGGTTCTTGATCCCCGGTGAGCATGCGCAAGAAGGTGGTCTTGCCGGAACCGTTGCCGCCGATCACCCCGAGAATGCCGCCACGGGGCAGAATGAAGGAGAGATCCTCCATCAACAACTTGCCGCCGAACCCTTTGGTGAGTCCCTGGACTTCGATCACATTGCCACCCAGACGGGGACCGGAGGGGATGAACAGGGTACTGGTCTCCCGTCTGGCCTCGCGGGTGCGGGCGGCCAACTCCTCGTAGGCGTTGACGCGGGCCTTGCTCTTGGTCTGACGGGCCCGGGGAGAGGAACGGATCCAGGCCAATTCGTCGCTCAAACGCTTGTGCAAGGCTTCGTCTTCGCGTTTTTCCTGGATCAGACGGGCATCTTTTTGTTCCAGCCAGGAGGTGTAGTTGCCCTTCCAGGGAATGCCACGACCCCGGTCCAGTTCCAGAATCCAGCCCGCCGCGTTGTCGAGGAAGTAGCGGTCATGGGTGACCGCCACCACCGTGCCCGGATAACTTTGCAGATAACGCTCCAGCCAGGCCACGGACTCGGCGTCCAGATGGTTGGTGGGTTCGTCCAGCAGCAGCATGTCCGGGGCGGACAACAACAGACGACACAATGCCACACGCCGCTTCTCCCCACCGGAGAGGGTGGAAACCTCCGCATCCCACGGAGGCAGACGCAAGGCGTCGGCGGCGATATCCAGCTTGCGGTCCAGATCCCAGCCGTCCAGATGATCGATGGCCTCCTGCAAGGCTCCTTGTTCCTGGATCAGGGCATCCATGTCCGCGTCCGGATCACCGAAACGTTCTGACACATCGTTGAAACGTTGCAACAGTTCCTTGATGTTGGTCACCCCCTCTTCCACGTTGCCCCGCACATCCTTGGAGAGGTCGAGTTGGGGTTCCTGGGGCAGGAAACCGGCACGAACGCCGGGAGCGGCTTTGGCTTCGCCGGTGAAGTCGGTATCGATCCCGGCCATGATGCGCAACAGCGTGGACTTGCCCGAACCGTTGAGACCCAACACGCCGATTTTGGCGCCGGGCAGAAAGGACAAAGAGATGTCTTGCAAGATGACGCGATTCGGCGGAACCGCCTTGCACATCCGATGCATGCTAAAGATATATTGCAATTCAGCCATGTTTGCGTCACTCCACCCGTGTCAGCCAGCCCAGATGTCCGGGATGGCGTCCTTGCACCACATCGAAAAACCGTTTCTGGATCTCCTTGGTGACCGGACCGGCGTGACCCACGCCAATCTTGCGGCCATCCAGCTCCCGGATCGGGGTGATTTCCGCCGCCGTTCCGGTAAAAAATGCCTCATCGGCCAAAACCACCTCATCTCTGGGAAAACGTTGCTCGATCACCGGCAGGTTCATCTCGGCGGCCAGGGTGATCACCGTATCCCGGGTGATGCCATCCAGGGCGGAATCCAGGGGCGGGGTGATCAGACGACCTTTTTTCAAGATGAAGATGTTCTCCCCCGAGCCTTCGGAGACGAACCCTTCCGGATCCAGCAGCAAGGCCTCGTCGAATCCACAGGCGATGGCTTCGGACTTGGCCAGGATGGAGTTGGGATAGTTGCCTACCCCTTTGGCGCGGGTCATGGTGATGTTGGGATGGTGACGGGTATACGAAGAGGTTTTGACACGGATGCCGTGTTCCATACCCTCTTCTCCCAGATAGGCTCCCCACTCCCAGGCGGCCACGGTGGCATGGACATGACACTTGGCCGGATTGAGTCCCATGCTCTCCGCGCCGTAAAAAACCAACGGACGGATATAGCCGGATTGCAGGCCATTGGCCTTGAGCACCGCCAGACAGGCGGCGGAAAGCGCTTCGCGGGTATAAGGAATGGTCATGCCCAACACATGGGCCGAGCCGAACAGACGATGAATATGTTCGGCGAGCCGGAAAACCGCCGGTCCCGAGTCGGTCTGGTAACAACGGATGCCCTCGAAGACACCGAGACCATAATGCAGGGTATGGGTCAGGACATGGACCTTGGCCTCCCGCCACTCGGTGAGTTGTCCATCCAGCCAGATTTTTCCGTCTTTATCGTGCATGAGCGTGCTCGTTGTCTCGGGGTTGTGATGGAAAGGGTAATGCCATTTTAAAAAACCCATGGTGAGGGATTCTAGCACATCGCTTTGGATTGCGGGAGCGGACAAAAGCACGGCGCGAAGGAATTTCATCCACTTGACAAGAAGGTGGCGCACATAGATTGGCATCAATGTTGCTTTTTAACTATCAGCAACTCGGGAATTTCGCTCCCGGCCCTGTTTTCCAGACCGTCAGCCCGAAAGAGAGAGTCCATGAGTGAGTCCATGTTGCCATCCGTTCAACCACGCGCCTGGGGGCGGGATGCCACACGACTCTCCACCAGCGGTGATGCGGAAACCGGAAAATCCGGTGAGGCACGGATTCATTTTCGTGATTTTTTATCCCCGGTCAACCCCCGGCAGGATCCGGCGGAGTCGGAGGAACGCCCCTCCGCCCTCATGAACGGCTCCCCGGCGGAGTTGGCCGCCTTGAACGGACAAACCTCCGCCCCGTCGGAATCCGGCGAGACGGCGTTGACCGCTCTGGACTCCGAACCGGAGCCGTGGACCCTGATGGCGCCAACCGTTGCCCTGCCCCGTGTCCGATCGTCCATGGCCGGCAACGCAGCGTTCCGGATTTACGCCCGTGCCGCCCATCCGCTCGCGGATCCGGCCCCGGCCTCTGCACACCCCGATGAACGGGGCGAAGAACCCCGTCGTTAAAAAACCCATACCTTGCTTTGGATGGAAGGAATCACCATGCAAACCCGACACTCCGTGACCCAGGCCGAGATCATGATCACGCTCATGCAGCTGGAACGGGATCTCGAAAAAGAGCGCCTCGACTGCGCCCGCCCCCTGATCGAATCCTTGCGCCACTCCCTGGTGCGGGATGCCCAGATGATCGGCACCCCTCCGGGAACCCTTTCGGTACAGGGATGGATCTCCCTGTTGACCCGCTGGGAAGAGGATCTGCAACACATTCCCGCGAGAAGACTGCGGTATGTACGTGGATTCTTTCAGGAATTACAAGAACGGGCCGACGTGGCCGGCTCTCCCATCGGCATGGCCGTCGGCGAACTCACCGGACTGCTCGACAGCCTGCCCGTAAACGAAAATACTTTGGCAGCCGCGTGAGCAGCGATACACTTTTCTGACTGTCTTGAACGGACAGGTTCTGTTATGATGCCCGCGTTGAATGGTATCCACCCAGGATCAATGATCGGCATCGACAGAAAAAACTCATGGAAGCGGTCAGACCAGCGACTCCCGCGCCCTCCCGCTCTGCCGACCAACGGCAGTCGGGTCGCCGTCCACAATTTTTCTCCGCCAAAAGCCATGCCGCCATTTGGCGTGTGCTGCGTGCCGCTCTGCTCCGGGCCGAAGGGGTAATCCTCCTCACAGGCGTGGAAGGGAGCGGCAAAAGCTCCCTGCTCAAGCGACTGCCCGGCATGATCCCGGACAACCGGGATCTGGCGATGGTGCAATCCGCCGATCTGCCCGACTCCGAATTCCTGCAACAACTCATCGCCGCTACCACACTGGTCAAAGGGGAATCCGGTTCCCTCTCCCCGGTGGATCCCCATGCCCCGGATGTCCCGACCCTGGCGGATTTTCAGGAGGATCACCCCTCCCTGACCTTGCAGGATCTGGTGGATGCCATGGAAGAACGGGTCGCCATGGGTCGCAAACTGGTGCTGGTGGTGGATCAGGCCCATCTGCTCAACCCCGAAACCCTGGCGTGGCTGGACATGATGGCCCGCTTCGTCTCCGAGGGCATCAAACCGGTACAGTTGCTGCTGTCCGGGCAACCCGAACTGCGTTCCCTGCTGGAATCGGAAACCGGTCGCAACCTGGCGGACAAAATCGTCGGCAGCTGCGAAGTGACCCCCCTGACCCGGGGGGAGGTCTGGGATTATCTGGCCTTTCAACTGGACAAGTCCATGGGATGGCCGGTGCGGGTCTCCTGGTTCGGCTGGATGGAAATCTACGCCTATTCCCTGGGGATTCCACTCAAGATCGATCTGCTCCTCAGACGGGTCCTGCCCCTGGTGCGGCAACGCAACGCCAAAGTGGTCACCCGCTCCATGGTGCGGCTGGCCATGACCATGGGCAAACCCATGGAACGGGGATCGTTTCTGGCCACCCTGCCCGTCAAAACCCGGGTCGCCCTGCTGGCCGGCAGTGTGGTTTTTGTGTCGGGCACGGGATATCTGGCAGGCCTGTTCGATTCTCCCTCGCAACCGTCCGAAAAACCGGTGGCCAAAAAAGGGGATTCCGGAGAAGGCTCCGCCTACATCCGAATTGTCCAGCCGGAAACCCCCGGTTCCGGGACCAAACCCGACAAAACCGAAAAAACCGACAAACCCACTCCCCCCAAGGATGCCAAATCCCCGGAGGAAAAAACCGACGACCGCTCCCCGGCTCCCAAAAAACGCTACTGGGAGCCGAGTTTGCCGAATCGGGCTTCCGACACCCCCTTGCCCCAACCGATTCCCGAGCGGGCGGAACCCGGGCTGGCCGCCCTGGCCAAGCCCTCCCCAGAGGCGCCGCTGCCGGGAAACCGGTCGCCGGTGACGGATCCCGAAGCCTTTCGCAAGCGCTATCAGACTGCCAAAACCGCGAGCGCCAACGCTCCCGCTCCGGCTCCCGAAACCCAACCCGTCGACATGCCTAGCGAACCGGCTGCCGGGACCGAAGCCAAAAAAGCCACCCCTCCCGCAACCCCGCTCCCACTGGCCGCCAACAAGACCTCCCGTCCGACCTCCGGCCCGGATGGGGCTGGCGATGCGGAAGAGTCCGCCAAACCCCGGGATCCCCCGCGACTCCCACCGCCCCCTCCACCACCACCGCCCCTGCCATCAGCGGCCCGCCACACCGCCGCCATCATCCCCCCCGGCGACGGCGGCGAAAAGGAGGAACTCTCCAGCAAGCCTGCCAACCTCCCCGCCAAACCGGTTCCATCCGGCCTCCGCCCCCCGGCAGAGCGCAAAGGGGAAACCGAGGAAAAACCCACCAAGCCTGCTCCCAAAACGGCAGCCAAGGAAAACGCCCCCTTGCCACACATCACCGGGGTCGCCACCGAAAAATCGTTTCGCGCGGTCGGCAAGCTGTATGTGGTGCAAATCGGCTCCTTCACCACCCAGGAGGGGGCGGACAGCCTCAAACAGACCCTCTCCGGCAATGGACGGGATCCCTATGTCCATCTCTCCCAGAAGAAAAACCGTCGATTCTACTCGGTACGCATGAACTACCGTGCCCGGGACGCCGCCGAACGCATGGCCCATACCATTCAGCAGCAGGAAGGGTTGTCGGGGAAGGTGCTGGAGTTGAACTACGATTGAGTCGGGGGGGGGATCCGAGAAGCGGAAGCCAGACGACAACCCGCCATCCCGGATTGAAGAATGAAGGGTCAATGGGGGAAGACTCCCCCAGACCCGCTCTCTCTTGTGATCAATTCACCGCGTTCATGGCCGTGCGGATTTTCTGATCCGCCTCGGCGGCCACCTGGGACAACTCCGGATGATTGATCATCAGGCCCATGGTTTCCGGATTCATGGCGACGATCTCCACCACGCCGTCGGCGTTCTCCCGCACCACCACGTTGCAGGGCAGAAAAACACTCACATCCGGCACGGCGGTCATGGCGCGATGGGCCAGCTTGGGATTGCAGGCCCCCAGAATGATGGTCCGGGGAGTATCCACATTCAGCTTTTTTTTCAGCGTGGCCGCCACATCGATTTCGGTCAGGATGCCAAACCCCTGCTCTGCCAACGCGGCCTTGATGGCCTGAATCGTGGTGTCGTAATCCGTGGCAACGGTTTTTTTGAGCGCATACGGATTGCTGGTGTCAAGCATCAAAAACTCTCCTCAGCGAAAATTGGTCAACAGAATCGGAACGATCAGGAGTCCTTCTTGCGATTGCCATCCCGTTCCCGCGGGGCCACGCCACCCCCGTGCAGCAGATCCGAAGGGGCGGTATCCCCCCGCAACGGCAAACGGAACAACAAGAAAATCGTCACCACCGCCACCACCGCGTAGACCTCCCCCAAAGTGATCACAATCTCCTGCCAGGGCAAAGGCAACGCCTCGAAATCGTATCCCGGGGGCAACAGATCCTGATAACGGGAGATGATCCCCTTGAACCCGTCATCCAACAAATAACGCAAGGCCGGAATCATGCCAAACACGGCCAGGGCTCCGGCGGTCAGGGTGGCCAGCAGCATCTGCCAGATGAGCTTGCCGTAAATGCCGGTCCAGGTGAATCCCCGACTCAACAAAATACCATAGTGGTGGCGTCGATGTCCGATGAGGGTACCCGCCTGGGCCAACAGCAAGGCGCCCAGAAAGATTCCGAAGGTCAACGCGTAAGCCGGTGTCATGGTGGAGAGCAGATCGCTCAACAGATTGAACCGGTTCAAGGCGTCTTGATACATGGAGTGGATGTTGAACGCCGGTCGTCCGTCCCGGGTGCGCACCGCCATCAGCGAACGGATGCCCCGGCTCAAACGGGTGGGATCCGGCATGTAGACCCGCACCGCGGAAAAAGCGGTACCGGATTCGGTCACGTCCCAGGGGGCGTAGACAATCGGCTGACCTGCCTTGGGGCGTCCGCTGGGACATAGGCTGTCCCGCAGAGGATTGTCCATGGGAAGACGGTGACAGGGCATCCAAAGACGGTGGTTGTCATCGTGATTGATCACGTCCCATCCATCGTCCCCGGATTGACGCGACCCTCCGGGGGCGGCGGGAATCTGGGGGCGGGCGCAACGGTTTTCGGGAATTTTCGGCAGACCCGTCAGGCCGGTCTTGGCCATCTCCTCCTGAAGACACTGGGCGTGGGAGGCGATTTCACCCTTGGGATAGGAAGAGGCGGTCAGACGCCGATGCTCCTCCGGATTGCCCACCCCTTTCGATTTGACATCGAAACGGATCTCCGGAAAATGAAACGCCGCCAGCAACGCGTGATAGGTGGTCAAAGGAAACAGAAATGCCACCTTTTCCATGGCCGGCAGATGATGCACCCACCGCACCCGGAACGGCACCAGTTCCTGATTGTTGCCGATGTTCAGTTCCAGCCAGATGGTATCCAGGGCGTTGCGCAACGAATCCTGGGGCGGTTTCTCCGGCAAACGCCGCAGTTTCTTCTGCACCAGGATCGGCTGCACCGCCTCCCGGTAGGCTTCGTAATTGAATCCTTCGGCAAACTGGGATTCACTCAACACCACGGTCAGAGGCAGGCCCATCCAGCCGTCGGCCATCTGGTTCTGATCCTCGACCCAATCCTTGGGAATCTCCAGATTCCACAACGGATCGTTGGGATACACCGCCCAGCCGATCCAGGGGGAGCCGGGATCCCAACTCGACGCGCCGGGCAGACGGATCTTGGGGGAGGCGTCCCCCACCTGACGATAAGGATAGGCGGTCACCCCGAAGGATTCACCGGGGATACGTTTTTCCATCTCCTTGAGACGCCCCAGCAGATCCGAACCGATCCCCTGATGGTTCTCCCAATGGGAGGTGACCCACACCGGCACGCCATGGGGCCGCAAGGTGCCCAGGAGGGCATCGGTGAACCGTTCCAACAAGCCGGCCCGTGTGCCCACCAGCAGCAAGGCCATGCAGATCACCAGGGCCAGCAGCAGGGTCAACCAAGCGAAGTCCCGACCTCCGCCGGTACAGCCGAAGCGGGCGCAGGCAAAGGAACGCCAATAGGCCCGGGCACCCAGGGAGACCCACACCGGGGTCCAGCGTCGTTTGATTTTTTCTCCCGGCAGGGGAGGTGCGTCACGGAGGGGATCGGAGGATTCAGCCATGGTCGAATTGGGGTTCCGGCGGCTTGCCGCCTCCCTTGAGGCGCAGATGACAACGATTGTTGGCCACCATCAGCCAATGATTGACCCGGGGATCCAGGGCATCGGATTGATGGTGGGTGACCCAGATCACCATGCGATCACCGGTGGTGAGCCAGCGATCCACCAACGACATCACCTCCCGCCGGGTTTCGGAGTCCAGGTTGCCGGTGGGTTCGTCGGCGAACAGCACATACGGATCGTGGATCATGGCCTGGGCCAGGGCGACCCGCTGAAACTGTCCCCCGGAGAGTTGATTGGGATAACGCTCCAAAAACTCCTCGGGGGTGGTCTCTTCGATGCGACTGCCATTTTTGTCCCGCAGCAACACCCGATCCATGGCGGCGTGGACCTTGCGATCCATCTCCGCATCGGAATACCCACCCCTTTGTTCCAGGGGATAACGCAGATTCTCCCGCACCCGCAGATAGGGGGTCAGGGTGCTGCTTTGATAGGCGAAACCAAAACAGCGGCGACGGATGTCGGTCAAGGTGAGGGTGGAGGATGCGGAGTCCAATCCCTTGGGACCCCAGGCGGCCTGGGATCCATCCGGAAAACTCCACCGCACCCATCCCTCGGTGGGTCTTTTAAGAAAGGTGAGCAGATACAACAAGGTACTTTTGCCGCTGCCGCTACGTCCCAGCACCGGCAGACGACCGGAAATGGTATTGGCGTCCAGTTTCAGCCCACCCACCTGTAGGGTGAAATCCCCCCAGCCGACGGTTGCGGCCCGAACCTGAACGCCCCACGTCATGGCAGGAATTCCTGGGGAATCCAATATCCCCGCATGCCACCGATCTCATGCCCGAAACGGTAGTTCTTGTCCGGTCCCAAAGGCACCTGTTGAATGGCCTCGCTGATTTGCGGCAGGGCGCGGCCATTGGCCGTGGCGTCCGGGCATTGGCGGGGCTGATAGGGCACGGTCTTGAAGACCGGACGGACATAATCCCGCTCGATGATCTCCAGCATCTCCTTGGACTTGATGGCCCACAAGGCCAGCCGACGCAACTCACAGGCCGGAGAGGCCATGATCTCCTGGCCCGCCTTGTCTTTCATGGGATTCTTGTTTTGATCCAGCACCACCAGTCGGCCATCCTTGTTGCGCGCCGTGAACTCGGCGGAAAGAGAAGGAACCGGATAACTCAACAACGGACTGTGACGCCGCACCGGCAATCCGCCACGCCGCTGGGCATATTCGGCGGGGGTTTCACCGGCCACATCGATGGGGGGACGGCGGATCTCCTGTTGCAAACCGAGAATCATGGCGCTGATCAAGGCCCGTCTGAGTTGAGACTCCGGCAAGTCGAAATAGCCCTCGAATCCTTTGAGGATGCGAATCCAGGAAGAGAGCGCTCCACTGCTGATCCAGAGTTCCTCGGCCACCTTGTCGTCGGCTTCCACATAGCCGATGCGGGTGGTATCGTAGACCCGATCCTCGCACTGCTTGCCCAACTCCCCGCAGCTTCCCCGTTGCAGAATGTGCCAATAAACGCCGGGGATGTCAATTCTTTCCCTTCTCAACCGCTCGATGACGGCGTTCAAGGCGGCGCCACCCCGCACATCCAGGATGATCTCATCGATCAAGGCGCTGCTGCTCAAGGTTTCCACCTTGGCCACCAGACGGCTGATCAGCTTTTCTTCTTCCAGACGGAACGCATGGTCTTTCACCGCTCCGGCGCTCACGTCGGTAGCCGGCAGGCTTTGTTCCAACAGATATTTGGTCTGCTGCTCGAACTGCTCATACGCGATGCGATAGGACTGGGCATGCTTGACATGCTGTCCCTTGAACGGGGTCTGAATGAAAAACGGAATCACGTTGTTGGTTTTGCTGCCCGCCTCGGCCCCGCCCCGCATCAGCTTGGCCAACACCTCGCGGGTGACCGGATGGGCATATTTGGGCACCGAACGGATGTTGCCCCGCCGGTCCATGTCGCCCCGGTTGGGGGTGTAACCGTTGTCGCCGATCACGAACAGCAATTTCAGATTGTCCGGGCAGGCCACCATGTCCTTTTTGAGGGCCTGTTCCAGACCGCCATACAGGTTCTCCTGATAGTCATCCTCCACATCCCCCTGGGTCACCTTGACCTGAGAGATGGCCTGGGCGAACTTGTCAAACTCCTGCTGTTGCGTGGCGGCATCCATGTCGCACACATCGGACAACGGATACCCCTCGCCCACCCCGTCGCCGGGGGTGTTGGGAAAGAGTTTGTCGGCGTAAGGATCCCGATAGACCCGGAAACCGAAACGGAACTGGGTCTCTTTGAACCCCTGGGTATTCTTGAGGGTGTGAATGATCTCCTGAATCACCCCCCGTTGCTCCGGGGTACCCCGCACCGCGTCGATCACCGGATCCATGCTGGCGGTGGCGTCGAGCAAAAAGAAGATGTCCACCCGTTTCTTGGCGGAAAGATTCTTGTATTCCGGCAGGATCCGACTGGCCAAAGTCGGGGAGATGGCCACTTTCTCCTCGTTCACCCGACGGCCCACCAGACCCGGACGGGCCAAAGCCACCTTGTAGAACAGCCGCTGTCCGGATTCCCCATCCAGGCTTTCCGGGGAGACGTGCTGATTCTTGGCGTTGACCATCTCCAGAACCGGAATGCGCAACGAAGAGCGGAACCACTCCTTGCCCCCCACCACCGGCTGACAGGTCTGCGGATTGCGACTGACCGCATCCTCCAGGTTTTCATAGGTACACAAGGTGCCGGGGCCTTGTTGATCCGGGGAGGTCAAAGTCTCCTTGGGACGCAGGCTGAAGGCGTTGTTCCACAAGAATCCGTTGGCCTTGTCCACCCAACCGAGCAGAATCCCGTCTTCTTCCAGCCGGAAACGGTCTGCCAGCAAAACCGCCTTGTCGGTTTCGTCGAAGACAAAATACATATGAAACCGGGAGGCCCCCTCCCGACAGTGACCCGTTCCCCCCACGCACTCCTTGAGGTCCGGATCCTGGAAGGGTTGCACCTTGGGTTCCTGGCCGGACTCATCCCGGGCCACGGTGGAGGTCTTGATGAAAAACTTCATCTCCAGGCCCGAATCGCTCTTGATGGGCAGATTGCGACACAACAGGTCGTTCTTGGCCACCCAGCCGGTGGTTTCCGGGCGATCCTTGTAGCGAAAGGCCCGAACCTTAACCCGATCCTTTTTCTCTTCTTGGATTTCCGCCTGCTGATTGAACGGCAGGGAGCCGGTTTTCTTGTCTCCGGTGGCGCCGTCGAACAAAGGCGTATCGTTGCGCATCACCCGGGCCACGCCCGCCCACTGCAACTTGTCGTTTTGATAAAACCCGGAAAAATCATAGGTGGCACAACTGCCCGGCTGACTCTCCTTGGCCTGGGCCGGGAGCGGGGAGGCCATCACCAACCAACAAAAGGTCCATGGCAGCAATCGGAAGATGGATCGTATGTTCACGGATTGAAGATCCCCATCAAGTGTCAAAGAGTTGTCACGAGTCGCGCCCTGCCACGAATCAGGGTTTGGCCGCCCCAGGGGCGGTTTTACCTGTTTTCGGGTCTTGCGAAGCCGCAGCCTTGAGCACCACGCGAAATCCGGCCACAGACAACATGGCCGGCATGCACGTTGCGGACCGAACTTCAGGCAAAGGCACGAAATCGTCCTCTCCGACCAGATAGTATCCTCCGGCACACGGGGTGACCGTCCACTCCCGCACCCCCCAGAGCAGGCGTTTCAAGGATTCGCCGCTCAAGATGCCCGCCTTGGAGGCGGTCTCCTTGGCGCCATCCAGCAACAACACCGCCGCGCCCCACTGCTCGCGGCTTGGCAATCCGTAGGCGCACCCGGTCTCCCGACCCAGCCAATCGGTGTAATCCCAGGCCGCTTCCCAGGAGATGCCCTTCACGGGAGTGGTTTCGGACTCGTCTTTGTTCCAGTGCAAACCGATGTGGGCCTTGAGTCGCTCCTTGTCGGCACCGGCGCTCATCTTGTCCACCACCGCCACATAACGACGGAACGCCTTGAGGGTCACTTCGTTTTTCTCGATCAGGAATGGCTCCTTGATCTGGATCTTGTTCAACCCATGGGGCGCGAGAAACGGCTTGATCTCCTGGGAGTTGGCGTGCAAACGGTACTCCCCCGCCGGAACCGGCAACAAATCCGGATACAAGGTGCCATCCGGCCATTTGCTCAGGCAGGGCTGCCACGACAGCGCCTGACTGGTGGGCTTGGCGGGGGCGGCGGACTCTTTTCCAGGAGAGCGTACCATCATCACCACGCCACCGATCACCCCCACCGCCAGCAATCCACCACCGCCCAGCAGCAACGGTTTCTTGAAGCGGGTCCACACAGACATCAGGGCCGACATCAGGGCCGGCAGCAAAGCCGGCAGACGGGAAGACGCCCTGGGCGCGCCGGCAACCGGCTTGCGCACAGCCCCGGAAATGCGGTTGGAACGTTTGCGGGGGGGCAAAAGGGGACGTTTGATATTCAAGGTGGCTCCAGGGTTTCAAGTGTCGGGATCGGGTGCGACGAAACTTGAAAGTTGAACGGTTTCGTGACACTTTGCCGGACGATCATGCCGTGCCTTCAATCGGGCCAGGCATTCAATCCGGCTTTCCAGGCATTCAACTGGAATTTAGCATTAGTCACGATGATTATCGAATGTCAAGATGGAATCCTCAAGCAGACAAGGCGATCACACGATGCGGGAAATGGAACGTCAACGGGCCTCGGATCAACTGGTGGTGATTCTCGACCGTCCCGCCCATGGGGGCAACGTGGGAGCCGTGGCCCGGGCCATGGGCAACACCGGATTTTCCCGTCTGCGACTGGTGGCCCCGCGCCAGTTCCCCCATCCCGACGCCGACGCCTACGCGGTCGGCTGCACCACGATTCTGGAACAGGCGCAAATCTTCGACGATATCCCCTCGGCCCTGGCGGATCTGCATCTGGTGGTGGCCACCACCAACCGCCATCGGGGTCAACGACAGACGGTACTCACCCCGGAGACCCTGGGGGAACGGTTGCGCCACTCCCTGGCCCAGCCCGGACTCCAGGTGGGAATCCTGTTCGGTACCGAGCGCACCGGACTGCTCAGCGAAGACGTGGAACGGGCCGGGGTGGTGTGTCATATCCCCACGAGCGGTGAACAAGGTTCCCTCAATCTTTCCCAGGCGGTGTTGATCGTGCTGTACACCCTCATGCAGGCCCTGGGCAAGGAAGAAGGCATGGCCCATGACCCCTTCCGGGATGATCCCCCCGCCACCGCCGACACCATGGAACGCCTCTTTGAACACCTGGAACAGACCCTGACCACCATCGGTTTTCTCAAGCCGGGTCAAAAACGACACATGATGGGCAGCATCCGAGCCATGCTCCAGCGGGCCGGACTCGACCACCGGGAGGCATCCATCCTGAGAGGCATTCTCCACGAGGTGACCGCCTTCCGTGATCGTCCCTGATCCCGACTCTTCAACGCGCCGACACGCTCACCGGCCAAAGGGCAATATTTTTTTCAATCCCTCTTCCAGGGGAGAACCGCTCCCCCCCAATTTCTCCTGAAGCTTGCCACCCAGTTTTTCCTGGAGCTTGCCACCCAGTTTCTCCTGCACCTTTTCCATGGCCTTGGTCTTGAGGGCCTCTTCCACCAATCCGGCCACATCCACCGTGGTCTGGGGTCGGGACAGGTCGCCATGAATCCGCACCGGAATGGCCATCCCCTTCAGATCATTGAGGGATTTGCTGTCCACATCATCCAGGGCGGAAAGCAGGTTGACCCGGGTGGTCAAATCGAGCTGATTCTGCGGTAGATCCACCTTGCCGCCACCGGTCATCTGGAAGGCCGCCGAGGTGGCTTGCAGATTTTTGCTCTCCAGAACGCCGTTGCGGATCTCCGCCGCCCCTTCCAGAGTCTTGAAGGGGGTACGGCCCGTATCTTGCCCCACGTTCAGACTCCGCCCCTTGGCCGCGGCATAACCGGCGTAGGCATGGCGAATGGTATAGGTCAGATCCTTTTTCAGATAGGCTCCGTCCTGAACCACAAAAGAAAGCTGACCATTCAAAGCCTGCTTGATCGACTGACTCTGTTTGCCCGCAGAGGTCAGATCCACCGTCAGATTGGCCGTTCCCGCCAGACTCTCCTCCCCGGCCCACTCCTTGAGCAACGGTTCCAGTTGCACGCCCTGGAGATTTTGTTTCCAGGCCAGTTTGGGGGTTTCGCCCCGCACATCCAAGGTGGCATCCACCCGGGAGGAACCGGAATACAGTTTCCATGTGAACGGCTCCAGACGCACCATCCCATCCTTGCCCCGGATCACCGCCTGCATCTCCTGGAAACGCACGCCCCGCAGCTTGAGGGTTGCCAGTTTCACCTTGCCATCCAGATCCAGCCGTTTCAACAGAGCCACCGGGATCTCTCCCCCTGTGCCGCTGGACGAAGCGACCGTCTTGCCGCCGTCACCGCCACTCCCCGCCGCATCCCCGGTCTGAGGAGCCGCCGGAGCCGTTGCCGAAGCCGCCGGAGCCGCCTCCCCGCCACTCCCTTTGGCGGGCAGATAACGATCCAGATCCAACCCATCCCCATCCAGATCGAACCGGACCGTGGAAACGGCGTCATAAGGCCAGGAAAAACCACCCCGCAAGGTGGTACTGTCCAGTTTGGCCTCCATGCGGCTCACCTCCAGCCGCTGACGATCCGCACTGAAGGCCCCCTTGAGTTGCAGCGCGCTCAGAGCCTTTTCATCCGCGATGGTCGGAGCCTTCTGCCCCAATTGGGTCAACAGGGTCCGGGGATTGAAGGGTTGAATGGTCCACTCGCCCGACACCACCGGATTGCCCCCCCGTTTGGTCAGATTCATCGACCCTTCGGCCTTGAGTTGCTCCAATCCCTCCAGCTTGCACCCGGCCAAACGCAACGTCTGACCCGGAAGATCCATTTCGCCATTGGCGGTCAGGTGCAGATTGGCCCCGGCAGCGGGCAACGTGCCGCCCACCGCCTTGACCACCAGATCCAATCCCGGCAGCTTGAACAGGCCATGATCCCGTTGTCCGTCGATGTCCCCCTTGTAAACGGCCTCCAGTTGCCCAAAGGCGCCACCGGGTTTGCCTTCGCCCTTCAGGTTCCAGGTCAAATCGGTGATCGCCACCCGGGACGGAGAAAATTCCACATTCCCATGGAGTTTGCTTTCACTTTTGGACAGGGGCGACTCCCCGCCTTCAGCCTTGAGGGTGGCCTCCATGCCGGTCAGTTTGATTCCGGAGCCATCCAGCCCGGCTTCGATCTCCGCGGCCAACTGCACATCCACCGTGCTGGCGGGCATACCTTCCGCCGCTTTCACCTGGAGACCCAGCCGACTCTTTTGCAAGGTCACCCGTTTGCCCTCCGCCCCGGGGACCACCGTGGCGGCAAACAGCAGATGGGCATGGGTCGCGGGATTGATCCGCTCCACATCGGTTTCCAACTCCACGGTCACCGGTTGACCCGGTGTCACCACCCCCGTGGTCAACTTCAACCCCTTGAACGTGTATTGAGCGCCACTGACGGCATTGCTCCAGGTCACCTGGGCGTCGAGGATCTCCACCCCTCCCAGGGTGATGGAGGCCAATCCGCTCCCGCCCCCCGACACCGGAGTGGCGGCAGGTTTGGCTGCCGTCGGGGTCTTGGGGGCACCCTTGGCATCCGCCGGAGAGTCACCCCTGGAGGCTGAAAAATCGACCGGAGCCTTCTCCCCACCCCGCAAACTCTCCCAGTTGCCCTGCCCCTTGGCATCCCGCACCAGTTTGAGCTGCAACCCTTTCACCGCGATCTTGTCCGCCTCCAGCCGCTTGGAAAGCAACGGCATCAACTGGGCCCGCACCTCCAGTTTCGCCATTTTGGCCAAAGGCTCGCTGCCGAAACCCGGCACATCCCCCAGCGTCACATCCCCCAGCGACACCCCGGCCCAGGGGAACACCGACACCGTGATGGGACCGTTCACCGTCACCTCCCGGCCCGTCTTCTCCTTCACCAGCGCCGCGATCTCCTGCTTGTATTGATTCGGATCCACAAACAGAGGAATGGCCACCGCCACCACGATCAACACGATGAAAAAAGCAATCACACCGATCAGAATTTTCTTCATGGCGACTCCTTGGCAACCGGACCGATCAAACAATCAGGCCTGGGGGAAATCCCCAGGCCTGTTTTTTTTGTATCCTCTGCTCCACTCCACTCAGGGAGACGGCTTGGAACCGGCAGCTTCCGGCTCCTTTTTGGCCGCCGGGGCCGGATCCTTCACAGGCTCAGGCTTCTTGGCGGCTTCCCCTTCGGGCTTCTTGGCGGCTTCCCCTTCGGGCTTTTTGGCCGCCGGGGCTGGATCCTTCACAGGCTCGGGTTTCTTGGCGGCTTCCCCTTCGGGCTTTTTGACCGCCGGGGCTGGATCCTTCACAGGCTCGGGCTTCTTGGCGGCAGCCGTATCCTGGCTGGACGCGGGCGGTGGCGGAACCGGTTTGGCCGGGGCAGCCGCTTCCCCCGCAGCCGGGGCGGCCTCGCCCGCGGGTTTCTTGGGAGCGCTCTTGGCGGGGACGGGAGGACCGGATTCAGGCTCGGCCTTCTCCTTGCCCGACTCCTTGGCCTTGGCCGCCGCGCCATCCTTGCCGGCAACCGGTTTGGCCGTCGAAGAGACCGGAGCACCATCCATCACCGAACGCTCGACTCCCGGACGGGTCGAAAAAAAGGCCAAGGTCAGACTGGTGATCATGAACACCGTGGCCAGACCCGCCGTCATCTTGCTTAAGAAATCTCCCGAACCCCGGGCACCGAACAGGCTTTGAGAACTGCCACCGAACGCGGCTCCCATATCCGCACCACTGCCTTTTTGCAACAGCACCACAAAAACCAATGCCATGCAGACCAGTACATGCACCACCGTCAAAATCAGAGTCATTGCGCAACCCTTCTCAATAAAAAACCAACGATCAAAACTTCTCCGGAACCGCATCGATGATGGCGAGAAAATCAACACTCTTGAGCGAAGCCCCGCCGATCAACCCGCCATCCACATCCTCCAACGCGAACACGGATCCCGCGTTGCCCGCCTTGACGGATCCACCATACAAGATACGAATTTTGCGACCATCTCCCCCCAACCGTTCCAGCAGGATGCCACGGATGAAACCATGCACCTCCTGAATCTGTTCGGGCAGGGCATTGCGACCACTCCCGATCGCCCAGACCGGCTCATAAGCCACCACCAGCAACTGCCGCTTGCTGGACTGGACGGGCAAACAGGGAAACAACGCCTCCAACTGCGCCTGCACCACGTCCAAGGTGCGTCCCTGTTCCCGCTCTTCCAGGGTTTCCCCCACACAGACGATGGGCTGAAGACCATCCCGGAACGCCGCCGCCATTTTCCGGGCCACCCGTTGGTTGTCCTCTCCCCAGCCGGAGCGACGCTCCGAATGCCCCACGATCACATACCAGCACCCCACGTTGCGCAGCATCAGCCCGCAGATTTCGCCGGTGCAAGGACCGCTTTCAAACTCGGAAAGATCCTGCCCCCCGAGTTTGATCATGGAGCCTCCCAGGCGTTGATTCACCGCATGCAAAGCCGTTGCCGGAGGACACAACACCACTTCGCAACGCACGGACCGTCCCGCCCGCACGGAAAGCCCGGTCACAATGCCTTCTGCCAGATCCTGGGCGGTTTCGATCAGCCCATTCATCTTCCAGTTGCCGACGATCAGCATCCTGCGCGCCATGTTTTATCAACCGCCATCATGATTTGAAGCCACACAAAAAAAACGGTCTCCCAAGGGATTCCATTCCCGTTTGTCCATCAACTTTTGGATTGTATTCAACCCATTTTCCAAAATCAACTCCAATTGCTCACGCCTGCTCCAACCGGGCCTGATCCGCCGGAACCCGCTGCTTGCGCACCTCTTCCATATCCACCTGTTTGACCCGCTCCACCAGGTCCGTCAAGGCCGTCTCGGGGACCATGCCCGGCTGGACAAACAGAATGGTACTTTCACGAAAAATCATCAACGTCGGAATCGAACGAATCTGAAACGCACCGGCCAGTTCCTGTTCCCGGTCCGTATCCACCTTGGCGAACACCACATCGGCGAACTTCTCCGAGACCCGCTCGAAAATCGGCGCGAAAGCCTTGCACGGGCCACACCAGTCGGCCCAGAAATCGATCACCACGATATCGTTTCCGGTCACGGTCGCTTCAAAGTTGTCCTGGGTCAACGCAATCGTCGCCATCCATCGTCTCCAAAAGGAATTGATCCGTCACACCCGCCAACCGGTCACTCGCACCCCTTCGCGGGGAAAGGGACACCCGTGTTGTTCACGACATCAAAAGCCCAGGGAACGCAACCGATCCCCCACCACATCCGCCGCACGTTGCGTCGGCATGGCCAAGCTCTCCCGCAACGCCTGAAAACCACGCCGCTGACTGGCTCCGCTCTCCCCGTCGAACAGCAAGGCCCGCACATCGTTGGCCAGGATTTCGGCGGTGGCCTGATCCTGAATCCGTTCCGGAACCAAGGAACGACCCGCCACCAAATTGGGCAGGGCGATATGTCCCACCCGGATCACCCGACGTCCGATCTCATAAGTAAACCGGTTGACCCGATACAAGACCGTCATGGGGGTTCCGATCAAAGCCGCTTCCAAGGTGACCGTACCCGAAGCCGCCATGGTCACGTCCGCCACCGCCAACAGCCCTCCGGTCATACCATGCCACAGATCGATCCGGTCGAAAAAAGCGCGGGTCTTGGGATCCGGTTCCAAATCGATCACCCGGTGGAAGTCATCCAGGGTCAGGGTATCGGCCACCGCCAGGACACATCGCACCGCCCTCCCCTCTTCCACCACCCGTCGGGCCGCTTCCACCATCACCCCCAGATGACGCCGGATCTCCCCCAACCGACTCCCCGGCAACAGCAGCAGCACCGATTCCTCCGGCCCGAGACCCAGCTTTTCGCGGATCATGAGCCGTTCGTTCTCATCCGGCAGGGGCCGGGCGGCCAACGGATGGCCCACAAACGTCACCGGCAACCCGGAACCCGCATAGACCGCAGGCTCGAACGGAAACAGCACCAACAGATGATCCAGCAGTCGGGCCAGTTTCCCCACCCGCCCGGAACGCCACGCCCACACCTGGGGGCCCACATAATGAATCCTGGGAATACCCAATCCCATGGCCCGACGGGCCAGCAAAAAATTGAAATCCGGCAGATCGATGGTGATCAGCAGGTCGGGTCGTCGCGCCGCCATCATCGCCACCAGTTGCCGGAAGCGGGTCACCAGTCGGGGCAGACGCCGCAACACCTCCACCAACCCGATCACCGACAATTCGTTCATGTCGCACAAGCTGACCAGACCCTGTCCGCTCATGCGCGTCCCACCCACACCAAAACTTTCCAGATCGGGAAAATCCGCTTTCAGATCCGCCAGCAGTCCACCCCCCAGATTGTCCCCGGACGCCTCGCCGGCCACCAGCATGATGCGGGGCGGTCTTCCTGGCCCCCTGGTCACCTATCGCCCTCCGCTGGACCACTCGGCAATGGAGCGACGAATGGCCATCACCACCTCCAAGGCGCGCCGCCCATCCCGACCACTCACCGATGGAGCCGAACCCGTGGCCACCGCCGTGCAAAAAGCCCGCACCTCGGCCTCCAGGGCATCGGTGGAGGTCAGCGGGAATTCATGCTCCTCGATCACCGGCAGGGTGACCCCATCCAGCAACCACGTTCCTGCGCCCCGCCGCCGCACCGCCAAACCCGGACGCATGAAATCCAGATCGAACAAGGCGTCGTCCTGGAAAATCCGCATACGCCGCGTGGCATCCCGGGCCACCCGGGAGGCGCTGACATTGGCGACACAGCCATTGGCAAAACGGATCCGGGCGTTGGCGATATCCGCCTTCCCGGAAAAAATCCCACTGCCCACCGCATCGACGGACTCCACTTCGGAGTGCACACAATGCAGGATCAGATCCACATCATGAATCATCAGGTCCAGCACCACATCCACATCCAGCGCCCGGTTCTTGAACGGAGCGAAACGTTGCGCCTCGATGAAGCGGGGATTGACGAGCAGACCCGATCCAAACAACGCGCTCACTGCCGGATGAAAGCGTTTGATATGTCCCACCTGCAACACCCGCTGGTGCTGATCCGCCAGGGCGATCAACCGGTCCGCCTCCTCCACGGTGGTGGTGATGGGCTTTTCCACCAACACATGCACACCGGCTTGCAGACAAGCTTCCACCACCCGGAAATGGCTATCGGTGGAAGTCACCACCGAAACCAGATCCACCCGGGACAAAAGCGCGGTGAAATCCTCCACCGCCTCCACGCCCAGTTCTCCGGCCACCTTGGCGGCCCGTTCCGCATGCAAGTCGGATACGGCCACCAGCTTCACCCCATCGATCCGGGCATATTTCTGAGCATGAAACCGTCCCAGATACCCCACCCCGATCACCGCAGCCCGCAGGGGGCGATGCACCCCGGTCATGACTCCCTCGTTCATGAAGCGGCTCCTTTCACGCCATCCGTCTTAAAATCCCCGTCACCCAGCCCCATCAATCTTTAAAGATCCCCGTCACCCAGCCCCATCAATACCAAGTCATGCCGGTCCGCCGCCCGACGGGTGGCCTCCGGATCCAGAATCATCGCCCCTCCGGACTCCACCGCCGCCACGCGAATGCCACAGCGGGCCATGGTTTCCATGGTGGCGGGTCCGATGGTGGGCAGATCCAGGCGTTGATCCTGCATGGGCTTGACCACCTTCACGAAGACCGCGCTGTGCTCTCCGGCCCAACCCCCGCGCCCCTGACCCGCGATCAGACCACCGGCCCGGGCCAGCATGGCGTCGGTCCCCTCCATGGCCTCGGCGGCCACCACCATATGGCGACGCACCACCACTCCTTGACCGATATCCAGCGCACCCAGCCCCTTGGCGGCGCGCCAGCCATAACGGATATCCTCCCACTCCGCGTCCGTGGGATGGCGACGGCTCAAACATCCTCTGGGGGCCAGCAGTTCCGGCAGATATTCGGTCACGGAGCGCAGCCGGAATCCCCGACTCTCCAGTTCGGCGGCCACGGCGCGCAACAACTGGTCATCGTCCATGCCCCGCAATTTCAGGACCATTTTCAAAGCCAGGGCATCCGGGCGCACCCGCCAGATGTTGGGCTTGCGGATGCCCCCCACCAGTACCAAATCCACCGCCCCCTGATCGCGCAGATAGCGCAACGGACGGGTGAACTGTCCCAGCCTGATCCACAGGATGGAGTCGGAATATGCGGCCAGGGAGGGATCGGATTCGCCCTCAAGGGCCACGATCGCGGCCAGACCCGGCCCCCCGGGGCGACGCATGGCGCGTGCGAATATCAAGGGGAGCTGTCCAGAACCCGCGATCAATCCGACACGCGCATTCAAGAAAGGAGTCTCAAGCAAGAAGAGGCAAAAGGTGGCGCATGAACGAAGCCAGGATCCGGGGAATCAGCGGCAGATCCCCCTTTGACCGGTCTGGAGAAATTCCAGAATATACTGCACCTCCACACACTGGGAGAGGTGGCGTTCCAGCTCCTCCACCGCCTGCTCCATGCGCAGATTGGAACGGAACACGATCCGATAGGCCTGACGGATGGCCTTGATGGTCTCTTCGGAAAAGCCGTGACGCCGCAGGCCCACCACGTTGACTCCGGTGATCTTGGCCCGGTTGCCCGCCGCCGAGACAAAGGGAACCACGTCCATGGAGACCGCCGACGCGCCGCCGATGAAGGCGTTGCGACCGATGCGGGCGAATTGATGGATGGCGGTCAGACCGCCGATCACCGCGTAATCCTGGATCTCCACATGACCGGCCAGGGTGGTGCCGTTGGCCATGATCACATGATCCCCCACCCGACAGTCGTGGGCCACGTGGGCATAGGCCATGATCATGCAATCGTTGCCCACCCGGGTCAGACCGCCCCCACCCTCGGTGCCCCGATGGATACTGACATACTCGCGGATGGCGCAACGCATGCCGATCTCCACCCGGGTGGGTTCGCCGGCGTAATGGGTATCCTGGGGAGGCTGACCGATGGAGGCGAAACTGAAGATGCGGCTCCCCTGTCCGATCACCGAATGGCCATCGATCACCGCATGGGCGCCGATTTCCGCCTGATCGTTGACGATCACATGGGGACCGATCACCGCGTAGGGACCGACTTTCACCCCGGAACCCAGTTGGGCCTTGGGATCCACGACCGCGCTGGGATGAATCACACGGGGCTCATCCATGGGCATTCTCCTCGACTGCTTCCTCCTGGGAATCCCGGGTCATGGCCATGAGTTCCGCCTCGGCCACCACGGCCCCGTTGACCCTGGCAATCCCCTGGAAACGCCAGATCTCCCGGCGTCTTTTCAGCAGGGTCAACTCCAGCATCAGTTGATCACCCGGAATCACCGGCTTGCGGAATCGGGCTTTGTCGATGGCCATGAAATAGACCAGCCGCCCCTGCACCGCGCCGGGATCGGTACGCCCCGCCAACAGGGCGCCGGCCTGGGCCATGGCCTCCAGGATCAACACACCCGGCATCACCGGATGCCCCGGAAAATGGCCGTTGAAGAACGGTTCGTTGAAGGTGACATTTTTCAAAGCCACCAACCGCTCTCCGGGTTGCACCTCCTCCACCCGGTCCACCAGCAGAAACGGATAGCGATGCGGAAGGGTCTTGAGAATGTCACGCCACGGTTCCACCTGAACGCTCCTTGAATTAAAACCACTTCTTGGTGTGTTCGTTGAGCCGGCTCAGCACCTGATCGGAGATGTCGATCGAGGCGTTGGCAAACAACACCTGTCCTTTGCCAAACACCGCCGTGAATCCCTTCTCGCGGCCAATCTCCTCGATCACCACCCGCAAAGCCTCGGTGATTTTCTTGGTCCAGACTCCGTTTTCCCGGTCGATGGCGGCCTGATTGTCCTCCACCAGCCGTTGGTACTCCCGGAACTTGCGACGGGTGGTATTTTCCATATCCGCCCGGGCTTCCCGGTTCATCATGTTGCCGCCCTGCTCGACCTTGGCCTTGAGGGATTTGATCTCCGACTCCATGGCATCGACTTCTTTCTGCTTGACGGCCAATTTCTTCTTGAGCATGTCCCGGGCATACTGGGCCGCCGCCGAAGAGGCCATGACACGGGGCACGTCCACATAGGCAAACACCGGCGCTCCTCCACCGGCCGCCTCAACGGGTGCGGATGTCATCAAACCACACGTTGCCAGCAGCAGTGCCGTCAACCATGATACCATTTTCCGGGAGGTCTGCCGGGATTGGGTTGCGACCCGGTTCACGAAAGATAGCGCTTTCACAAGGATGTCCCCATGCTGAAGTCAAAAATCCGAAGTTTATCGTAATCTTCCTTGATCAAAGGCGTGCTCAGGGAGAAACGCAACGGACCAAAGGGTGAATTCCAATGTACACCAAGGCCTGTGGCCACGCGGATCGATCCGGATTCGCGCACATCCGCCGGCAGATTCCCGTCACCCAGGTATCCGGCATCCACGAAGGTCAAGCCCTTCACGCCCTTGTCGCTCAGACCGAACAGGGGGAAGAACAGCTCGGCGTTGATTTGTTCAAAATGCACACCGCCATAGGCGTCCCCATCCACCAGGGTCCGGGGACCGATACCACCCGGCTTGAATCCCCGCAGGGAGGCGCCACCACCCAGATAGAACCGCTCGAAGATGGGCACATCCTTGTCAAGACCGTTGATATAGCCAAAGCGGCCACGGATATGCCCCACCCACTCCTCGTCGTCGGTGAAGGGGTGGTACAACTGGTTGTCCAACACCAGACGGGCGAACGTCAAATCCCCTCCCAAACCCGCCAGATCCGTGGTCAGACGGTGAATGCGGCCCTGGGTGGGGGCCAGGGTATTGTTGACATCGTTCCAGATCAAGGAATTGCTGATCATGGAGCGCCAATAGGGACTGGCGTTCGCCTGAGCCACGATGGAACGGGAGGTGACCAGACCGGTATCTTCGATATCCACCTGGGCGAGGTTGTAGCTGACGTTGTCCCGCATATTTTTGGAGATCGGGAAGCCCAACCGCAACGCGCCGCCGTAGGAACGCTCGGTATAGGCGGAGACATCCCGCCGATCCGACTCCCGGGCGAACAGGTCAACGCCGGCGGACAGATTCTTGTCCATGAAATACGGTTCGGTGAAGGAGAAGTCAAACTGGGTACTCTTGCCAGTCAGGGCGGTGGAGAGTACCAGACGCTGTCCACGACCCAGGAAGTTGTTCTGACTGACACTCGCCGATCCGATAAAGGAGTCGGTACTGGAGTAACCCGCCCCGACGGTAAAGGTACCGGTGGGTTTCTCTTCCACCTTGATGCGCACATCCACCTGATCGGGATTGCCCGACGAAGGGGTGGTGATCTCGATGTTTTCAAAGAAATTCAAATCTCCGATGCTCTTCTTGGAGCGCCGCATCTGGGTGGAGGAGAAACGATCCCCTTCGTTCAGGGACATTTCCCGCCGTACCACATTGTCCCGGGTGCGGGAGTTGCCCACCACCTCGATGCGATTGACATAGACCCGACGACCCTTGGCGATCTCAAAGGTGATGGCCACGGTTTTGGCCTCGTCGTCGTAGACGGTCTGGGGACGGATATCCAGGAAGGCATAACCGAAATCCCCGATCAAATCGGTCAGACGTTCGATGGATTTGCGCAACTGGTCACGGGAGTACCACTCTCCCTGTTTGACCCGCAACTCCTCCATCAGACGCGACTTGGGAAGTTCGTCGAAGTCGCCTTTGACATCGATGGCGCCAAAACGGTAACGAGCCCCCTCGTTGACCGAGTGGGTCACGACAAAAGCCTTGCGATCCGGAGTCAACTCCGCCACCGACGAATCCACATGGACCCGGGCATACCCTTCGTCCAGATAGACATTGCGCAACTGGGACTGATCGAACATCAGTTTGTCACGATCGTAGGCGTCGTCTTCGGTGAACCAGGAGAACATGCCCGAGGCATGGATCATCATTTTGCGGGTCAACTGCTTTTCGGAAAGTTCCTTGTTGCCGATGATCCGCACTTTCTGGACTCTGGATTTTTCGCCTTCCTCGATGTGATAGGTCACCTCCACCAGATTCTGGTCGAGATTTTTGACCGTCATGTCGATCTTGGCCAGGAAAAAGCCCTTGATGCGAAAGGCCTGACGCAACGCCGACAAGTCCCGTTCGGTGGTGCTGCGGTTCAGGAGAGTCTGGGGTTTGATGTGGATGAGTTTTTGCAACTCCTCAGTGGTGAGGGCGTCGTTCCCTTCAAAGGTGACCTTGCTCACGGTGGGGTTTTCCACCACCTGGACCACCAGAACCGAGCCTTGTTGTTCGATGACCACATCTTTGAACAAGCCGGTATCGTGGAGAGCCTTGATGCTCCGTCGCACGGCATCGGGTTCGATGGGCTGGCCGGGTGTGACGGCAACATGACTTTTCACCGTTTCGGCCTCGATCCTTTTTGCTCCTTCCACACGGATGGAGTCGATCGTTTCGATCGACCACGCGTTGGAAGCGAACGCCAAGGTCGCCACACACAAAGGGATCTTCAATAAATGCTGGATGGAGACCATGCTTGAATGTTCTTCCTCATGGCAAGTCTGTGGGCAATGACCGGGAAAACATACTCCACATGCATCAACGGGGCAAGAGACGACATAGCATGGGTAATCATTTATGCCCGAATCATTGACCCAAGGGAAACATTCGGGTCAAGTCATTCTTCATGGCCCAGGCCATGAGCAACACAAGGCTGAACATCCCGATACGATTGGCATGCATGCGCACGGTTTCCGAGACCGGCGAGCCCTTGATCGCCTCGATAAAAAAGAAAAACAGATGCCCCCCGTCAAGAACCGGAATGGGCAACAGATTCAAGATGCCCAGATTGATGGAGATCAGCGCCATGAAAAACAGCATGCTGCTCATGCCTTGTTCGGCGGTCTTGCCGGCCATTTCGGCGATCATCAGGGGACCACCGATCTGGTCCGCGGGGATGGCCCGGATCAGGAGTTTCCACACCCCGGTGACGATCATTTCGCTCATGCGCCAAGTATGCTCCGCCCCCCGGGCCAGAGCCTGCCCCAGGCTGTAGGTGACAAACTCGGTGGTGGAACCGGGACCGATACCGATCAGGGGGGTACGCACCGTTTCGCCGAAGATGTTGTTCATCTCCTGGATCTTGGGCTGAATGGTAAGCATCAACGGCCCTTCGGGGCGCTCGATGGTGAAGCGCAGGGGCAGGCCATCGGATTGCTTGATGGTCTGGCTCAACACCTCCCAGCGGGGCACGGGTTGATCGTTGATGGCCACCACCCGATCCCCGACCCGCATTCCGGCCTGTTCCGCCGGCATGCCCTTGCTCACGGAACCCACCACCGGCAGCACTTCCCCCACTCCCAGCATGAAGGCCAGCACCAGCACCGCGAAAGCAAAAATGAAATTGAAGCCCGGACCCGCGAACACGATGGCGATGCGCGACCACACCGTCTGGGTGGCGAAGGAGTGGCGGGCCTCTTCTGCGGACAAAGGCGCCTCCTCCTCGTCGTCGGACTCCCCCAGCATCTTCACATAACCGCCCAGCGGCACGGCGGAAAGCCGATATTCGGTCTCCCCCTCCCCCCGGCTCCAGCCGGCGATGCGGGGACCGAATCCCAGGGAAAACACCAGCACCCGCACTCCCACCAGACGGGCCACCAGAAAGTGACCCAGTTCATGGACAAAAATCAACACACCCAGCACCACCAGGGCCCACATCACGGTATTCATGCGGTTTGACTCCCACTGCCATGACGGCCAATCCAATCACGCGCACGGACGCGCGCCCACCGATCCGCCTCCAAAAGCTCCTCGACCGTGTTCATGCCTCCCGGCGCGGTCTGTTCCAGGGTCCATTGAATCAGTCGGGGTATATCCAGAAATCCGATCCGATGGTCCAGGAACGCCTCCACGGCCACCTCATTGGCCCCGTTGAGCACGGTCGGGGCCGTGCCCCCCTGTTTCAAGGCCTGATAGGCCAACGGCAGACAGGGAAAAGCCTCCGGATCCGGCGGCCCCGCAAAGGTCAGAACGCCCAAAGCGGGCAGATCCAACGCCGCCACCGGGGCGGTGATCCGTTCCGGCCACGCCAGGGCCACCGCGATGGGGGTGCGCATGTCGGGCAGGCCCATCTGAGCCAACATCGATCCGTCGGGATAGGCCACCAGGGAGTGGACAATGCTTTCCGGGTGGACCACCACGGCGATGCGCTCCGCGGGAACCCCGAACAGGTGATGCGCCTCGATCACTTCCAACCCTTTGTTCATGCAGGTGGCGGAGTCGATGGTGATCTTGCGCCCCATGTTCCAGTTGGGATGGGCCAGGGCCTGTTCCGGCGTGACCCCTGCCAGCCGCTCCCGCCCCCACCCCCGGAACGGTCCCCCCGATGCGGTCAGGATCAGGCGGGTTTCCGGATGGAGATTGCCTTCGTCGGGCCGCAGGGTCAATGGTGCCCGTTGGCCATTGTACAACGCCTGAAAAATGGCGCTGTGTTCCGAGTCCACCGGAATGACCCGGGATCCGGAACGGCGCGCCGCATCCATGAACAGAGCGCCGGAGATCACCAGACACTCCTTGTTGGCCAGGGCCACATCCTTGCCGGCCCGCAGCGCGGCCAGGGTGGGTCGCAACCCCACGGCGCCGACCATGGCCGAAAGCACCATGTCCGCACTCTCCCAGCCCCCGACCCGCTCCACTCCCGTCTCCCCGGAGAGAACCTCCACCGGTTCTCCCGCCAGTGCATGGCGGACCTCCCGGGCGGACGCCTCATCCCCCATGGCCACCACCTCGGGTCGGAAGCGACGGACCTGCTCGATCACGCGCCGCACCTGGGTGCCGGCAGCCAGGGCCACCACCCGGAACCGATCCGGATGGGCGGCCACCACATCCAGAGCGTTGACACCAATGGATCCGGTGGATCCCAGAATTCCGATCCGTTTAACCCCCAAAGAACCACGCTCCCAAGGGGACGCCGCTCCAGCGCAAACGCAGATAGGCATAAAAAACCGGAGTGACGAACAACAGGCTGTCGAGCCGATCCAACAGCCCCCCATGACCCGGAATCAGTTGACCGGTATCCTTGATGCCCGCTTCCCGTTTCAAGACCGACTCCACCAGATCCCCCGCCTGTCCCACCAACGAAAGCACCAGACCCAACACCAGACCCTGGATCCCGGTAAAGGGCAGTCCGAATCCCAAGACGCCCACCCAGCCCACCAGGGTACCCAGGGAAGTTCCCCCCCAGAATCCGGCCCAGGTCTTGTTGGGACTGATGTTCGGAGCGATTCGGCTCCGGCCCCATTTCCGTCCCACCAGATACGCCCCGGTATCCGTGGCCCAGACCACGAACAATAGCAGACAGATCAAGGCGCCCCCGTGCTGCATGGCGCGGATACCATCCAGGAGCATCAACGGCACCCCGCAATAGACCACCCCCATGAAACGGAATCCCGCCCGGGGTGAAACCGCCTCTCCGGGCCGGTACTCCACCAGGGACCAGGCGAACAGGGCCAGCAGGACCAGCATCAATTCCAGCCCGATCCAGCCCGGATAACCCCGATAGCCGGTATACAGCACCATGGATTGGGCCAGCAGCAACGGAACATGGATCACCGGGGAGAAGGGTTCCTTCATGCGAAGCCACTCCCACAGCAACACCCCGCCGGCTACCAGCAACAGCACGAACAAGGCGAAGCGGGATCCCGCCAGAAGCAACAAGATCAGCAACGGCGCCAAGGCAATGGCGGAGAGCGAGCGAGCGATCATCCGGTATCAATCCAGAGAGGTTGACAGGCGAACCAAAACGTTAACGGGCGGCCCCAAAACGACGATCCCGGCTCGCATATTCCTGAATGGCCTGTTCCAGGTGAGCGGCATCGAATTCGGGCCAATAGATCGGAAGAAACACCATTTCGGTATAGGCCATCTGCCACAGCAGAAAATTGCTGATGCGCTGCTCTCCCCCGGTGCGGATCAACAGATCGGGATCCACCTGCCCGGCGGTGGTCAAGCGGGAGGCCAACAACGCCTCGGTGATCGCCTCGGGATCCAGATTTCCGGCAACCGCATCCCTGGCCAGGGACCGGGCCGCGTCCACCAACTCCAGACGCCCCCCGTAGTTGATGGCGATGTTGAAATCCAACGCGGTATTGAAGCGGGTCTTCTCTTCCAGCTCCCGCACCAGGATCTGGATGGTCTCAGGCAGTTCGCCGATGCGTCCCAGCGCACGGAAGCGCACGCCCTCCTTGACCAACTCGTCCATCTCCTTGCGCAGATGGATGGCCAGCAGATTCATCAATGAGGAGACCTCATCCTGAGGACGGTTCCAGTTTTCGGAAGAGAAGGTGTAAAGGGTCAACGTCGGAATCTTAAGATCCAGACAGGCCTCCACGGTACGACGCACGGCTTTGACCCCCCGTCGATGTCCCTCGATCTTGGGAAGGAACCGGGACTTGGCCCAGCGTCGATTGCCATCCATGACGATGGCAACATGCCGGGGCATTTTGTCGGGGGGAATGGTGGTCATTGGGATTCCGGGCCGAAGAAAATGGACATTCGGCTAGACCCGCATGACATCGGCCTCTTTGTGGGCCACGACTTCATCGACTTCCTTGACACGCTGATCGGTGCGCTCCTGCACCACTTTTTCCATCTGACGGAGATCGTCTTGGGAAATTTCCTTGTTCTTTTCCATTTTCTTGAACTGGTCCATGATCTCGCGACGCACGTTGCGCAGGGCGACCTTGGCATGTTCACCGGTCTTTTGGACCATTTTGACCAATTCCTTGCGCCGCTCTTCGTTGAGTTCGGGCAAAGGCACGCGGATCAACACGCCATCGTTGGCCGGATTCAGGCCCAGTTCCGACTCCAGGATGCCCTTTTCGATGGCCTTGATGAGTTTCTTGTCCCAAGGCTGCACGGTGATCAGGCGGGGTTCCGGGACATTCAGGGTGGCCACTTGGTTCAAGGGGGTCTCGGTGCCGTAGGCATTGACCATCACCCGATCCAGAATCGACGTGGAGGCCCGTCCCGTGCGCACGCCGGCCAACTCCTCCTTGAGCGACTGAATGGCTTTGGCCATCCGTTGATCCAGGGATTGAAGAACAGCGGGGTCAGTCATCATGCCACTCCCGTCCGATAAGATGGAAAGTTGCCAAAGAAGCACCGTTTTTTCAAGTCAGGCCGATGGTGGTGCCCCGTGCTTCTCCCTTGAGGATCGCCTCCAGACAGCCCCGCTCCAGGATGGAAAAGACGCACAAGGGGATCCGGTTGTCCCGGCACAAGGTGATGGCGGTCAGGTCCATCACGCCGAGTCCCCGACGCAACACCTCGTCATAGGTCAACGCGGTGAATTTCCTGGCATCGGGATTTTTCACGGGATCGGCGTCGTAGACCCCATCCACCTTGGTGGCCTTGAGCAGCAGATCCGCATGGATTTCGGCGGCCCGGAGGCTTGCCGCCGTATCGGTGGTAAAGTAGGGATTGCCGGTTCCCGCCGCGAAAATCACCACCCGTCCCTCTTCCAGGTGACGCACCGCCTCACGCTGGACAAAGGGTTCGGCCACCTGGGTCATGGGGATGGCGGACTGGACCCGGGTGGGCACGTCACACCCTTCCAGGGCGGCCTGCAAAGCCAGAGAGTTGATCACCGTGGCCAGCATGCCCATCTGGTCAGCGCTGGTGCGCTCCATGCCCAGGGCAGCACCGGTGGCGCCACGAAAAATGTTGCCACCGCCCACCACCACGGCCACCTGCGCCCCCAAAGCCCGGGCGGCGCGTATATCCAGGGCCAGATCCTTCAAAAAAGAGGGGTCGAGGCTTTCGCCTCGTCCCCCCATCAGGGCCTCGCCCGACAATTTCAACAAGATGCGTCGCATGGCGGGTCTATTGACCGATCTGCTTGGCCACCTCGGCGGCAAAGTCGTCATCCCGTTTCTGCAACCCTTCGCCCATCATGAAACGGGCGAAACCGGCCACACGAATCGGAGATCCCAGGCTCTTGGCCGCCGCATCCACCACAGCCTGCACCGACTGCTCCGGATCCATGACAAAGGGCTGTTCCACCAGACAGGTGTCGGCGTAGAACTTGGAAAGACGGCCCTGCACCATCTTTTCGATGATGCTCTCCGGCTTACCGGAAGCCCGGGCCTGATCCGCCAGGACACTTCTTTCCCGCTCCAGGTCGGATTCTGGCACCTGATCCCGGTTGAGATAAAACGGGGTGGAGGCCGCCACGTGCATGGCGATCTTTTTGCCGAGTTCCCGCAGACCATCCTGATCGGAGGCGGCGGAGTCCAACGCGACCAGGGTACCGATCTTGCCACCCATGTGCAGATAACCCACCACCGCGCCCTGGGGCACGTCCACCCGGGCCACGCGACGCAGGTTCATGTTTTCACCCACGCCGGCGATCAGGGCGGTCAACTCCTCGGCCACACTGCGCCCGGTGCCCGGATAGGGCAGACCGGCCAGCAGTTCCACGGTCTGGATTCTGGCATCCAGTCCCACCTGAACCGCCGTGGTGGCGAAGGCCATGAACCGCTCGTTCTTGGCGGCGAAATCGGTTTCGGAGTTGACTTCCAGCAGCAGACCGTGATTGCCGGCGGCAGCCACCACCACCTTGCCCTCCGCAGCCACCCGGCCCGATTTCTTGGAAGCCGAGGCGATGCCTTTCTTGCGCAGCCAATCCACAGCCGCCTCCAGGTCGCCATCGGTTTCGGTGAGGGCCTTTTTGCAATCCATCATTCCGGCTCCGGTCTTTTCCCGAAGCTCTTTCACGAGATTCGCAGTTACAGCAGACATGTCACGTATTCCTTTATATGACTGTATTTCAAGAATGGGTCTGAACCATTTCGTCAGCGCCGTCGGACGAGGAGGCGGCATCGTTGCGGCCTTCGAACATGGCCTCGCTCACCTCGGGACGTTTGCCTTCCATGATGGCTTCGCCCATTTTGTTCATGAACAATTTCAAAGAACGGATGGCGTCGTCGTTGCCCGGCACGACCCAATCGATATGATCCGGATCGCAGTTGGAGTCCACCAGGGCCACCACCGGGATCCCCAGTTTGTTGGCTTCGGCCACGGCGATGGACTCTTTGTTGACATCCACCACGATGATCAGATCCGGAAGACGACTCATGTCCTTGATGCCGCCCAGGGAACGTTCCATTTTTTCTTTCTGGCGTTCCAGACGCAACACTTCTTTTTTGGGGAGAAGCTGCCAGGAGCCGTCATCCCGCATTTTTTCGATATCTTTCAGGCGACGGATGGAGTCTTGAATGGTTTTCCAGTTGGTCAGGGTGCCGCCGAGCCAGCGATGGTTGACATAGTATTGTCCACAGCGGGCCGCCTCTTCGGCGACCAGATCCACCACCTGACGCTTGGTGCCCACGAACAGGACCACGCCTCCGTCGGTGACCCGCTCGGTGACGAAACGGCAGGCATCACGGAGCATATAGATGGTCTTTTGCAGATTGATGATATGGACGCCATTGCGGGCCGAATGGATGTAGCGGCCCATTTTGGGATTCCAGCGTTTGGTCTGGTGACCAAAATGGAAACCCGCGTCCAGGAGTTCACGAATCGAAAACGTTGCCATGATCACAATCCTTAGATGTTTGAGTTCGGCTTTGGCCTCCGCGGATGCCGGTTGGCAAGACGATCCTCACCCCGCAAGGGGAGCCGGGACCGACGGTCATCCGCGTGTGAAATAGGAAATGATGAAAACCCGTGCAGTGTAACCGCACGCGGTTCCCGATTGCAAGGAAATCGCTCAATGTTGCCGATTTCCTGTTTTGTTTTGTCCAAGTGCAGAAGAAGATCGAAGCCCGCGTCAATCTAGCTGTTGACACCCAGGCTCATGGAGAGACGACGCAAACCCGACAACAGCATCCGTCCCCGCTGGGTGAGCAGATAGGAACGGTTGCGGGTTTTGTCGATGATGCCATGCTCGATGAGGTTCTTGAGATGGAAAGTCAGCTTGGTGTGATCGCTGATATCCAGTTGCTGCATCAGATCGGTCAGGCGCAGCACCTGTTGACCGCTCAAGGCTTCCGCGATGCCCCGCCGGATCGGATGGGCCAGACAGACGAGAATCGGATCAAAATTGAGTTCCAACGCCTTCTGCTCGAAACGGATCTCCTCCACGGTACGATGGATCAGAATGATGAAGTCGGTGATCCGGAACGGCTTGGTCAAAAACTCCGTGGCCCCCATCTTGATGCTGCTGACCGCGTTTTCGATGGTGGCGAAGGCGGTGATCAGGATCACCCGGATGTGTTCATCCTGCTGCTGGATGCGTCTGAGCACCTCCAGACCATCCATGCCGGGCAGCACCAGATCCAGCAGCACGATGTCACACTTTTGCTGGGCGAGTACCGCCAAGGCTTCCTGACCATTGTTGGCCCGGCAGGTGACGAAACCGGCCTTGGTGAGAACATCCTCGATCACCTGACAGAAATCGTTGTCATCATCGACGATCAGAATCGGATTCATGCTTCAGGCTCCATTCGGCCCCGACCGGGTCAGAGGCGGCGATACTCTCGGTTTTCGGAAAACGGACGATGGCCCGCAACCCCCCTTCCGGGGCCGGATGGGGATCGAGTTCCAGACGACCGCCATGCTGATCCATGATGCTCTGACACACAGTCAAACCCAGTCCCACGCCTCCCATCTCCATACGGGTGGTAAAAAAGGGTTCCCGCACCTTGCTGCACAAGGCCGGAGGGATGCCGGGTCCGCTGTCGCGCAGTTCGACAAAGACCCATTCCGCCTCTTGTCCCGTGGTGATGACCAGTTCCCCCCCATGGGGCATGGCTTCGATGGTATTTTGGATCAGGTTCATGAACACCTGCTGAATCTTGCCACTCAACCCCAGGATTTCCGGCAGGTCAGGATCATAGTTCAAACGCACCGCAAACGGACGCAAACGCTGTCCCAGCAACATCAACACCCCATCGAGGGCATCATGCAACACCACCGGCGCGAACTCGGGCCGGTCCGGACGGGAAAAACTCAACAACTCCTGGGTGATGGACATGGCCTTCTCGATATTGCGCCGCACCACGGCCAACCGGGCCACCAGTTCCGTCGGATGACAGGTGGGATCCATTTCCAGCACTTCCAGATTGATCGAGGCATTGGCCAAAGGATTGTTGACCTCGTGGGCCAGACCGATGGCCAGACGCCCCAGAGAAGACATCTTCTCCGACTGACGCAGATGATCCTCCACCTTCTGGCGTTCCCGCAAGGCCTGGGCCATGGCGCGCATGGCGTCGAGCAGACGCCCGAGTTCGTCGTGGGAGTTGGATTCAAACTGAATTTCCATCTCTCCAGCGGCAATTTTGCCCACGGCCTTCCGGACCAGATGCAGCGGACGCAAAATACTCACAGCCAGCACCAGAATCAACAGCGAACACAACACCAGACTCACGATCCAGGCGGCGATGAGCAAAAATACCGTATGATCGCTGACCTGCAAGGTGCTGTTCACGGACCGGTCGAGCACCTCCTCGGTCAACTCCAGTACCCGGTCCGACCAGGCCTCCTGATGTTCGGAATCATCCACCAGTTGACGGTTGGCCCCCGGCGTCAGGTGAATCATGCCATCCTCGGCATCCACCGGCGTCTCTTGCAAGGATTTGTTCAATTGGGATTGCATGGCGCTCAAAGCCTCAAGACGCTGCCGAATCTTGAGCAACGACGGATTGTTCTCCTGGATCTGTCCGCTCTTGGCGGCATTCTCGATGGTTTCCAATCCGAACTGGATCTCTTGTTGAATGCGGGTGGTCTGATCGTGAATGATGCGCGGATTGACCATCAGGCGTTCCGGGACGTGTTCGTCGCGGGGCGCCTTTTCAAATTGATGATTCAACTGCACATGCAGGCTCTCCACCCGGGACAGAGCACGGGTCAGGGGCATCAGGAAGTGATCCAGGTATTCAATCCGCTCCCGGACCATGCCGATACCACGCACCCCCACCATCCCTTCGGCGGCGATGACCAGCATGATGATAATGCCCATCCCGACAAAACGACCTTTCAAATCCCATAGATATCCCATTGAAAACGCACTCCTTGCCGGAAACTTGAATCACACTTCCCATCACTGGGGACCACGCGCAGACCGCACATCTTCCCGACCCGGAAAATCAATTTCCCGATTCAAAGACTCCGGCGCAATGAGAAATTTGATTCACATTTATTTGAAAGATGTGAATCAATAATCACAAAGAAACCACAAAAAAAGCATCGATATTCACATTGATCGGCGTTTTGAATCATAAATCTTACAAATAGACAAAAACCGGGATTAAAAATTCTACTATTTTTTTCCAAAAATCGTTTGTACCATAAATAAAAAAGATATTGCCAACCAATCACAAAGAAAATGGCAAAAAGATGATCTTCTTCAGTCGTTGGGGCCGTTTATTTCCCTGTATCACCCCAAACAGCAACCATCCCGACAAAAAGGAACCACGATCATGAATACCCTCAGAGCCGTCATCCGCACTTTGACTCCCCCTGCCATTCCCATGATTCAACCGATTGATTTCACGGCACCCCTCCAAACGCAACATCCGAAAACCCTGGAAGCCTTCACCGATCTGATCACCCGGTCCCCTTTTTTGATCGGTCGCCGGGCACTGGGTATGAACCTGTTTTCCGGCCGGACCGCCAACCGGTAACACAAAAAACAAAAAAGCTTATTTAATAATTATTTACACCGAATCCGGTGTCGGGATGATCCTGCTGTCCAAATCAGCGCACCGCCCAGGCGGCAGGATCATACAAACCATGACCTATCATTCGAGGAGAGCATGAGCGCAATCGTAATTGATGAACCCCACCCATCAACCTCATCCAAGCAGGCCAAATATTCAGAAACGATCCATCGATTATACCGCAAAGGGGCTATTCCCCATCTGGCCAGCATCATCGAAAAACTGCCCGCCATCGACATTGCCCAGGTCATCAACTCTTCCCTAGACCCCAAAGAGGCCATGGATATCTTTGAACTGATCGAGTGTCCCATGCTCGCCAGTGCCACCATCAAAGATCTCAGCGAAGAGTTCCAGAATTACATCTTCTCCCACTGCGATCAGGAACGGGCCATTCAGATTCTGGAACGACTCTCCTGCGAAGTCCGCAACAAAGTCATCAACAATCTGAGTACCACGGTGGGCACCCGCCTGACGGAAGCGCTTCAGCAAGCCACTCAGATCGAAATCAACAACATCAAACGATATCCGTCCAATTCCGCCGGGGCGCTCATGACCGCGCGATTTTTCGCCCTGCCCGACAATACCACCGCAGGCAGCGCCGTTCGCACGGTCCGGGAACTCTCCAAGCAGTCACCCGTTTTCTACGCTTACATGGTGGACAAGGACAACCGTCTCATCGGGGTCAGTTCGTTAAGACAACTTCTCCTTTCCACCCCGGAACGGCCCATCTCGGAAATCGTCAGCACCGATGTCCATTCCGTGCATGTCAACACCCCGCAACGGGAGGTAGCCAAAAAGGTCACCCGCAACCGACTGCTCGCGATCCCGGTGGTCAACGACCAGGGGGTGATGTGCGGCATCATCACCGTCAAGGATCTGATTCATGTCATCCGGGCAGCCGACATGCAATCCTTGCAAAAATTGGCGGATGTCACCGCCAAACTGGACATCATGTCCCAATCTTTTTTGCATGTCGCCAAATCCCGGCTTCCGTGGCTCGTCGCCCCCTTCATGGGTGGCTTGATGGCCGCATGGATCCTCAGCCACTACGAACACACCCTGGCCACCGTGATCCAGTTGAGCTTCTTCATGCCCATGATCTTCGGCATGGCTGGCAATGTCAGCAATCAAACAACCACCGTGGCCATCCGTGGTCTGGCCACCGGCAACATCCGGGTCAGCAACTATTTCAAACTGCTGTTCAAAGAAACCAGTGTCGGCCTGCTGGTGGGAAGCTTTTATGGAATCTGCCTGTCCACCTACGCCCTGGTGGTCTTCAAGAGCAGCATCCTGGCCTTCGTGGTCGGCATTAGCATCCTGAGCAACATCGTCTATGCCGGAGTGATCGCAGCCTCGCTGCCGATCCTGCTTCAGAAAATGGGTCATGACCCGGCGGTTGGGGGCGGTCCTTACGTCCTGACCACCGTGGATGTCCTGGGAGTGATCAACTATCTGCTGATCGCCACCCTCACCTACGGACTATAAGCCCGATTTCCGCTGCCATATCGCCATCGGAACTCCCCTATCCAGTCTACAAAGGACATTGATTCCACCATGAGCATGGTCAATTTCGACGACTCCGAAGCGCAATCTTCGCAGGCCTACGATCCCCAGATTCCGGAGGCCATCGAGCGACTGTATCGCAAGGGCGCCAAATTCCATTTGTCGCAAATGTTGTTCAAACTCAAGCCCGACGACGCCGCCCATGTCTTTTGCGACTTCGCGGAAGAAAAAGCCTGCGAGCTCTTTGAATTCATCACGCCGCCCCAGCACGCCGCGCTGGTCTTCGAAGAGATGCGCGAGACCCACAAGAAATACATCCTCACCCATTGTGAACTCGAACACATCGTGGCCATGTTGGAATGCCTCCCGGACGAGGTGTGTCAACGCAATCTCGACATGCTGCACGAAGAGGCCGCCGAACGCATCAAGAAGGCGTTGAACGAGGATCTCACCCTGGGAGACGATGTTTCCAATTACAAGCACAATACCGCCGGCAGCCTCATGTCTTCCAAGGTTCTCGCCCTGCCGGAGAACACCACCGCGGCTGAAGCCATCCACATCATTCAGAGGCTTTCATCCCACGATTCGGTCTTTTATCTGTACACCACCAACGCCCAGAAACGGCTTGCCGGAGTCTGTTCCCTGCGCCGTCTCATGCTGGCCGAATCCGAAACCCCCCTGGAAGAACTGGAAAATTCCCGATTGGTCCGGGTCCACGTCAACACCCCCCTCGACGAGGTGGCCCGACAGATCTCCCATTACCGCCTGCTGGCCATTCCGGTGGTGGACGATCGGGGATCGCTGGTGGGACAGATCACCATCGACAACCTCGTGGACGTGATCCAGGACGAAAACAACCGCGCCATGCTCAAACGCGCCGGAATCGGCTCTCAGAACAACGATATCCTGGCTCAATCCCCGTTTCACATCTTCCGGGTCCGGGTTCCCTGGCTGATCAGCGCCTTCATCGGCTATCTGGTGATCTCCGCCATTCTCGATGGCTTTGAAGAGACGCTTTCTTCCATCGTGCAGTTGGCCTTTTTCTTTCCCGTGGTCATCGGCATGTCGGGCAACGCCGGCAGTCAGACCGGCTCGGTGGCGGTCCGGGGACTGGCGCTGGGATTGCTCAACAACTCCCATTTTTTCCGTCTGATGCTCAAGGAACTGGCCGCCAACCTGATCCAGGGAGCGGTCTACGGGCTTTTCCTGGCCCTGGCCGCCTATCTTTTGTTCCAGAATCCGCTGCTCTCCCTCACCGTGGGACTGGCGATGATGCTCAACATTCCCGCGGCCTCCACCATCGCCATGTCGTTGCCGTTTTTCTTCAAGAAAATCGGTACCGACCCGGCCATCGCCTCCGGTCCGCTGGCGCTGACGTTCATCGATCTGGTTGGTTCCACCAACTATCTGATCATTGCATTCTTGACCTTTCGCCCCTAAATGGAGTGCAATAGTGCCATACCATCCCATTCGACCATGGAGCGCAACCGCTATGATTCGACTCCTCGCCATTGTGACGATTCCCTGGCTCGTTGCCTGGAACAGCGCCCAGGCCGACACCGTGCCCAACTCGCTGCAAGAGATCACCAATTCCATCCACATGGTCTTGGTCCGCATTCCCCCGGGACACTTCAAAATGGGCTCGGACAAACATTTCGACACCGAAGCCAGTGATTCGGAAATGCCTGTGCATCCGGTTACCATTACCAAACCCTTCTGCCTGGGCAAATACGAGGTCACCCAGGATCAATGGATCGCGGTCATGAAGGACAATCCCAGCGAATTCAAAGGCCGTACCCTGCCGGTGCAAGAGGTCTCCTGGAACATGGTCCAAGACTTCATCAAAAAGCTCAACGAAAAGGAAAAGACCTCGGACTATCGCCTGCCCACGGAGGCCGAGTGGGAATACGCCGCCCGAGCCGGCAGCACCACCATCCGCCCCTGGGGGGACGGTGACAGCGAAATGCTCCAGTACGCTTGGCACGGCGACGAAACCGGCACCACCGGCGGCAAACCCCATCCCGTGGGACAACTCAAGCCCAACGCCTGGGGATTGCACGACATGTTGGGCAATGTCTGGGAGTGGGTCTCGGACCGCTACTCGGACGGCTACTATGCCCTATCTCCCCCCAGCGATCCCACGGGTCCCGCCTCCGGCCCCGCCTTGCGCATGCATCGCGGCGGCGGCTGGCACGATGATCCCGAACACATCCGTTCGGCAATCCGCTTTTATTTTGGCCAATCGGGCCGCAACAACAGTCTGGGATTCCGTCTGGCCAAAAATTGCCAGTGATCGGACGCAACCCCATCCCCACCTGAATTAAAAAAAACGGCCATGAGCGCAGACGATCCAAAAGTCTGCCCTCATGGCCGTTTCCCATTCCGTCCTCCTCCTCGATTGATCCATTTCTGAAAAAAAATCATGCCTCTTCAGGATAAATTCAGTTCACCCTGTTAAGATCATGCGGAATGGATAACGACTGCGCCATACAAAAATCCCGGCCGCAGGCCCGCGCCAACCGACCCTGGCACAGATTGTCAATTGAAATCAATACACTCTACCAGGCAGACGGTTGCATCTGCACGCGGTTTTGATCACGCCGGGATTCGACGCACCCCAAAAACGAAAAAAGAGAGCCAAGCATGCGCATTCTGATCATTGAAGATGACCGTGTACTGTCGGATCATTTAAAGAAAAAACTGGACGAAGCCGGATTCGCGGTGGATGTGGTGCATGACGGCGAAAACGGCGAGGCCATGGCCAATGAAACCGTCTATCACGCGGCCATTCTGGATCTCGGGCTGCCGGACCGCTCCGGGTTGGCGGTGCTGGGCAACTGGAGACGGGCACGCAACCAGATTCCGGTGATCGTGCTCACCGCCCGCAACATGTGGTGGGAACGGGTGGAAGGCATCGATGCGGGCGCCGACGACTATCTGGGCAAACCGTTTCACGTCGAAGAACTGTTGGCCCGTCTGCGTGCCCTGATCCACCGCTGTCACGCCCGCCTGCAAGGAACCTTGACCGTGGGAGGCTACTCCCTGGACGAAGGACGACAAAGCGTGCGCATGCCGGACGGCAACGAGGCGCGTTTGACCTCTATGGAATTTCGTCTGCTGCGGATTTTCATGCTCTCTCCGGGCCGCATCCACTCCAAGGAGAGCCTGATGGAGGCGATCTACGATTTCGACAAGGTGACGGATCACAACGTCATCGAGGTCTATGTGAACCATTTGCGCAAGAAAATGGGCCGCGAAGTAATCAGCACCTTGCGTTGGCAAGGTTATCTGTTCACCCCCGGCGAAAAGCGGGCATGAAACACATCGGGACCATCAAGAATCAACTGCTCGCCACGCTGGTCACTGGTCTGACGGTGATGATTCTGTTGTCCTGGTGGGTGGTGGGCATGGCGCTGCGGGAGTTGACCGCCAACTACCTGGAAGACCGCATGGACGGGGAGATCGCCAGCATTCTGGCGGAACTCTCCCTGGACGAAACCGACGCGGTCAAGCTCAACGAAAAACATGTCGATGCCTTGTTTCATCATGCTTTTTCCGGATACTACTATCAAATCACCCTCCAGGGGGACGGCCCGGTTCAAACCCTGCGCTCCCAGTCCCTGGGTGAATTCTCCTTGCAACCACCCGCCATCCGCCCCGGTGAAAAACTGCGCCATTGGGGGGTGGGTCCCAAAAAAGAACCGCTGCTGGTCTTGGTCAAATCCATCACCCTGCGGGAACGTCAACTGATCATCACCGTAGCCGAAAACCTGACCCCCATCGAGGGGGATCTGGACCAGTTCCTGTGGATGCACGGCATCGTCTCCCTGCTGTTTCTGGGATTGCTCACCATGATCCAGATCGTCGCGGTGCGACGGGCGATGCGCCCCATCGAAGAGATTCGCGAAGGGGTGGTCCAGTTGATGACCGGACAGATCAGCCGGTTGCGGGAGGATGTGCCCGCGGAGATCAAACCCGTGGTGGAACAGATCAACCATCTGTTGTTGCGACTGGAACAGCGGCTGGTGCGATCCCGTTCCACCATCTCCAATCTGGCCCACGCCATGAAATCCCCCCTGACCACCCTGTCGCAAATCCTAAGACGGGGGGATCCGGGATTGAGCGACGATCATCATCAGGAGATGATGAGCCGTCTGGATGCGCTCCAGACCCTCATCGATCGGGAACTCAGACGGGCACGCATGGCCGACCAGCCTGTACCGGGTCGTTTTTTCATTCCGGAACAGGCCCTGGGCATGCTGGCCCGCACCCTGAAAAACATTCATTTCCAAAAGAAAATCGAAATCGACCTGAATCTGCCTCCCGGACTCTCCCTGCCCTTCGACGAAGAGGACATGATGGAGTTGCTGGGCAATTTGCTCGACAACGCCTGCAAATGGTGCCGGGGTCAGATCCGGGTTTCGCTGGTGGAGGAAAAAACGCGCTGCATCCTGCGGGTGGAAGACGATGGACCCGGAGTCGACCCCGGCGAAACCGCCCATCTCACCCGTCGGGGGGTACGCCTCGACGAACAACGCTCCGGCCACGGGCTGGGATTGACCATCGTGCGCGAAACCGTGGACCACTACGCCGGCACGATCCGGTTCGATCGTTCGGAATCCCTGGGAGGATTTCTGGCGGAGGTGATCCTGCCCATCCGGCGGGTCATCTGATCGCACCCTGTCGGTTCAGGAGTCACCGGTTCATCAGCCACTGACCGCTCAACGCCCCCAGCAGGGTCATCAGCAGCGATCCGATCACATGCACCCCGATGGCCGTCACGCCCCAGACGATCCGGCCCTGTTGCAACAGGGTCAGCACCTCGGCGGAAAAGGTGGAAAAGGTGGTCAGCCCGCCGCAAAAACCGGTGACCACCAACAGACGCCACTCGCTGGAAAGCCCGGGAAGCTGAGAAAAAAAGGCCAAAGCCAATCCCACGATGTAACCACCAATGAGGTTGGCCATCAGGGTACCGGGAGGCAGGGTGGAAAACAGTGCATTGAAACGCACCCCCAGGCCCCAGCGCAGCAATGCCCCCAGACCGGCCCCCACCGCCACCGCCACAAACGACCATCCCATGTTTGTTGTCTCCTTTTTGTTCAAGATCCAGTCACGGATGGTCATTGGCCTGCCGAGGGCGGATGCCACGCAAAAAATGGCGAAGAGCGCCTGACCGCTCCTTGCTGTCCGTGGTGCAATCCATTTGGCGAAAACCCGCAGACCCGTTTACAATCCCCCCACCCCATCCACGCCCAAAACCGGATCATCCCGACGAGTCGCCATGAAAATTCTTGTCATTCTCGGACCCACCGCTTCCGGCAAGACCCGTCTGGCGGTGCAACTGGCCCAGGGTATCGCCGGGGAGATCCTGTCGGCGGACTCGCGCCAGGTCTATCGCGGTCTGGACATCGGCACCGGCAAGGATCTGGAGGAGTACGGCCCCATTCCCTATCATCTGATCGACGTGGTGGATCCGGGAGAAGCGTTCGACCTGTTCCAGTTTCAGCAACGCTGCCTGGCGCTGTTGCCGGAGATCCAGGGGCGAGGCGGTCTGCCCATCCTGGTCGGAGGCACGGGACTGTATCTGGAAGCCCTCATTCGGGGATACCGGCTGGCCCCGGCCAGAGCGGATCCGGCACTGCGGGCGCATCTGCACACCCTGTCCGATGACGCCTTGACCGCCCGTCTGCTGACCCTCAAACCGACCCAACACAACACCACGGATCTGGAAACCCGGGAAAGGGCCATCCGCGCCATCGAAATCGCCCAGGCCACCTTGGATCAAAACACCCCCGATTCCCCTCCCGTGTCACACTCCGATCCGGACCATGATTTCCTGATCCTGGGCATGCGCTGGGAACGGGCCATTCTGCGGCAACGGATCGCCGATCGGTTGCAACAGCGACTGGAAACCGGATTGATCGAGGAGGTGGCCGACCTGCTGAACCGGGGGGTCTCCCCCGCCAGTCTGGAGGCGTTGGGACTGGAATACCGTTTCGTCACCCGGTTCGTGCAAGGCGCGTTGGACCGGGCTGAACTGTTCGATCAACTGGTGCAAGCCATCCGCCAGTTCGCCAAACGGCAGGAGACCTGGTTTCGCCGCATGGAGCGACACGGCATCCGCATCCACTGGCTGGAGGCGGCCAAGGATCCCCTTCACGAGGCCAGGACGATCATGGGGCGGATCTGGCCGGAGTTTTCCCATTTTTCTTCACCGCCACCGCCGACGCCACCACGGGAGGGGACATGGGGGTCTGCTCATCCAGACCGAACTGCTCCCGATACGCCTCCACGCTGATCTTGTGGGTACGGTTGATATGGGCCTTCAATCCCTTGAAGGTCTGACCGCAAATCAAACAGACAATCCCCTGATCGGTGACGATCCGATCCACCGGCACCGCCGGTACGGTCGGCAAAACCGGGACGGAATCGACCGGGACGGGTTCCGGCTCCAGGGGGACGGGTTCCGGCTCAGGCGCCATGGCCACAGCCGGAGCGGCTTCCGGTTCGATGGCGACAGGGACGGGTTCCGGCTCAGGCGCCATGGCCACAGCCGGAGCGGCTTCCGGTTCGATGGCGACAGGGACGGGTTCCGGCTCAGGCGCCATGGCCACAGCCGGAGCGGCTTCCGGTTCGATGGCGACAGGGACGGGTTCCGGCTTGGGGGAGACGACCGGGGGGGACGAAACCACCGGTTGGGGAGCCGGAGCATGGACGCCGGAAGTGGCCAATGGCGCGGATTGCCCCGGATCCGAGGGAGGGGCGCTTTGTTTGTCCAGCACCATCCGGGTGACAATATAACCAAGGACCGACACCAGACCCAAAAAACCCAATCCTTGCATGACCCCCTCCTTGTCGGCGATATAAGTACAATCACATCATTATCACAAACCTGGACACCAGGGTCAACCGCGCCAGCGAATCGATCCCCGATCCGACGCTAAGGAATCGTATACCCGCCACGAGAAGTGGTGTATGCTGTTCCCACTCGGGCGGATCATCCGTTTTGCAGCAACACGGATGATCTCCTTGTCGCGGACTCACACCCTCGGAGCATTGAGAATCCAACATGGCCAAATTCATCTTCGTGACGGGCGGCGTCGTGTCGTCTCTTGGCAAGGGACTGGCCGCCGCATCCCTGGGCAGCCTGCTCCAGGCGCGCGGACACTCCGTCACCATGCAAAAACTGGATCCTTACATCAACGTCGATCCCGGCACCATGAGCCCGTTCCAGCACGGGGAGGTGTTCGTCACCGATGACGGCGCCGAAACCGATCTGGATCTGGGCCATTACGAACGATTTCTCGACATTCCGATGGGGCAGGCCAACAATTTCACCACAGGCCGCATCTATCAACAGGTGATCCGCAAGGAACGACGGGGGGATTATCTGGGTTCCACGGTGCAAGTCATTCCCCACATCACCGACGCCATCAAGGAAGCGATTCTCAACGTCGCGGGGGATGCCTCCATCGCCATCATCGAAATCGGTGGCACGGTGGGCGACATCGAATCCCTGCCCTTCCTGGAGGCGATCCGCCAATTGCGCATCGATCTGGGTCGGGACAACACCCTGTTCATCCATCTGACCCTGCTCCCCTATATTCCCACCTCCGGCGAACTGAAAACCAAACCCACCCAGCACTCGGTCAAAGAACTGCGGGCCATCGGCATTCAACCCGACATTCTGGTCTGCCGTACCGACCGGGAGATCCATGCCTCGGTGCGCAAAAAAATCGCCCTGTTTTGCAATGTGGATCCGGACGCGGTGATCTGCTGTCAGGATCAGGAGTCCATCTATCGGGTGCCCTTTGCCCTCCACCTGGAAGGCTTCGCCCGCAAGGCCCTGCAATTCCTCAATCTGCGCGGCGCGGAACACCGCATGGACGACTGGGAATCGGTGTTGGAAACCATCGTCAATCCCAGCCACAAAACCACCATCGGCATTGTCGGCAAATATGTGGAACTCAAGGACGCCTACAAGTCCTTAGTGGAAGCCCTCACCCATGGGGGCATCGCCAACGACAGCCGGGTCTCGTTGCGCTGGGTCAACGCCGACGATCTCTCCCAGGAAGATCCCGCCGCCCTGCTCGGTGGGGTGGATGGCATTCTGGTTCCCGGCGGTTTTGGCGAACGGGGAGCCGAGGGGAAAATTCGTGCGGTCCAGTACGCCCGGGAAAACAAGGTGCCCTATTTCGGCATCTGCCTGGGCATGCAAATGGCGGTGGTGGAATACGCCCGTCACGTGGCCGGATTGGAGGGGGCCTACTCCTCGGAGTTTTCGGACCACACCCCCCACCCGGTGATCGCCCTGATGACCGAATGGAAAACCGAACAGGAAATCCAGCGCCGGGATACGGAAGCCGACAAGGGGGGCACCATGCGACTCGGGGCCTATCCGTGCCATCTGATTCCGGACAGTCACGCCGCCCGGGCCTACGGCACCCCGACCATCTCCGAACGCCACCGCCACCGCTACGAATTCAACAACAACTATCGGGAACAGTTGACCCAGGCCGGTCTGATCATCTCGGGCACCAGCCCGGACGGAGAACTGGTGGAAGTAATCGAAGTGCCGAATCATCCCTTTTTCGTGGCCTGCCAGTATCATCCGGAGTTCAAATCCCGACCCCGCGCCCCCCATCCGCTGTTCGCCGCCTTCATCAAGGCGTCGCTGGCCAACCGGAGGGGATGACCCATGGAACCACCGGTGCAACACATCGTCACCGTGGGGGATCTGGCCATCGGCAACCGCTTGCCTTTGGTCCTGATCGCCGGTCCCTGTGTGCTGGAAGGCGATACCCTCCCCACCCGTCGGGAGTTCGCCCTGTCCACGGCCACACGCATCGGCGCCATCATGAACCGGGTCGGACTGCCCTGGATCTACAAGGCCTCCTTCGACAAGGCCAACCGCACCTCCTCCCAGGGGTTTCGCGGACCCGGACTCGATGACGGCCTGAACCTCCTGGCCATGGTCAAACAGGAACTGGGCCTGCCGGTGGTCACCGACATCCACACCCCGGAGCAGGCCGCCCCCGTGGCCGAGGTGGTGGACATGTTGCAGACTCCGGCCTTTTTATGCCGTCAAACCGATCTGATCCAGGCAGCGGCCCGCACCCAACGACCGGTCAACATCAAAAAAGGACAGTTCCTGGCTCCCCAGGACATGGCCCGGGTGGTGGCAAAGGCCAGAGACACGGGCAATGAACGCATTCTGGTTTGCGAACGGGGATTTGCGTTTGGTTACGGGGATCTGGTGGTGGACATGCGGGCTTTGACCATCCTGGCCGACAGCGGCGCCCCGGTGGTCTTCGACGCCACCCATTCGGTGCAAAAGCCCGGCGGACTGGGCAACGCCTCCGGAGGCGAACGCCGCTTCGTGGCCCCTTTGGCCCGGGCCGCCGTGGCCACCGGAGTGGCGGCGGTGTTTCTGGAAACCCATCCCGACCCGGACCTCGCCCCCTGCGACGGCCCCAACATGGTGCCCTTCGATCAACTCGAAGCCCTGCTGCGCCAATTGAAACGATTGGACGAAGGCTTGAAGAACGGTTGAGCCTCGCCAGATTTCCAGATCTTTCCAGGCCCGCTCTCTTGGCCAATCCCGATCACCGGGCATTGGCTAGTCCCGATCACCGGGCAGCGGGAGCGGTGAAGGCCGGAACGGCTGCAGGCGGCGGAACGTATTGAACCGGCAATGGCCACACCCGCATCAAGCCAAACAGCAACCCGATCCCGGCCAGAATCATCGTGCCAGTCTTGATCACCATCCGCAGTTCCAACTCCTTGATGTCGCGCTTGAGAGAGACTTCCAGCTCCTTGATCTTGAAATCCAGCTCCTGTTTGGTGGCCAAGCCATCCAGACGCCCCTTGACCTGCTGTTCGTTCCGGTCCGCCAGCGTATCGAACTTGACTTCCACCTGCCGGTCACGTTTGCTCGCTAGATCCTCCACACGCCCATCCACCTGCCGCATCAACGTAGCCAGCACCTTAGTGATCCCTTGCGCCTGATCTTCAGGAATGCCGGCGGCCTTCAACTGCTCCACACATTCCAACGTATCAAAAGTGGTGGTGGTCATGCTTGCCTCCAAAAGCAGGATGGGGAATGATGGAAGATTACACCACAACCATTCCGGAATCAATTTCGTCCTTGCCAGACTGCCAAAACAAAAAAGCCCTAGCCAAAAACAACTTAAGAAATTTTTCCTGCTGTTTGACCTTGACCCAAAAATGGATGAACCCCGAAAAAATCCGGGGACATCCCGTGGACCCACCCCCCCTTGACCTGATATACTGAAGAGACAGCATGGCACCAAGTCACCGCTCTCATCATCACCGTGCCGGTTGACCCACCCCGGTCAGCCGACGTGGCCATGCCTATCCATCACCCGAGGCTGGACGAGGTTTTTTTCGATGCACAAAACAATTCTGCACAACCGTCACGTCGGACTCGGAGCGCGGATGGCGCCATTTGCGGGCTGGGACATGCCCTTGCATTATGGATCGCAAATCCAGGAGCATCACGCGGTGCGCCGCCACTGCGGGGTGTTCGATGTCTCCCACATGGGGGTGGTGGATCTGCATGGCGGGGACGTAATCGGGCTGTTGCGCTGGATTCTGGCCTGCGACGCGGGACGACTGGCGGACGGTGGCGGGCAATACGGGCTGATGCTCAACGAGCGCGGCGGAGTGGCGGACGATCTCATCACCTATCGTTTGAACGCCACCTTTTTCACCCTGGTGGTCAACGCGGGCAACCGGGAAAAGGATCTCGCATGGATCCGCATCCACGCCCCGGCCTACGAAGTCACGGTGACCGAACGCACGGATCTGGCCATCCTGGCGTTGCAGGGGCCGGAGGCGGCAAGCCATCTGGGGACGATCCTGCCCGCCTCCCTGGCGGAAAAAGCGATGGCCATGCCCGCGTTTCACATGCTCGCCCAGGACGAATGGCGCGTGGCCCGCACCGGCTACACCGGCGAAGACGGCTTTGAACTGATGATCCCCACCACCATGGCCGGACACGTCTGGGATCGGCTGCTCAAGGCCGGAGTGGCGCCCGCCGGCCTGGGCGCGCGGGATACCCTCCGACTCGAAGCGGGCATGAACCTCCATGGCCGCGACATGCACGACAAAAGCAATCCTTTGGAACGGGGACTGGGTTGGACCATCGTCTGGGAACCGGATACCCGCCATTTTGTGGGACGACAATCCCTGGAACCCACCCGTCACGATCCGGAACTCAAAAAACGCATCGGCCTGATCCTCACCGACAAAGGGGTATTGCGGGATCATCAGGTGGTCTACCTCAACGACGAACCGGTGGGAGAGATCACCAGCGGCGGCTACTCCCCCACGCTCGAAACCGGCATCGCCCTGGCGGTGGTGGAATCCAGACTGCAACCCGGGGAGATGTGTCAGGTGAATGTGCGGGGTCGCCTGTTGGCCGCCCGCGCGGTGCGTCCGCCTTTTGTCCGGATGGGAAAACCGGCGTTCAAGGATTGATCGCCCATGCCCGTTTTTTCCCCTCAGTTCCCGTTTTGTCCGGGTTGCTGGTGGCTCCACGGACCAGCCATGCTCCAGCATGGCCCACCCCCTTTCTGGCTGGCTCCCACCTTTCCCCCCCCTTCCAGGTGGCCATGACTGCCACCGCGTGAAGGGTCTCGGTGAAAAAACATTTACAATAGCGTTTTCTCATTGCGGATTATCTGCCATACTGGGGCGGTGGTGATCGTTCAATATGTCACTTTAACGCTTTGAAGCGGAAACCGAGGCATGCCATTCATCCCCCATACGCCCACCGATATCGACGAAATGCTTCAGTCGATCGGCGTCCCGGACCTGGAGACCCTGTTCGAGGAGATCCCCGATTCCTTGCGCTGTCCCACGCTGGACCTGCCCCCGGCCCTGGGGGAGATGGCCGTGGGACGGATGATGCGGGAACGGGCCGAAACCGATGCCAATGGCTTGTGTTTCATCGGGGCCGGCGCCTACGAGCACCACATTCCGGCCGCCGTGTGGGAGATCGCCGCCCGGGGAGAGTTCCTCACCGCCTACACCCCCTATCAGGCCGAGGCGAGCCAGGGCACCTTGCGGCTGCTGTACGAATTCCAAACCATGATGGCGGGCCTTACCGCCATGGATGCGGGCAACGCCTCCCTGTATGACGGAGCCAGCGGATTGGGGGAAGCGGTCCTCATGGCCGCCCGCGCCAGCGGCAACGCGGGAGGCAAGATTCTCATGCCCGCCAGCGTCCATCCCCACTACCGGGCCGTGGTGCAAACCATGACCGCGGATCAGGATCTGGAGGTGGTGGAAATCCCCTTCGACCCGCTGGAAGGCCGCATTCTGCCCAAGGCCCTGAACCGTTTCCATGGCCAGAAAATCGCCGTCCTGGTGATTCCCCAACCCAACTTCTTCGGCATCCTGGAAGAGGTGGACACCCTCACCGATTGGGCCAAGGCCGAAGGGGCCACCGTGGTCGCCTCGGTCAATCCCCTCTCTCTGGGCCTGCTCAAGCCTCCGGGCCACTGGGGCCGACAGGGGGCGGATATCGCCTGTGGTGACGGACAACCCCTGGGGATTCCCTTGTCATCCGGGGGGCCGTATTTCGGATTTTTGTGTTGCAAGCAGGCGTTGCTGCGCCAGATGCCCGGTCGCATCGTGGGTCGCACCCAGGACGCCCAGGGCCGAACCGGCTTCATTCTCACCTTGCAGGCCCGCGAACAGCACATCCGTCGCGCCAAGGCCACCTCCAACATCTGCACCAATCAAGGGCTGATGACCGTAGCCGCTTCGATCCATCTCTCCTTGCTGGGACCGGAAGGCTTGGCCAAAACCGCCGCCCTCTGTCACGCCCGTACCCGCACCCTGGTGGAAAAACTGACCGAAATCCCCGGCGTGACCCGTCTATTCACCGGTCCGTACTTCCACGAAACGGCCCTGCGCCTGCCCAAACCCGCGGCTCCGATCCTGGCCCGGCTGGCGCGACTGGGCATTCAGGGGGGATACGCCCTCGGGGACGACCACCCCTTCCACGACAAGGGAGTGCTGGTGTGCGCCACGGAAACCAAAACCGAGGCGGATCTGCAGTTCTACGCCGACACCCTGGCCTGGGTGCTGAACGCGAAGGAAGGATGAAGCCATGACCCAAACCATCTTCGACGCCTCCCGCCCCGGTCGCCGCAACCCCCATCACATCCCGGAGGCTCCGGCCACGCCAGAAGGGATCCCGGAACGGTTTCTGCGCCCCACGCCACCGCCTCTGCCACAGGTTTCCGAGTTGCAGGTGGTACGCCACTTCACCCGGCTCTCCCAGTTGAATTTTTCCGTGGATACCCAGTTCTATCCCCTGGGATCCTGCACCATGAAATACAATCCCCGGGCCTGTCAGGTCTTGGCCTCGCTGCCGGGATTTCTCAACCGTCATCCGTTGGCCTCGGAGGAGTCGGGTCAGGGGGTGTTGCGCTGCCTGCACGAACTGCAAGAAATGCTTGGCGAAATCGCCGGCATGCCCGGGGTTTCCCTGGTGCCCATGGCCGGGGCGCAAGGGGAGTTCGCGGGAGTGGCGATGATCCGGGCCTATCACCGCTCCCGGGGAGACGAGGCGCGCCGGGTCATGCTGGTGCCCGACGCCTCCCACGGCACCAATCCCGCCACCGCCGCCATGTGCGGTTGCACGGTGCAAGAGATCCCCACCAATGACCAGGGTGACGTGAACCTGGATGCCCTGCGTCAGGCCGTGGGACCCCAGACCGCCGGATTGATGCTCACCAACCCCTCCACCCTGGGGGTGTTCGAGCGTCAAGTCGCCCAGATCGCGCAGATCATCCACGCCGCCGGAGGACTGCTCTACTACGACGGCGCCAATCTCAACGCCGTGGCGGGCCGGGTACGTCCGGGAGACATGGGATTCGACGCGGTTCATTTCAATGTCCACAAGACCTTCGCCACGCCCCACGGCGGCGGCGGACCCGGCGCCGGACCGGTGGCGGTCTCCGAGCGACTGGTTCCGTTCCTGCCCCTGCCGGTGGTCAAAAAGGAACTCGACGACAAAGGCCGGGAGTGGTTCTCCTGGATGGACGAGACCCAATGCCCGGAGAGCATCGGTCGTCTTGCCACCTTCGCGGGCAATGTCGGGGTACTGTTGCGCGCCCATATCTATCTGCGCATGACCGGCGCCGAAGGCATGAAACGGGTCTCCGGCTTCGCCACCCTCAACGCCAACTATCTCATGGCCCGCCTGAGCGCCGCCGGCTTCACCGTAGCCTTTCCCGGTCGCCGCGCCACCCATGAGTTCATCCTCACCTTAAAACCCGAAGCCGACGCCTTTGGCGTATCGGCTCTGGATTTTTCCAAACGCCTTTTGGAATTCGGCATTCACGCCCCGACCATGTATTTTCCATCCCTGGTCCCGGAATGCCTGTTGATCGAACCCACGGAAACGGAAACCAAAGAGACTCTGGACCAATTCGTGGAGGCGATGATCGCCATCCGCCGCGAGGCGGAAACCAATCCCCAACGTTTGCTCACCGCACCTCACGCCGTTCCGGTTCCGGGCGGTGGCGTCGGTCGTCTCGACGCTACCCGCGCGGCCAGAAAACCGGACTTGATCTGGAAGGAGACGATTACCCAATGACCACCATCGCCCATGTCCATGCCCGCGAAATCCTTGATTCCCGGGGCAATCCCACCGTCGAGGTGGAAGTCACCACCGCCACCGGTCGCATCGGTCGCGCCGCGGTTCCTTCGGGAGCCTCCACCGGCGCCCGGGAAGCCCTGGAACTGCGCGACGGTGACGCCAAACGTTATCTCGGCAAAGGGGTGCAAAAAGCGGTCGCCGCTGTCAACCAGACCATCGCACCGGAAATTCGCGGCATGGAAATCTTTGCCCAACGCGCCCTGGATGCCCGCATGATCGCGCTGGATGGCACGCCGGACAAATCGGCCCTGGGGGCCAATGCCATTCTCGGGGTCTCCCTGGCGGCGGCCAAGGCAGGAGCCAGAGTCACCGGACAGCCTTTGTTCCGTTATCTGGGTGGGGTCAACGCCCATCGCCTGCCCACACCGATGATGAACATCCTCAACGGCGGCGCCCACGCCGACAACAACGTGGACATCCAGGAGTTCATGATCCTGCCGGTCTCCGCCACCACCATGGCCGAAGCGGTGCGCATGGGCGCCGAGGTGTTTCATCACTTGAAGAAAGTCCTGTCGAAAAAAGGACTCAACACCGCTGTCGGCGACGAAGGCGGCTTCGCTCCCAATCTCGCCTCCAACGAAGAGGCGTTGAAAGTGATTCTGATGGCCATCGAAAACGCCGGCTACATTCCGGGAGAAGACATCTTCCTGGGCCTGGACTGCGCCTCTTCCGAATTTTTCGACGCCAAAAGCGGTCAATATGATCTCAAGGGGGAAAACCGCATCCTGACCCGTCAGGAACTGGTGGGCTACTACAAGGATCTGTGCGCCCGCTATCCGATTCTCTCCATCGAAGACGGCTGCGCCGAAGGAGACTGGGAAGGCTGGCGTCTGCTCACCGATACCCTGGGAGAAAAGGTCCAACTGGTGGGAGACGATCTGTTCGTCACCAATCCCGCCATCCTGGCGGAAGGGGTGCGCCAGGGAATCGCCAATGCCATTTTAGTCAAGGTCAACCAGATCGGCACCTTGACCGAAACCCTGGAGGCGGTGGAACTGGCCCGTCAATCCGGTTATCCGTCGGTGATCTCCCACCGTTCCGGAGAGACCGAAGACGTGACCATCGCCGATCTGGCGGTGGCCGTGAACGCCGGTCAAATCAAGACCGGATCCCTCAACCGTTCGGACCGCATCGCCAAATACAACCAACTGTTGCGCATCGAAGAGTCCCTGGGCACAGCCGCGCGTTACGCCGGAAAACAGGCCTTCTTCAACCTTTTTCCGGGCGTCATTCAATCTTGAACACAAAGAAAGGAGCACACCGACCCCCATGAACACGACCAGCGCTCCAACTGAAAGCGAAGAAACCGCCACCATGGTCAAGATCGGCGTGGTGGCCAAACGTCTTGGCATTTCCATTCGCACGATCCACATGTACGAACGGGAAAGGCTGTTCATCTCCCACAAGAACCGGGCCGGCACCCGCCTGTTCAACGAAGACGATGTGCAATGGCTCATCGAAATCCGACGCCTGATCAAGTCCAGCATCAGCATTGCGGGCATCCGCTCGCTGCTGGCCCTGATCCCTTGTTGGGACGTGATCAAATGCCAGTACGGCTCCCGGCAGAACTGTCCCTCCTTGCAGGACAACCAGTTTCCCTGCTGGAGCAACAAAGAGAGCCATTGTTATCAATCCGTGGAGGTGTGCCGGGCCTGCAAGGTCTATGCGATGCGTTTTCGCATCAGCGACCTCAAGGGGTTGACCGACATTCGCATGAAACCCGAACCCCTGCCTCTGTCCTGAAGGCTCCTGACAAACCACCATGGAAAAAAACGAACCCTTATTCTCCGAGGACGCTCACCTTCCTCCGTCTCCCCACGCCGAGGAAAACCGGGAGTGGATGAGACAACTGGAAGCCAATCGCGCCCAGGAACGCGAAGTGCTGGAACGGCTGTTGCTGGCCAACCTCAACGAGCAGAAAAAAACCCGCAGAGGCCGCAACTGGTTTCGGCTGTTCATCGCGGGATATCTGATGCTGCTGTTGTGGTTGGCCCATCTCGGCGGGGATCTACCCCATCTGGATCAGCTTTCGGCCAAACGCAAACATGTAGCCGTGGTGCATCTGCACGGGGTGATCATGGATGAAATGCCCGCCTCGGCGGAAACGGTCATCAAAGGATTGCGGGAGGCCTTCGACCACCCGGATACCGAAGGGGTGATTCTGCGCATCAACAGTCCGGGAGGCAGTCCGGTGCAGGCGGGCCAGATCTACGACGAGTTGACCCGGTTGCAAAAACAGCACGCCGAAATGCCGGTCTACGCCGCTGTCGAGGATCTGTGCGCCTCGGGTGGCTATTACGTGGCCGCCGCCGCCCCCAAGATCTACGCGGACAAGGCCTCGCTGGTGGGCTCCATCGGCGTGATGATGCAAGGATTCGGCCTGCAACAGACCCTGGAAAAACTCGGCGTGGAGAGCCGCATGCTCACGGCGGGCAAACACAAAGGATTCCTCGACCCCTTCAGCCCGGTGAATCCGGCGGAAAAACAGCACGCCCAGGGACTGCTCAACCGCATTCACGAGCAGTTCATCAAGGCGGTGGAGACCGGACGGGGTGACCGACTCAAAGCCGGACGGGAAGAGTTGTTCCAGGGGCTGGTCTGGACCGGCGAAGAGGCGGTGAAACTGGGACTGGTGGATGGATTGGGTTCGGCCTCCTGGATCGCCCGTCAGTTGATCAAAAACGAGCGCATGGTGGATTTCACCAACAAGGAAGACCTGTTGACCCGCGTATCCAAAGGCATGGCCGGTGCGGCCTTGCAGGCTCTGCCCATCGGCGAGAGCGGCTGGCGCTGGCGGTAGAACCCACCCCCAAAACAAAAGGTCGGACGGTCCACAATCCCCTCGGCGGATGACGGGGGCGCGCAAGGCCGCGCTCCACCCGCCAGGGGACCGGACCCGACCGGGCCGACGAAAGGATCCGGCCTCTCGTTTCGGTCACTCCGGTCCTCTTATTTCCGTTCCCGGTTTTCCCGTCGGTGGTGACGCTTCCACACCCAGGGAGGGGTGGGGTCGGGATCGGCCCACAGTCCGAGGCCCCGACTCCTGGCCTCTTGTTCCAATCTTTTCAGCTCCGGATCCTGGGAATAATAGGGATGCTGCCACGCCAATCCGGCCCGCACCAAGGCCGCGCCCAACTCCTCGCCATCCGGAGGGGTCACCCAGGCCACCTGACGTCCATACCGATCCCGTTCCTTGCCGCGAATCCGGACCGTGCGCTGATCCACCAGACGGGTGGTCAAGGCTTTGGCCTCCTCGGCGTAAGGTTGCCCCTTTTCCGGAGTATCGATCCCGGCAAGACGAATTTTCTCATATCCCCCGGACCGGGTTACCACCAGACTGTCCCCGTCTTGAACCCGCACCACCCGTCCACGCCACTCCTGGGCCCACAGCCAAGCAGGAGCGCACAACCATCCAATCAGAAAAATCTTGAATAAACCATACGAAAAAACTCGGCATTTCACCCCGATTGGGTGTATGCTGGCGCTCTGGCCTATCATCATGACCCCCAACAAACCGGATAAAGGACTGCTGCAAGGAGAACACCATGTCAGAAGCAAACTTCCTGGCCGATGTCAACAAACGCGCCAATCTCGCCTTCAGCAACGAAATGGAGATGCTCACCTTTGTCCTGACGGATGGCCAACTCTACGGTCTGAATGTCTTCAAGATCATCGAAATCCTTGAATGCCCCAAACACATCACCCGCATTCCCCAATCCCACCCGGCCATCAAGGGTACCATCGATTTCCGGGGACATGCCATCAATCTGCTCGACCTCTCCGAGGCCTTGGGCCTGGAGTCCATCCCCTATCAGGATCGCTTGAGCTATGTCCTGGTCTGTGAATACAGCACCTCGATCCAAGGTTTTCTGGTCAGCGAACCCGACCGACTGATCCAGAAAAGCTGGAACGATGTCATCCGGCCCGACGGCTCCCTCTACGGGGCCAGCTACCTGACCGCCATCACCTATGACGGGGAACGGACGGTCCAGATCCTCGACGTGGAAAAAATTCTCGGCGACATCATCGGCATCGAAGACGCCATCTCCAGCGACATGACCCAACGGGCCAAACAGTTGCAAATCGACAAGTTTCATGTTCTGGCGGTGGACGACTCCAACGCGGCCCGTCAACTCATGTCTTCGGCCTTCACCCAACTGGGTTTGCGCCATACCCTCTTCGACAGCGCCGACAAGGCCTTGGAAGAACTGGAACGGTGTCTGGACTCCGGAAACATGCCCTACAACATCATCTTTTCCGACATCGAAATGCCGGTCATGGACGGCTTCACCTTTACCCGCAAAATCAAACAGAATCCCAAACTGGCCCACATTCATCTGGCCCTGCACAGCTCCCTGAGCAACAAATCCAACCAGGACAAAGCCGCGCAAATGGGAGCCGATGCCTTCATTCCCAAGTTCCAGCCCAACAAAATCGCCGCCGCGATCCTTGATCAGGTGGAACGGGTCTCCTGAAGACCGCATCCCGATTGTTCTTTATTGTCCCACCAGACCAAAACCCACCTCGTCCAGACGCGCCACCAACTCGGCCACCGTCGGACGGGGTGGACGCTTCACTCCCCGGGGAAAAGTCAAGCCCGCCAGGGTGAACCGTTCCACCTCGGTCAACCCCGCCTGTTCCAGACGCGATAACGCCTCGTTGCGCAAATCACTGAAACGCAGCCCCTTCACCCGGGCCTGAAACGCCACGGCGCGAAACGCCTTGTCAATGGTCAGGGGGTGGCGCACCCCCAATGCCCCATAAGAGCCATAAAATAAAAGCTCTTCGCGGTCCGGACGATCCGAATAATTCAAAACGTCCTCGAACACCCGCACCGCCCCACGACTCAAAGGAACCAGACGCTCCGGGCGCCCCAGCGTTCTGGGAATGGTCGCGACCCGCGCCTTCAGGTCCAAATCGTCGGTACGCATTTTCAGGATTTCGTCCTTGTTCATGGCGGTCTGCAAGGCGATGCGCACGATCCACCCCAGCATGGGGGTGGGACGCCGGTCACACGCGGCCAACAGCCGCACCACCTCTCCCGGTCCCAGGGAACGGGCCCGCTCCGGCACCGCCCGGGGGGGGGAAACGCCATTCACCGGATTGCCGTCCAGTTCCAATCCCCACGACCCCACCGCCACCTCGAACAGATCCCGCAACAGATCCAGATCCCCCTGCACGATGGCCGCCGACGCCTCCCGCAAACGCAGATCCCGATAACGGGACAGATCCAGGGCCGTCACCTCCGACAGGGGCAGCTTTCCCAGACGCGCCGTGATCTGGCGCGCCTTGCGCTGCTCACGGGCATGGGTGGGGGGGGATTTGTGCGCAGAAACCCGTTCCAGATAGCGAAGCAAAGCCGCCTCCACCGTGGTCTCCGGGGAGAACACCTCCTCCTCTCCGGCGGTGGGGATCATCATCGGCAATTTCCGTCCGGACCCAGGCCATCGAACAGCAAACGCGCCAAATGGTCGGCGATGCCCTCCACATCCTCATGTTCGGGAAGGGCGCCCGGCAGTCGCTTGCGAATCGGGGCCAACTGAAAATGGGACAACACCAATCCCAGGATGGCAAAAAACAGCAAATGCTCATCCGTGCGCTCATGGGCCAAATCCGCCAGAATCCCTCGGCTCTCTTCGTAAACCGGCAGGAAAACCCGATCCAGCAGCAGGCGCAAACGTTGTTCGTCCGCATCGCTCATTTCACGCTGCAACAAGGAGCGCAAAATCACATCCCCGCCAAAAATTTCGATCCAGAAAGCGATCAGACACCGCAATCGGCTCCTGGCATCCCGGGCCATCTCCAACTCCTCGGCCAGGGTATTCACCTTGTCGGCGAAGGCATACTCCAACGCTTTGAAATATAATGTCTCTTTCCCGGAAAAATGATTGTACAAAGCGGCAGCGGTAATACCCACAGTCTGGGCAATGTCCCGCATGGCCACCCCGTTGTAACCGCGTGCGGCAAACAACGGCAGGGAGGCTTCAAGAATCTTGACGGCGGTCTTTGAATAACCTGGACTGTTCATAACCCTTACCCGGACGTGCAGGAGGCTCGCAAGGACATCAACCCATTCCAATCAAACCATAATTGCGCACTTTCTCCAGCAGCGCGGCCCGTCGGATGGGTTTGCCCAGATAGGCGTTGCACCCCCCCTGATCAAAGGAGCGGATGATCGAGTCCAGGGTATCCAACGCCGAGGTCATGATCACCACAGTCTCGTCATTGGCCGCCACCTGGTGATCCTTCTCCGCGGCCCGAATGGCCAAAACCGCCTCCTGTCCATCCATCTCCGGCATCATGATGTCCATGCAGACCAATTGATACGGATCGTTTTTTTCCAGGGCGGTCTTGAAGGCCGCCACGGCTTCGACGCCGTTCATCACCTCGTGACACTCCCCGTGGGGAGCGAGAATCGAGGTCAAAATCACCCGGCTGTTCACATCGTCATCGGCAATCAGAATTTTCACGGCAGTGATGATTTCCATTAACAGAAGATTGAACAAGACTTTTTCCACCGAGACACGAAAATCTCTCACGCCCTGCGTCCATCACCCGATAAAAAACGGGTACGGACTTCCAAATCCAGGAGATTTTCACATGCAATCCTTATATCTCATGTTGGCATCCACGCGCAACCGTCCACTCCAACCGGTATCCACCGGCGAAACCCAGTGGATGCATTTTTTCCGGAGTGAATTTCTTCCACGTTTTTTCGCCATGACCGTGCCCGCTTTGATGGGGAGTCTGATGACCGGTTACTGGCTGATCAGTCGGGAAGCTCCACCCTTGCCCCGATCCGGACCCACTCCCCTGGCCACGCATCAACCGGAGACCACTCCCAGGGAATCGGCTCCGACCGTCGTGACGCTTCCAGAGAATTCCACCCTGATTCCCACTCTGGAGTCTCTGGAAGGGCTGTTCAACCCCGCTGTCGATCATGCCGAAACCGCAGAACCGGAACCCGATACCCTGCCCATCCCCCACGCCACCCACACGGGCCTTTCCTCCTTGGAGGTGCATGTCAACGAAACCCTGCTGGAAGCCCTTGATCCTTATCTGCTGGGTCGGGAACAAAAACAGATCTTCGCCCGCAGCATTCCCACCGGTCATCCGATTCCCTTCATGGGGGTGACCAGTCCGTTCGGATTTCGGATCCATCCCACCCTGCAAAGCAACCGGTTTCATCCAGGTGTGGATCTGCAAGCAGCCATGAATACCCAAGTCATGGCGACAGCCGATGGTGTGGTGGAATTCGCCGGTGTGGACACCGGCAAACTCGGCCTGAACGGTCTGGGACAGGTGATCAGCCTGCATCACCATTTCGGCTTCACCACCACCTACAGCCACCTCAACCAGATTCTGGTCAAGCCCGGCGATTTCGTCAAAAAGGGGGATCTGATCGGTCTGACTGGCAAAAGCGGCATCGTCACCGCGCCGCATCTGCACTATGAAATCCGCTTCATCCACCAATACCTCAACCCCGCCCCGTTCATGGACTGGACCCCGGACCATCCCGACCGGCTGTTCCGGGAGAAAAACGTTCAGTGGCTCTCCCTGCTCGCCATGATCGATACGCACCCCCCCTCCTCCTCCAGCGGCCCCCACCATCCGCCTCCCCCCCGCGCGGCTCAACGGACGCAAGCGGCCACGGACAGGGCCAGACCTCCCCTCCCCATCGTCACGGCGAGTCATCCCCTTCGGCCCCAAACGCCACGATGAAGGTCACAGGCCCATCGTTGACCAGACTCACCCGCATGTCGGCGCCAAAACGTCCGGTGGCCACCATCAACCCCTCGGCGGTCAGGCGCTGACAAAACGCATCGAAAATCCGACGGGCCTGCTCCGGCAGTTCCGCCCCGTCGAAGGAGGGACGGAATCCCTTGTCGAGATTGGCCGCCAGGGTGAACTGGGAAATCACCAGCACCTCTCCGCCCACATCCCGCACCGAATGATGCATCCGGCCCCGTTCATCCGGAAAGAGTCGCAACCCCGCGATCTTGCGGGCCATGCGGTCGATCTCCCGGGGTCCGTCTCCCCGTTCCACCGCCAGTAGCACCAGCAGCCCCTTGCCGACCGCACCCACCATCTCGTCGGCAACGGTCACCGCCGCCTCGCTCACCCGTTGCAGAACCGCTTTCACGCCCCACGCTCCCCAGGGGATCTAAAGTCCATGCCGCTCCCAGTTGCTTGCGTCGGGTTGCCAGTCGGGAAACAGTTCCTGAATCGCCGTCAACAACTCTTGACGAAAAACCGGCTTCTCCAGAGTGCGCATCACCCCACGAAAGGCTTCCCCCTCCCATGGCGACGGTCTGGAACGAACCCCGCTTCCCCTGGTGAGGGCAATGATCCGGGTCTCCGGAAACTCCCGCAACAACGTTGCCAGCACGGTCTCGCCATCCGGATCCATGAGCAACAAATCCGTGATCACCAGATCACACGGAGCGGCGCGCAGAACCTGCCATCCCAAACGCGCACCTGGCGCATCCAGCACCTGCAACCCTTCGTTTTCCAAGATGTTGCGCAACAGCATACAATTCAAACGGTCCCCATCAATCACCAGAACCTGGATCGTCCGTGCCATGGTTTTCCCCTCCCCGCTCCACGCGCACCGCCAGGACATAACCTGAACTGCGCACAGTCTTGATCAGCGATGGTTTCTTGGGATCATCCCCCAGACGCCTTCGCAATCGGCTGATTTGCATGTCGATGGTACGATCAAAAGGCTCAATCTCCCGACCGTGTGAAAAATCCAACAACTGGTCCCGACTCAATACCCGGTTGGGATGATTCAAAAAGACCCGCAACAGGGCAAACTCCCCTCCGCTCAGAAAAATTTTCTTGGACTTCGGCGAGTACAACTGGCGGGTGGGGACATCCAGCATCCATCCGGCGAACCGATAGGTGGCATTGGTATCTGGCTCCTGCACATCGTCGGGAAGGGTGCGGGCACGCCGCAGGACACTCTTGACCCGCGCCAGCAACTCCCGGGGATGAAACGGTTTTCCCAGATAGTCATCGGCCCCCATCTCCAGTCCGATGATCCGATCCATATCCTCGCCCCGGGCGCTCAGAATGATCACCGGAATGTTGGAACGGGAGCGCAAATTGCGACACAATACCAAACCATCCTCGTCGGGAAGCATCAGATCCAAAACGATCAGATCCGGCTGACTCTTTTCAAGCAGCAAACGCAACCCCTTGCCATCCGGTACCTTGCTGACCCGGAAACCGTTCTTTTCCAACAGCCTGCCCACCAGGGTGCGTATATCGGGATCGTCATCAACCACCAGGACATGATCCGGAATCGCCATATCACCGTCCCTCCCAAGGTTGATCGTCCATGAAGCGGGTCCAGGAACTACTCATAAACCACTTCCAGACGATCCATATAGGAGGCCAAATCGGCGATCCCCTGTTCGACTCCCTCCCGGTCCTCCCGTTTGGCCGCCTCCTCGATGGCGCGTCCAATCTCGGAGATGCCATCAAACCCGTATCCCGCCCCGGAACCCTTCATGCGATGACCCAACGTGCGCAAGGTCTGGAAATTCCCCTCCACCAACGCCAAGGGCAACTGCTCCAGATCCTTGCCACGATTCACCAGATATCCGGGAACAATTTCGGCAAGATCCTCATCGATGCGCACGGTTATTTTATCCGGCGAAACACCCATCCGTCACCTCCTGTCACGTCCGATGCGGACCGTCTCATGCTGGTCAGGTCCGTCAGTCCCCTCTGTTGTTTTTCAAGCCACTATCCATCATTCTAGCAAAGATTCAAGCCTTCGGAAACCTTTTCCCCTCCACCCCCCCTTTTCGCGGCAGACTCGGATCGTCCGCCAGGGCAAGACCCGGCAGAAACAGTTCCTGCTCCAAGGCGGCCAGACGATCCCGATACAGGGCCGCCAGCTCGAAATCCAGATTGGCGGCGGCCTCTTTCATCTTTCTTTCCAACTGCTTCAGCTCGGCGGCGGGACTCTTGACAGCCGAACCCGTCGCATAGCCTCCCGCCGCCTCCGCCACCTTGAGCCGCGCCGGCAACACCGGAGAACGGGCCGCGAAGGTATCCCCCGGCGTCTCCATCACCCCTTTTTTCACCGACGCCGGCACAATGCCATGGGCATGATTATAGGCCTCTTGCAAGACGCGACGGCGCCGGGTCTCTTTCAGGGCCGCCTCCATGGATCCGGTGATACGGTCCCCGTACAGGATCACCCGACCATCCAGATTACGGGCGGCCCGGCCAATGGTCTGAATCAAAGAGGTCTCCGAACGCAAGAATCCCTCCTTGTCCGCGTCGAGAATGGCCACCAGTCCGGTTTCCGGAATGTCCAACCCCTCCCGCAACAGGTTGATCCCCACCAGCACGTCGAACACGCCCAGACGCAAATCCCGGATGATCTCCAGCCGTTCCAGGGTGTCGATGTCGGAATGCAGATAACGGACCCGAATGGACAACCCTTCCAGATATTCGGTCAAATCCTCGGCCATGCGCTTGGTCAGCGTGGTGGCCAACACCCTGAACCCCCTGGCCACCACCCCTTGAATCTCCGCCAACAGATGATCCACCTGCCCCATGGCCGGAATCACCCGGCATTCCGGCTCCAGCAGTCCGGTGGGACGGTTGATCTGCTCCACCACCTCGCCGCCGCATTGATGCAACTCATACTCCCCCGGGGTCGCGGAGACGTAAACCGTCCCGGGACGCATCCGGTCGAACTCGTCGAAGGTCAAAGGCCGGTTGTCGAGGGCCGACGGCAACCGGAATCCGAACTCCACCAGGGTCTCCTTGCGGCTCCGATCCCCCCTGGACATGCCCCGCACCTGAGGAATGGTGACATGACTCTCATCCACGAACAACACCGCGTCTGCGGGCAGATATTCCAGCAAGGTGGGGGGCGGCTCGCCGGGGGCACGTCCGGTGAGATAACGGCTGTAATTCTCGATGCCCGTGCAGTATCCCACCTCCCGCATCATCTCCAGATCGTGATAGGTGCGGGTTTCCAGACGTTGGGCCTCCAGGAGTTTTCCCTGTTCGCGAAAAAGTTTCAATTGAATCGCCAGATCCCGCTTAATCTCCTCCATGGCGCGCAACACCACCGCCCGCTGGGTGACGTAGTGGCTGGCGGGAAAAATGGCGAACCGTTCCAACTCCCGGGTCGGATTGCCCGTGAGGGCATCCACGTAACGCAACCGTTCCACCATATCCCCGAAAAATTCCAACCGTACCGCCCGGTTCTCCTCGTGGGGCGGAAAAATCTCCACCGTATCCCCCCGCACCCGAAAGGTGCCTCGGGAGAAATCGATGTCGTTGCGTTGATACTGCATCTCCACCAGTCGGCGCAGAAGAGTGCGTTGATCGATCTCCTGCTCCACAGCCACCTCCAGGGCCATCTCCTGATAGGAGTCCGGGGAGCCGATGCCGTAAATGCACGACACGGAAGCGACGATGATCACATCCCGCCGGGAGAGCATCGCCCGTGTGGCCCCGTGGCGCAGACGGTCCAGACGGTCATTGATGGCCGAGTCCTTCTCGATGAAGGTATCGGTGCGGGGGACATAGGCTTCAGGCTGGAAATAGTCGTAATACGAGACAAAAAACTCCACGGCGTTGTTCGGGAAAAACGCCTTCATCTCGCCGTAGAGCTGACCGGCCAAGGTCTTGTTGTGGGCCAGAACCAACGCAGGCCGCCCCAACTCCCGGATCACCTGGGCCATGGTGAAGGTCTTGCCGGACCCCGTCACCCCCAACAGGGTCTGATCCCGTTTTCCGGCCCGCCACCCGGCCACCAGCGCCCGAATGGCCTCCGGCTGATCCCCCCGAGGAGAAAAATCGGAAACCAGTTCAAATGGAGAATCCTCCCGACCCGATGGGACCCGGGGTGAATGGGTGCGCGACATGCTTTCCTCCTTGACAAAAACGCTCGTACACACAGATTAAACCGTTATGCGCGTGATGGAAACGGTCAGGAACAGACCACGGGATCCTGTGCCGATGGTCAAACCGTTTTCCGCGCCATCGCATCCCAACGTCTCACATCGGATCTGAAACTCCCGTTTCAACTGGATACCACCCTCTTTCGCACAGGAGAAACGGAGGTCCATGAAGCCATCCGCGAGGCTTTGGTCAATACCCTGATCCACGCCGACCACCTGGGACAAGGGGGCATCGTGGTGGAAAAACATCGGGATCGCCTGGAATTTTCCAATCCGGGGGGACTGCTGGTCTCCCTGGACCAACTGCTGCGTGGCAACGTGAGCGAATGTCGCAACAAGGCGTTACAAACCATGTTCATGCTGATCGGAACCGCCGAGAAAGCCGGGTCAGGGGTGGATAAAATCTTTCGCGGCTGGCACGCCCAGGCCTGGACATTGCCCACTGTCAACGAACAGACCCAACCCGACCGGGTTACTTGGCTGCTCCCCCTGGTCACACGACAAGACCATCTTCTGGAAACAGACTCCTCACACAGCGATGACCTAGTGGAGCAACCGGGCTGATTTGGCTGTCTGCAAACGGCTCATATGCCAATTACCCAAGGATTGCCGCCCCATCAATTCAGCACGGATAAGCCATTAGGTGGCATCGCCATCGTGCCCAGGACGACATAAAAATTATTTTTATGTTACCACTTGCGGCACAAGCATATCATCATTATATGGTGCAAGTTACCAATTAGTCACTTCAATATGGTTAGGAGTCTCAACATGCTTTCAACCTCAACAAAAGGTAATTACCCCAGTGTCTGGACTAGGCACTTTAATGCTTGGGATAACCCTCCCAGCGATACAGAGGAAGAGCGTATCCAAACCATAGCCAATAAACTCAAGGAAACCCTCCACGAGCACCCAAAGTTGACATGTTATCAGATAGACGTAATTGCCCAGGGCAGCTATCGCAATAACACCAACGTGCGCCTTCACAGTGACATGGATTTGGCTGTGGTGTGGGAGGAAGTATTATACTATAAAGCGGAAGGATGCTATTTGCCTCAATTGGGCGATACGGAAATTCCTCTCCACACACTTCAACAAAAATTTCTCAGTTTTAAATCCACACTGGTGGAGGTTCTTATATCCAATTTTGGACAAGAAGCTGTCAAACGCGGGAACAAAGCTATCAATATCAAATTTACTCTGGGTGGACACACCATGAGCGCGGATGTAGTGCCAGCCATTCCTTCTGTCGTATATCGTTCCGATAATTTTGGCTCGTACCACAAAGACCATGGCATCGCTATCTATCCTGATACTCAACCAAACTTCACCCTGCTTGGAAGACAGGCGGAGCCGATCCTTAACTTCCCGGAGCAGCATTACCGAAATGGTGTCGCCAAAAACGAAATCACCTCCCGTCGTTACAAAAAGGTGGTGCGTATTCTCAAGCAGCTGAAAGATAAAATGGAACGGGAAGGAATCCCTCCTATCCCATCCTTTCTCCTGGAATGCTTAGTGTACCAATGCTCTGATGAGCTTTTTATGATAGGTGAAAATTATCAATGGGTTGTTGAGGTACTCTGGTGCATCAAGATGATGACTGAAACACCTAATAACGCTGACCCGTTGATGGAAGTGAACGGCATCAAACAACTCTTTGGAGTCGGTCAGCCTTGGCAGTTGGCGCAGGCGAACCGGTTTGCAGCAGATGCGCTAACCCATATTAGAGGCTGAACAATGCTGAAATTTATTCCACTAAAACTAAAGATTTCCTTTATTGCTTTTCCAACTGTCCTGTTTATCTGGAGCATCGTCGAGGAGTATAAACAGGATTTCTTTGGCATGGTGCGTTGGACCTCATTGGTGATTACCATTCTGGAATTCGGAGGGTTATTTGTACTAAACCGCTATTGGCGGACTTTGTGGCAATATTACCCAACGCTTGGATATATAATTTTTCCAGATCTAAACGGTATTTGGCAAGGAACCCTTCGTTCAGAATGGATCAACCCTGAAACCAGAGAGAAACCTGGTCCTATTGATGCTGAATTCACCATTAAGCAGAACTGGATGTCAACTACCGTGCGAATGAGAACTAAAGAATCGGAATCAGGTTCCACCAATTGCACATTGGATAAGAAAAACGATGGTCGTTTCTCGATAATTTTTAACTATAGCAATACACCGCAGTATGAAGTATGGTACAGAAGCCCAAAACATGATGGTACTTGTACACTAGTGTATGATCCAACCAAACCGAACGAACTGACAGGATCCTACTATACAGAACGCAGCACCAAAGGTCAGATTAACCTAAAACGCGGTTGATCAGACAACCGACGGCTCCACACTCCACGACTTTTATCAAGAAGTCAGCCGCATGCTGACCGATCGGGGCGACGAACCCGCGGATGGACGGATTCTCGAAGGGTTCGGTCTGTCCGACATCGATCCTTCCACCCTGCGGCAATACCGGAACCGACTGGCCTCCCACAAGCCCACCCACCCCTGGTTGAACGAGTCCGACCAGGATCTGTTGGCCAAACTGGGTGGCTGGCGACGGGAGCGCGTCACCGGAATGGAGGGTCTGACCATCGCCGGAATCCTGATGTTTGGCCGTGAAGAGACCATCCGCGAGGCGGTCCCGAGTTATCATGTGGATTATCGTGAACGTCTCTCCCCGGACCCCGAAGTGCGCTGGACCGATCGCTTGACCCTGGATGGCACCTGGCACGCCAATCTGTTTTAATTTTACCAAAGAGTGGTCCAACGTCTCACATCGGATCTGAAACTTCCGTTTCAACTGGATACCACCCTCTTTCGCAAAGGAGAAACGGAGGTCCATGAAGCCATCCGCGAGGCTTTGGTCAATACCCTGATCCACGCCGACCACCTGGGACAAGGGGGCATCGTGGTGGAAAAACATCGGGATCGCCTGGAATTTTCCAATCCGGGGGGACTGCTGGTCTCCCTGGACCAACTGCTGCGTGGCAACGTGAGCGAATGTCGCAACAAGGCGTTACAAACCATGTTCATGCTGATCGGAACCGCCGAGAAAGCCGGGTCAGGGGTGGATAAAATCTTTCGCGGCTGGCACGCCCAGGCCTGGACATTGCCCACTGTCAACGAACAGACCCAACCCGACCGGGTTACCTGGCTGCTCCCCCTGGTCACACGACAAGACCATCTTCTGGAAACAGACTCCTCACACAGCGATGACCT